>NZ_JBCPDQ010000003.1:335396-403498 GCF_040915325.1 Coprococcus sp. RTP21281st1_F1_RTP21281_210402
CTATATCCCACGAGAAGAACAGTTTGCCAAATATATCCTTTATGACCTTTGCAAACACAGGATCTGCCGAAGACAGCAGATTGAGCACGATCACCAGTATCGGAAGTGCTATCACACATCCAAGAAGTATGTACATCAGCTTGGAATTTCTCTTTTTGCCGGTTATCTCACGCTCCGCCTTTCTGTCGGCAAATGGCATGTTTACATACCCTATCGATCCAAAGAACATCTCGAAAAATGAGAATATTCCCTTGAATATCCCATGCTTTTCAGTGTCATTGAAGTATGTCATAACCGCATACATCTCTGTAACGATTATTCCCACATTACATCCAAATATGATATATCCCTCGTCTGTGAGACTCAGGGCAACCGACATCATGAACACAAGAATATAATATGGGATCAGTATACTCTGTTTCGACAACGCAGCTCCAGTGGTCATGGCCTCACGGTCTGCACCGATGTTATTCTCATATCGTACCATGCATGTACTGATAAACACTATTGATACTATCGAAAGCACAGCCGACAATATACTCGACCAGTTGCTGTACAGACATGCCGCACATATGATCGCATATACCAGTACCGGAATACCAAACATCCTGAATCTGTTCGGAGACACCGCAGGATTTCTCCTCTGCGGCGGTCTGGCATTCATGTTCATATAACCCTGAGGTGGCGGCGGGGGCATCCCCGGGCCTCCATTCATGTTCATATACCCTTGCGGTGGCGGCGGGGGCATTCCCGGGCCTCCATTCATGTTCATATACCCTTGCGGTGGCGGCGGGGGCATCCCCGGGCCTCCATTCATGTTCATATACCCTTGCGGTGGCGGCGGGGGCATCCCCGGGCCTCCATTCATTCCATTGTTAATATTCTGTTCGTTCATCCCAAACCCTCCATTTTTTCACCTTGAACCACTTTGAGCTACTCTACAAGTGCCATCTCATCAAGCCCCACGATCCTGTCCATACACACCGGTGCTGTCAGCCTGTAGGCAAAACTTGCAGACTCGAACAGGCAGTATAATTTGCCATTATACGAATATATCTGCTCCAGCTTCTGCGGGAGCTTAACCACCTGTCTCGGTGTCTCTGTTCCGTAATTCACACTGGACAGCTTGCCTGTATCTGTATCGTATACCTCTATCCTGGATTCATCTATACCATAGGATATAGAGAATATTATCTCATTTTTGTACACCTGAAGCCCCTGCACCCTTCCTGGTATATAGAAAGCCTCGTCCTCCTCCGAGGATATTGCAGTTCCTCCATTTACTATCTCATAGCTGGCAGCCATGCTGTAGCTGTTCTTATCCTTTCGCCAGTAGCCCGCATATATATGTCCGTCATATATCGTGATAAATGACGTTGCAGGGAACATGACGCTACATGTGTTCCTGTATTTTATCGGCTTTCCCTGAGCCACATCGTATTTCTCTATGGAGTCCAGCGTAAGACATGATATGGATGCCTTCCTGCTCCTGTCCTCATCCTCATCAATCATATACGAGGAAACCCACAGCACATTATTCTTCGTATCATACGCAAGTCCTCCGGCATGTGTCGTGTCCTTGAGAACCAGTGTTTTAATATATTGCCCGGTCTGTGTATCAAGAACAAATATCACAGATTTGTGTTTCTTCGTCTTGCAGTAAGCACTGACAAATGTATACTCCTTCGTAACTGCCAGCCCCTGTGGCGTCATGGACGTGCAGTTCTCTATCTTCCTCGACTCACTGCCTATCGTATCAGCATACGCAAGTCCCGGAATGATCATCATGCCATAATCGGTATCCCTGTTCTGGGCATACATACCCATATGATAGAATTCCGGTTCAGTCGACATCTCCCATATCTGCAAAAAATTCGACTTGTTGTCAACCGCATAGGTGCTAGTTCCGGAATCATTTCCCGATATCTCGAAGTTTCTGCAGTACACTCCGCCATACAGCCATATCACGCAGATTCCCCCGACATAACACCATGCAAATATCTTCACAAGTATCCTTCTCGACTGGACTGTCGACAAAAGTGCCGCCATGACCATCTGACTGATAATCGTTATGAGCATCATGGCATTTGTCAGCATATCTCCATGACTTACTATCTGAAGTGGTACGCCTATCATCATAATCCAGTAGGCCTTCTGTTTCACCTTAATTCTTATTACACCATTCCAGCCTTCCCGCTTCATTCCCCACACCTGCAGGGATTGCCATACAACTACCAGGCCATATACGATGCACGCCACAAGCAGGAGCTGCCTGAGCACAGCAACAGCCGTTATCTCAAGGGCCTCACCATTTCTGTAAAATGCCATATAGTACACACCCTGTGCGAGCTGCCATATCCTCCACGCCATCATGGCGAACATCGCAAGCGCTGCAACAAATGCAAATGTGTTGGTAACAGTTCTTCGTCTGACACCCTCACGGTGTTCTTTCATCTGTTTGCGCAGACGTTTCTTTGCCCTTCCCAGCTCCTTTATGTGCTTTTTACACTTTCTGATCCTTCTGCGTTTATAGAACAGCACCTTGTACGGTGCGCGTCTGTTCTTCAGCTCTTCATATTCTTCCCTAAGTCTGTCATACCGTTCCGACTCCTCATGAAGATCCGTTCTGGTCGCCCTGAGTGCAGAACGACACATAACGTATCCCTCAAGATCTATCTGTGCCTGTTCTTTCAGCTTTTCAGCCTGAAGTTGAAGCTTCTCTTCTCTGTTCAATTTCTTAGCCCTGTCTGTCATGAAAATCCGCTCCTGTCCATCAGCCTCTTTACTCAAAGTACCGTTTTATTTTGTCCTCCACCAAATTCGAACCGATCACAATTATGATCTCCTGCCCGTTCTCTATAGGTCTCACCTCGGTCTTTTTTACCGTGGCGTTGAGCTCTATCCATCCGGTGTCATTTACAGGGAGAAAACCCTTGATTCTAAAGACATCTCCGCATTCCTTATCCGCAAATATATCCCTGACTATCGTCTCAAGCCGCTCCTGAGGCATAACCTTATTCATGATATATACCGAGTTAAACACATCACTTTGTTTGAACCATAATTTTACATAGTCGTTTAATTTGTATCCGGTTGACATAAAACCTTCAAAGTCATCATCCGTGAAATCATCCCAGTTCTTCTCCAGAACATCATCGCCGAACTGACGCTTACACTGGAATTCGGTGAGCACTTCATTGATATATTCTATTGTGCTCCTCTTCTCATCCTCCGATGCATCCTGAACCTTGCTCATCACCAGAGTTCCACAGTTCGCAACCTCAGACGCAAGCACATATCTGGACTGTCTGCTCATGTCCCGGTCAAGTCCGGCATCGACTATGGAAATGATGCTTCCCACCTCATACCATCTGTCAAGTGGCTCCTCGTGGAGGACGTCAAAGAATTCATCCACATCAAATATTCCGGACGGCTCAACAATGACTCTGTCATAGCCGCTCATCCCCATAGCTATGAGCTTTGTCTTGAACCTTCTCTTGTGACAGTCCTCGCCGCAGCCACCTGCCACCATCTCAGCATGACAGTTCTCGCCCATCACATCCTGAAGAAGCATCATGTCCACGTTGACTGCACCATAATCATTTTCAAGGATTCCGACATTATATCCTTTGCCAACAAGGTAGCTCACATACTTCTTAATAAATGTCGTCTTGCCTGAGCCCAGAAAGCCCGTTATCAAATCTATCTTTACCATATGTCCACTCTCCTTATTATCTACGCGCGTTACCAGCTTGATCTCACATGAAATCCGCTGTCATTCTCCAGAGGTATCTCCCTGACATCCATATCCTCTATAAATATATATCTGTCATTTCTGAGAACTGCTATCACCTTGTCTATAGCCTCAGGCAGCCCCTGAGCCTCCATCTCAACAGAATCATCATATCTGTTGCACACCCAGCCGGTGACTCCGTACATGGATGCAGCATAGCTCGCCCTGTATCTGAAGCCAACTCCCTGCACTCTTCCTCTGAATGTATAATGTCGTCTTATCTTGTCCATATCTATATGTCCCATCTCTGTTATGATCTTCTCATATCTTACATTTTATATCCTGCTGCCCGCATCTTACACATCATGTTCAGCATCGTACTTTTCTGCGTCATACACGATATTTCCGCCACAGATTGTATAGTGAACCTTTCCCGGGAGAGTCCATCCGGCAAATGGACTGTTGGATGCCTTTGACGCAAAGCTGTTCACTGTCCACTGTTCATTCTCGCCAAATATGACTATATCCGCAGGAGCTCCCTCTGCTATCTTGCCCGGTTCCATGCGGTAAAATTCTGCAGGATTCCTGCTCATTAGTTCCATGAGCTTCATGAGTGAGATATATCCAGGCTGTACAAGGGAATATATTCCAAGGGCAAGAGATGTCTCAAGCCCTGTTATTCCACTTGGCGCCTTGTCAAGCGGTCTCGCCTTCTCCTCACTGCTGTGCGGGGCGTGATCCGTCACTATCATATCTATTGTGCCATCCTGTATTCCCTCTATGATCTGTCTTCTGTCTTTCTCGGTTCTGAGTGGAGGATTCATACGCGCCATGGTTCCGTACTTCAGCACAGCATCCTCTATAAGGGTGAAATGATGTGGAGTTGCCTCCGCATGTACGTCCGCTCCAAGCTTCTTTGCAGTTCTCACTATATCCACGGAATTGCCTGAGCTTATATGCTGTATGCACACTGATGCACCTGTGTGAAGTGCAAGGACGCAGTCCCTTGCAACCATAATATCCTCCGCTGTGCGGGATGCACCGCCGTATCCAAGCTTTTCTGATACTTTTCCTTGATTCACTCCCGGCTGTACAATGAACAGCGGATCCTCTTCATGAAGACTCACCGGAAGATCAAGATCCCTTGCCTTCTCCATAGCCTCAAGAAGAAGCTTCTCATCCATGATTGGGATTCCGTCATCGGTAAATCCTGCTGCACCTGCAGCCGCAAGACTGTCCATGTCCACGAGTTCCTTGCCAGCAAGGCCCTTTGTGACTGTGGCTGTCTGAACTACATGTATTCCGGTCTTTGCACCTTTATCCTGTATATACTTGAGAGTCTCAAGGTTATCCACCGCCGGCTTTGTATTCGCCATACATACCACCATCGTGAAGCCTCCTCTTGCAGCGGCGGCGGCACCTGTCTCGATGTCTTCCTTGTACGTAAATCCCGGATCGCGGAAGTGTACATGTGTGTCTACCAGTCCTGGTGCAACTACAAGTCCATCTGCATCGATGACCTCCGCACCCTCTGCCTCCAGATCGTATCCTGTCTTAACTATATGATTGCCGTCGATGAGCACATCCATGACCTCGTCTGTATGGGTGACCGGATCAATGACTCTTCCATTCTTTATCAATAACATTTGCCTGTTCTCCTGTATATAAATATTTTATTACTGTCTGTATGTGTTCTGCGGATCATACTGTGATGACTGACCGTAATGTGGCGGCTGACCGTAGCCGCTATACTGATTATTCTGCTGTGACTGCCGGCCATACTGGGTCTGCTGGCTGCAGCCATTCTGCTGATCGTACCGCTGTGGCTGACCATAGCCACTTGACGGCTGATTGTACTGTCCTGGCTGTTGAGTATAGCTGCCCGGCTGGTTGTACTGCCCCGGCCGCTGACCGTAACCATTCTGCTGACCATACCGAGGCTGCCGGCCATAGCCACTCTGCTGATTATTGTACTGATTCGTCTGGCCGTATGCATTTGGCTGGAAGGTGTTCTGCCACTTGCCATATACATTTGGCTGATTGTACTGCATGTTCTGTCCGTACATATTTGGCTGATTATATCCACACATAGGTATATATCTGAAGTTATACGGATTCACCCATATAGGATTTACCGCTATGATATGATCGTTCTTTGCCGCATGGGATATGAGCAGGAACATCAGAACCACCGACAGGATCAGAACCAGTATGCACAGGATCACGCTGGTGTCATCAATCGACAGCACAAAATCATACAGTCCGTGTATTCCCATGGCGCTAAAATACGCTATCAGCATATTGCCTGCGGCACCCTCGCCCTTGTTCGCATTCTCTCTCGCCTTTGAGTAGAAATATCCCATGATAACGCCGCATGAGCAGTGAAGTGGGATTGCTGTCACAGCCCTCAGAATTCCGAGTCCTATTCCACCCTGGAATACATACAGGATATTCTCCAGTGTTGCAAATCCGAGCGACGAGCACACGCCATATATAACGCCGTCATAGCTGTGGTCAAAGTTCTTATTTTTCCATGTAAGTATTAACATTCCAAGGAATTTGCCCAGTTCCTCGATCATCGCCACTATAAAGAAGCAGTTGACCAGCTCATAAACCGCCGTTCCGGATTCCAATCCAATATAGTATAACAATACGCCCCCAACCAGCTCCACGACTACTGCCGGTATCGTGCTGACAGCTCCCAGAACCGCAAGCCATACTAGTAGGCTCATTGGATCCCTGCTATTCTTATTTCTTCTGACTACAAATAACAGCAGTAACACCGAAGGTAATACTGCAAGTCTCAATGCAAATGCACTCATCCTTTACTCTCCCTGATATTTTCTTCCGTATAAATATATATACATATTAAAGATACCATTTTTAGCGTGAATCCACAATAAGCAGAGGCCTTTACCGACATTTTATTTCATTAATTAACTTTAATTTAGCCTAAATACAACTCAAGGCAGGTCATTCCATTTCAGAAGACCTGCCTTGAACCAATTTTCAAATGTATTCAGTTACGACTTACTGTGTGACATCAATATCTCCGCTACTAGTCTCGATATTGCACTTTCCATCTGCTCCCTCAACCGAGTCCGGTACATTTACATCACCGCTGGATGTCTTTGTATTGTATTCATACTTCATTTCTGAACCAATACCGATCGATACATCACCACTGGTTGTCACGACATTGATCTCAGAAGCATCACAGTCTCTAATCATTACGTCACCACTTGACGCACGACCGTTTATACGTTTTGCCTTTATACTGCCAGATGTGATATTGCCACTGGAGGTCTTCAGATCAATATTATCCATCACCACATCACCAAGACTGACGTCACCACTGTTTGCTGATATTCTTGTATCCTTTGACGATACACTGTCAAGCTTAATGTCACCACTGCTGGTCGCCACCGTCAGAGCATCTGCATTTGCACCATTTACGATCACATCGCCGCTGGCGGCCTCTATATCGATATTACCTATTGCCAGATAATATTCCATATCCACGTCACCACTGCTGGTCACAATCTTCAGATCATCGTACTCCGTACCAGCCAGATACACCGTCACGGATGGCCATGCTCCAGAATACACACCAATGGAAATGTTAAATGCTGCGTTCCTGCTGTCGTCTGCGGTTATCCTGAGCACGCCATCTGATATATCTACATGATGTGTCAGATTCTCGCAGTCGTAATACTCCACATAACTTGTATCTCCACTCGCCTTCTTCACGGCAACATCCACATCTGATGCGCTTTTTACATCAATTGCAGTGAATTTATCTTTTATATCAACAGTCTTCTTTACGTAGTTCACCGGCTCCGATGTCATGTGGGCCAGATTAACTGTCACATTCGGCCATCTGAATCCATTTACAGCAAGTGCTGAGATCACAGTGATAATGCCTGCCACGATCATGACCGATGCAACAATAACAGCTTTCTTTGTTCTACTCATGACTATTTCTCCTTTACAAACATTCTCTTTATTCCATTCACACTGGCCTTGCAGACCTTAAATATACCAACCGTAACGGGCTTAACCGATACAACAAACAATATCGCTATACCAACTCCTATGAGTGCTGCTCCGAGCATGAGAACTGCTGTGTAAGGGCTGTGGGCCACGAACAGAGGTATGGTACATATCAATCCGCCTATTCCCACAACCACAAAGCTGAGCACCACCGCATAGAATGATATGAGAAGTGCAAATGCAACTATCCAAAGTGTCAGCAGCAATACCGCCGCCGTCATGAGAAGCGGTATCCACACCGGAGAGCCCAGAACTATGAGTACAACCTCCCATGCCTTGAGCTCGTGCTTCGGCTTGATCTTCTCCTTCACAAGCTTTGTAAGCGGCATATCTTCAAGTATCTGCTCCACTGCTGCATCAGGTGATCCCATATCTGCCACAGCCTCCTCCTCGGAAAGGCCGTCCTCCACGCGGTCATCTATCATCTCGCTATAGTAATCCATAAACCTGTTCACATCATCAGCCGGCATCGCACTGATCCTGCTTCTTATCGACTCAAGATATTCCTGTTTGTTCATCTCTGACTTCCTCCCTCACAATAAATCTGTATATGGATTCCAGTTCCTTCCACTCTTCCTTGAACTCTTCTATCCTGGCTCTTCCGGCATCCGTAATATGATAATACTTTCTGAGTCTTCCGTTGTGCTCCACGGAATGTACCGTGAGCAGCGCTCCCGCCTCAAGTCTTCTGAGGATAGGATAGAGTGTGGACTCTGATATCGTCACATACGGCTTCATATCTTTGATGATCTGATATCCATAGGAATCCTCATCCTTGATGGCCGCAAGCACACATACATCGAGCATTCCTCTTTTTAATTGTATATCCATCGCTATACCTCCTAACGTGATATACTATACGTCGCATAGTATCATATGTCAAGTAGTATTTTCAGCACTCTACAAAAAGGAACAACAATGGGGTCAGGCACCTTTTACATAGATTTTACATTAATGTATATGAAACATAACAAACAGGGCGGGACATCTCACCAATGGGATGTCCCGCCCTGCTTACAAATTATATTCTGCTATATCTTAATCTGACACATGATATGTTTTCCATTATAGTATGTCGATGACATACTCCTTGCTGAACGAATGGCCAGCCTCAAGACTGTTTGAATACTCACGGTCCGCCAGATCTCCGTCATATCCCTCGCGGTCACACCTGCCAAACCAAGGCTCTATGCAGACAAATGGCGCATGTTTCTTTGCAGGAGACCATATGCCTATCTGCGGCACATCAAATCTCAACTGCAAAACCGGCGCATCAGATGAGTTCCTTAATGTAATCGTATTTATACCCTTACCATCCATGATCAGGGCATCCTCATCAAACATCTCATCACGCAGCTTTAAGACTCCATCTGTCAGTCTGTGCGTAACTGTTCTATCTCCAAGAACTCCATTTGCTGTCAAAAGACCACATTCAATCTCGTTCCTACCTGTGTGCATATCCAGAGAATAACCGCCGATGCCTCCCTCACACGCAAATGCAGGATGGGCACCGATAGAAAAATGAATCGTGTCAGTTCCCTCATTCACAACGGTCCACATAACATGTACAGATGAACCTTCAAGTCTGTATCCTATACAAAGACTGAAATCAAACGGATAGCTCTTCTGCCATGTATCATTCTTCTCAAGCACAAACAGCAGTGTATCACCAGTCTGGCCAGCCACTACAAACTCGCTGTCCCTTGCAAATCCGTGCTGAGGTATATTCTCATAAACCACCCCGTTATGTCTGTAACGCTGTCCTTCAAGCTTTCCCACAAATGGAAACAGCACAGGAGAAACTCTTCCCCAATACTCAGCATCACCGCACCACATGTATTCTCTGTCTGTCTCGATACTCTTCAGGCTCACAAGCTCAGCGCCGTGAGTATTCACCTTTATAGCGATCTTATCATTTTTTAATTCAACAATACCCATCATGTCCTCCTATACTCCAGCCAGTCTGGCTGATCATAATTTGCAAATAATATTATACACTTTTATAACATTATAACACAGGTACAAAAAAATACGGTCGCTTAATGAACTAATAAGCAACCGTATTTTATATAATTAAGCAATAGTCGCTGTCGGGGTTCCAAGTATCACATGAAGCCCCTTCTCCTTTGCCTTGCTGATGACATAATCGAAGAACGAAAAGTCATACTGCCCCTCCGTTTTTTCCATGATATGCCATGCAAACTCCGCTATACGGATGACATTGCATCCAAGCTCTACGATATTGTCCATATCCTCATCGATCATGGATATGTCCCACTGCTCTGGATAATAATCCGCAAATCGTTATCCAAGCGCGATCATTCTGTTAATGCAGCGGGAAGCTCCCTCCATCACCTCATCAGAAAGGACTATCTCTTCGCCACCTGTGCCCTTTAATACATTCAATATGTCAACCAGGGTAGTAAGTTTCATATTATGGCACATCAGCTTTGAAGAAATTGGATAGAACATTTTGTCAGGGCACTCATACTGAAGATGCTCCACAATACTGTGCTCTGTACCGATGATGAACTCTTTTTTCTCTGACTTTCTGGCATATGCCATGATTCCTGTAGTTGAACCTACATAATCAGCCTCTGCAACTACATCAGGTCTGCACTCAGGATGGACAAGAAGTTCCGCATGTGGATGTAACTCTTTTGCCTTCAAAGCATCATCTATGGTAACCGCAAGATGTCTAGGACATCCGCCGTTAAAAAATGCAAATTCCTTTTCCGGCATCTGCTTTTGAACATAGTTTCCAAGATTCGGATCTGGAATAAAAAGAATCTTGTCGTTATCAAGCTTGCTGCATATCTGAACTGCAGATGAGGATGTCACACATACATCACAGGCAGTTTTTAATTCAGATGTCGTATTTATATAGGCGACAACCGCATATCCCGGATACTTCTTCTTCATCTCATCCAGCATTTCAAGATTCATCTGCTCAGCCATCGGACATCCGGCTTCAGGGTTAGGCAGGTACACATTCTTATCAGGGGACAATATCTTACATGTCTCCGCCATAAAACGCACACCACACATTATTATATTTTTGCGGGAATCCTTGCTCGCCTCTACGCTAAGTCCATATGAATCTCCCATATAATCTGCAACTTCAAGAATCTCATGTCCCTGATAAGCATGTGCCAGTATGCAGAAATCTTTCTCTTTCTTCAGTCTGATTATCTCTTCCTGTATCTCTTTTATCGTCATTTTATTCTCTCCAAATCATTTTGTATTATTTCTCCCACTCCTGCCACGGAACAAGGAAGCCTGTCTCATCGAGCTTCTGCTCTATGTTGTCCAGGATCTCTTCACTTGGAGCCTCTATCAGATGGTAATGATATCCGTTCGTAGCATTTCCAAGCAGGGACGACTGGCTATTTTCCAATTTTTTCATAAATTTTGCCACGTCGTATCTGGAAGCAATATTCATCTTTGCAGTAACACGATTGTACACCGTATGACTTATACTTACATTCTTTACAACACCGCCATAATCAACTATGATCGTGAGTTCTTCCTCAGTCCTGTCATAACCGTGTTTTACTTTAAACTCTCTCTGACATTTTGATTCATTCTTGTATATATAACCCCTGTTAGTTGCAATTATGCCATCATCAGCCGCCCTGATCACTGCAATGTCCTGCACTATTATCTGTCTACTGACATCGAATTCTGACGCAAGCTTATTTGCCGGAACAGGGACATCTGAATTCTTCACAATGTCAAGTATCCTTTCCCTTCTCTCTTTTGCCTTCACTTTATTCCTCCGCATGAAGATTTTTCATCGATATATCCATTATAGGTGAACTGTGTGTAAGCGCACCGCTTGATATATAATCCACTCCCAATGATACCAGTCTCTCTATGTTCTCTTTTGTAACATTGCCTGAACATTCTGTCTCCGCACGTCCATCGATCAAATCGATCGCAGCCCTCATCTGATCCGTTGTCATATTGTCAAGCATAATGATATCGGCTCCCGCTTCAACAGCCTCTTTTACCTGATCCAGTGTCTCAACTTCAACCTCTATCTTGCGAACAAATGGTGCATACTCCTTTGCCATTCTCACTGCATTGGTTATACTTCCCGCAGCGCCTATATGATTATCCTTAAGCAATACTCCATCCGACAAATTGTATCTGTGATTGCTGCCTCCGCCGACTCTGACTGCATACTTCTCAAATATACGGCAATTAGGCGTGGTCTTTCTGGTATCCAGCAGAGTAGTCTTGCTTCCTTTAAGAAGTTCTGCAACCTCATGGGTATATGTAGCTATACCACTCATACGCTGCAGGTAATTAAGCGCAACCCTCTCTCCAGAGAGAAGAACCCTGATATCACCAGTCACAATTCCCATAAGCTGGCCAGCCTTCACCTCATCGCCATCTTTGCAGAAGAACTCAACCTCAGTGCTGTCATCTAAGAGTGTAAATACTCTTGCATATACATCAAGTCCTGCAATGATTCCATCCTGCTTGCATATCAGGTCTACTTTTCCTTTCTGTGCCTTTGGCATCACCGCATTTGTGGATACATCCTCACTTGTGATATCCTCCTGTAAAGCCATCATTATAAGCTTGTCCGCATTCAATTTCATTGTTATCTGATTCATTCTCAGCCTCTTCTTTCCGTTTCTGTCAAAACTATATTCTTATATTCTCTAAACAAACCATCTATATCTTCATATTCAGACAGATCTATATTCTCTTCTCCGCAGCCTCTGTGCTCTCTGCTGAACATGATATCATCTGCCGCTCTCTGTGCAAATACAAGCGACTCAAGTAACGAATTGCTTGCCAGTCTGTTTCTGCCATGCACTCCATTACATCCAGCTTCTCCTACCGCATACAATCCTTCCATGGATGTCCTTCCGGCAAGATCTGCCTTCACTCCGCCCATGTGGTAATGCTGAGCCGGCACAACCGGTATCGGTTCAACAAGCACATCATATCCCTCATCCTTACACTGCTTGTATATATGTGGAAAATGCTGCAAGATCACATCTCTTCCAAGCGGTCTCAGATCTTCCCACACATGCTCCGTTCCATCTATCTCCATCTGTTTCCATATTGCATGGCTGACTACATCACGAGGCTGCAGTTCATCTGTAAACCTTTCTCCCGCCTTGTTAAGAAGCCATGCGCCTTCGCCTCTCACAGATTCAGATATCAGAAACCTTCTTCCCTTATTCCGGCTAAACAGTGTTGTCGGGTGGATCTGCACATAATTCAGATTCTCTACCTCTACACCATGTTTTAAGGCAATTGCTATGGCATCACCTGTTATATGGGCAAAATTTGTTGAGTTCTTATATATGCCTCCGATTCCACCACACGCCAATACAACGTTGTTGGATCTAAGTATGCTTATGTTCTTCGCCTCATCAGCTATAACCACGCCACCACAGGCATTGTCATTGCAGATGATGTCGAGCATAGTCGTATACTCATATATCTCGATATTGGATTTCTTCTTTGCACATTCCAGCAAAGTGGATGTAATCTCTTTGCCGGTAATGTCCTCGTGGAACAATATTCTGGGCTGGCTGTGAGCTCCCTCCTTGGTGAAGGCAAGCTTTCCGCTCTCATCCCTCTCAAATCTAACTCCAAGCCTTATCAATTCTCTGATAACAAGATTAGATGATCTGATCATCAGATCGACTGTCTTTTTATTGTTCTCATAATGGCCGGCTCTCATGGTGTCTTCAAAATAATCTTCGTAGTCTTCCTCACCCCGCAGCATACATATGCCCCCCTGGGCCAAAAAAGAATCGGACTCATCAGCCCGCCTTTTTGTGATAATACAGACCTTTTTTGTCTCTGGAAAATTCAACGCACAGAACAAACCTGCAGCGCCAGTTCCCACAATAATAACATCATATACAGTGTTCATCATTTCTCCTCTTCAAGTAGGCATCATACTATTCTTTATAACCTGACTTGCATATAAACATAACATATGTAAACACATATGTAAAGATATATGTAATGTTATGTGTAAACTTTTGATGTAAACTTTTGAATTAGAGTTTTCTGTATACCGTCTCTACTTTAAGACTTTCTTTATCTGTTTCTCTGTGGCAATCGGGTAGATATCATCCATATGCTTCACTATCCTCTCCCACGATTTCTCAGGGCTCTCACCATATGCGGACGTCACGTGGTCATATCCCCACAGCTTCTCCGGCATGGAATACACAGCCACATTCCATCCGTATTCCGCGCCCTTCTTGTTCAACCGTTTTCTGAAGTCACATGCACACAGATAGGTCTGCATCTGGAGCTGTGTCATCGTACCCTCAAAGCCTTTCTCTCCGCCCTTGCCAAATCCGGCAAGCTTCTTTATATCGAATGAAAAAAGTTCTGTATTGTACATACTATCCAGCTTTTCTGCTGCAAATTCCGCATCGCTCTCCTCGTCTATCCGGTCATCCATGAACAGATCCATGATCTTCTTCTGCCTGAATGATGCAAGCTCATCATCCCATCTGGCATCGAAATCATATCCAGCTCTTCTATAATTTGCAAAATAGGGGAACCATTTCTTTGAGATAAATCCCGCCTTATTGTGGAAAAATTTGCCGTATGCGATATCGCCTCTTCTGGCTATGATCTCACGCCACACCCAAGGATCCCTCTGCGGGTCTTCACTCCACCAGTATTTCTCCGTGGTTCGCTCTTCCACCGAAAATCCAGGTATCTCATTGCGGAAAAGAGGCAGGAATCCCACTTCCTCTATATATCCGATAAGTTCGTCCACCGTGTGCAGGCACTCCGGATCATCCTCTGAAACGCCATACATAATCCATGTTCCGTCTTTTGATTCCATAAACTCTCCTAAATTATTCGCCCCTCAAGGTGATCCATCTCATGGAGCACTATCTGGGCTATATATCCGTTGAACTTCATACGCTTTTTTGCAAATGATGCATCCTGAAACTCTACTTCTATGTCTCTATACCTTGTCACCTTTCTCGTGCCGTCCAGAGACAGACATCCCTCCTCTGTCTCGTAAGCCCCCGACTTTGACAGGAGTACCGGATTCAGCATGACAACATTGGCAAATCCCATACTGACGATGATTATCCTCTTCTTATATCCGATCATGTTGCCCGCCATGCCGACGCACCTCGCCTGATTTGCCGCTAATGTGTCCTGCATATCTGCTATGATCCCCGCATCCATAGTCGTCATCGGAGATGACTTCTGGCTGAGAAACATCTGATCTCTTACTATCTGTTTTACCATGGTCTATTACCTTTCCTTATCTACTCACCATTCTTCACGTACAGGAATAATTTCGACTTGAGCAGCTTCTTCGGCGTCGCCGAGATCTCGCATATCTCCTCGTATATGCGGTTGCACACGATAAAATACGCAGCCAGGGCAGTCAGCACATTCTTCTGATTTGCGCTCTGGAAATTGTACTTTCCCGTCTTCTCATTCTTCTCGCTTCTGGCATGTTTTACCAGGTTATAGTCATTCCACCAATCCGCGATCCTGCCATCCACAAATGCGCTGAACGGCTTCAACTCGATATCTTCAAATGTGTCTATCGTCCTCACTGCGTCAAGCCTGATAGCCGGGAATTTCCTAAGCACAGGAGTAAGCCTGTCATGTATATTGTACTTCTTCCTGTAATCGTCCTCCTCTACCATCTTGCAATATATCTCAATCAGAGAGTCTATATTGCTGCAGATATTCAGGAACATATTTATGTATCTGCTTGAAAATGTCGAGAAGTTGCTCTTGTGGATATCCACATACTCAGAACTGATCCGGACATCCTTCTCAATAATCTGGTATTGCTTCCAGAAAATATTCAGGAACTCCTTCTCAGTTATGACAACTCTGGTCTTCTTCACCAGAACATTTACCCACAAATGTCCCTGACCTATCCTGTCAAGCCTGACATCCTGACTCGTCCATACATCCTCAAGGACCGCGCCTGAAACCGAATACACCATATCACAAACCTTTGTCTCGGTATAATTGGCAAATGTTCTTCCATCATCCCGCGTCTGCTCACCTTTTCCATACTTCCACGAAGCATAAAATACACCATCAATCTTAAGTGCTTTCATAACCTTCGCAAAGATCTTGATCATATCACCCTTGTCAACATGGAGCATCGAGGCACATGCCCACACAGCATCAAATTCATTTTCGTAATTCATGTCCTCAATGCGCTTATGTACAGCCTCTTTTCCCGTCAGCTCCTGAGTTTTCCTGCACATAGCCTCAGACGCATCCAGAGATACGACATCATATCCCTTGTCCAGAAAATATTTGCTGTCACGGCCACTGCCGCAGCCAAGATCAAGAATCCTGCTGCCCGGCTTGAGATGTTCCTCAAATCGCTTGTAAATGTCCGACATGTCAGCATTTCTGGTGATCTCTGAATATCTGTCAGCATATGTATTGTAATATTCTATCGTTGAAATTGATTTTTTCTTATCCATTAAAATCTGACCTCTTTCGGTTCATGTGTGGTGAGGGTTCGAATCCCTCATCACCTTCATATGTATCTACAGATTATTTGCCTTTCGCAGCAGTTTCTCAAAAGACTCCGCAAATCTCTGGTCATCCTCTTCTGTCCTCTTCCTCGGCCCTTTGATATGATTCCTGCTCGATGCCCTTCTCGCTTTTTTGTTCAGATGCCTCTCCATAAGCATCTGATCGATATTCTCATTTGTATACCATTTGCCCGACTGATGAATTGCATACGCACCTTTGCCAAGCGCCATCGCCGCCACGCCATAATCCTGCGTAACCACTATGTCGCCCCTGTGACAAATGCTTATCAGTTTGTAATCCACCGCATCCGCTCCGGCACCGACTACTACAACCTCACTGTAATCAGATGTGAGGACATGGTTCGTATCGCATAGAAGCGTTACTGGGATGTTGTATTTTGTTGCTATGTTTTCTGCTATGCCTACTACAGGACAGGCGTCGGCGTCTATGTATATGTGCATGGGTAAGTCCTCCTACAACAGGTCTCAATCGTTATCTTTTTCACTTTTTATCACGTCAATATAACCACCAGTTATAACTCCTGCCGGTAACGCCACTACTGCTATACCGACTATAGATGATACCATACTTACCAGCTTTCCAAATACAGTAACCGGGTATATATCACCGTAGCCTACAGTAGTAAGTGCAGTGGTCGACCAATATAATGCATCAAACAGCGAATTAAAACTTTCTGGCTCGACCTGAAACATAATAAGTCCTGATACTATTATGTACCCAAATGCCAAATAACACACAGCCATCAAAATGCTCTTTTCTTTCTTCAGGACTTCAACTATTATTCTAATACTTTTGGAATATCTCACAAACCTCAATATACGGAAGGTTAGTATCAACCTAAATAATTTGAATAGTCTAAACCCAGAGTTCAGAATAGTTACAGATGGCAAAATAGATAACAAATCAATAATCGCCATAGGTGAAAACGGATAAATAACAAAGGCTCGATACTTATACTTCGAAAGTTTAAAGTCTGCTGTAAACCATCTCAAAAGATAATCAATAACAAATATAGTAACTGTAACCTTATCAATTATGTTCAAATAATTATTCTGTTCTTTAAAACACAGAGGGATGATACTTGCACATATCACAATCATCATAAACATATCGTATAGTGCGCTTAACTTGTCATCATCATTCGCAATCTCTATTATCTCATAAATTCGCTTTCTCATTAAAATCTTACCTTTCCAGGCTTCAACATATCAGTATCATTCTTCATTACATTTTTAGTTATTTTCTTACATCGTCTTATACCAACTTATCTATACGAAATAACTAATGCTATAATTGCTAATATAAAACTCAATAAAGCAATTATGCTTGACGTATAAGCATATATATCTGTACTATCAGTCTCTTCTTCAAATTTTCTACCAGCAAAAATTGTACTTCCTCCTATTACAAGCAAGACTATTCCCATAAATACAAATATTATCGTACGGAATAGTCCTATATTATTTATATTTACAGAACTGGCTATAATCACCAGTATACCTGCAAGCCAAATTATCCATCCAAGTAAGCTAATTACAATAGAGACAATACAACCAAGTAATTCTATATATATTTTCCCCTGTGTTATTATTTTTTTATTACTCAAGAATGGCAGAAAAACTATTCTTAACGCGGTTCTTACTTGTCTAGACTTTTCTTTTTCGTCTGTATCTTTAATGATATTATATGAATTTGCTTTACTTTCTTCATCATATTTTTTCAAAGCCAAATATAGTGCTTCAGCGTAAAGTTCAATGTCTTTTTCCCTATCCTTCTTGACATCACTTTGCTTGTTGCCATACTTTCTATTTTTTCTTTTGCCCATCGCTTCCCCTATATAAATTTATTTACATTTAAGATCAATTACTTCTCCTTGTTATGCAGCAATATTATTCATTAACGCTTTATTATAACTTGTGAAATCTATTGTTTTATTCCCCAACGATTCCACTATATATCCATATCTACTAATAGTAGAAATTACTATAGGTTACTTAACATATTTGATTCTGAAAAGGATGCTATATCTACAACAGTAGAAATTACTATAGGTTACTTAACACCTGTATGAATATCAGTTAAATGAACATCTACAACAGTAGAAATTACTATAGGTTACTTAACCAAAGATGGTCGAATTGGCTGGTTTTAATCTACAACAGTAGAAATTACTATAGGTTACTTAACCCCATTTTTGTGTTTTTACACAATTTTCTTTCTTGTAACCATCATATTTGATTATTTTTTTATTTATTTTACCCATATATATTAAGTAACCTATTTATTATTGATTATAAAGACCAAGGTTTGCATTATTGAATAACAATAAAATCCTTTTCGTCATTTTTGGCATACCCAAATCTTAACACCTCACAATTTGAGGACATTTTAAATATCATAACACTATCCTCCTGAGTAAAACTTTTTTCAAACTTATTGCTTATATCTGTAACTATATTCTCTATTATTCTCTGACTATTGTCAATTTCAAATACCGAATACTGCAATCTATGTCCAAATCGTGATAAATACTTTGAAAACTTTGTCCTAAGTTTATCATCTGATATATCATAACTAACTATAACCATATTCGCTCCCATCTAATGTAACTCGAAACTAGGAAACTGTTCTACACTTTTCATTTTCATAAAAAATCTATAATATTTTTGTATGTATAAGAATATATCGTCCTTATAATCGAGTATCGCTGCCATAATAAACTGTATATATGTAGCATTATATTTCATCTGCAAATACCATCTACTGCCATATAAATCGAAATCTTCTTTTTTGCACTGTCCTAAATTAATTGCTTTTCGTATTGCATAATCCACTATAGGCCTCATCGGCTCCATCAGATCACATACAAGAGATTTCCTCATATAAAAGCATTTATGGAATACCCCATAATAAGTGTCAAATCCATACACTTGCAACATCGCATCAACGATATTGAATAACATAGTATATGCTATATCCAGTGTAACATTTATGTAATCATTCTTTATTCGGGGTTTTCTACCATTCCAATTAACATTATCAAACATTCTTGGGAAATACACTTTTGCTGCATTCCCTTCTATCCCCATCACTGTCAAATAATCCATATTTTCGCACAAAGAGTCCGACAAACTATCCAATAAAGCAATTCCTTCTTTAATATATTGATTCTTTACTCTTATTTTTCTCAACGCCTCTGATTGATTAATTATTTTGTTTTTCTCAATTCTTATACCTATCTCAGTACCTTCATAAGTATATTGATGCTTTCTTAATAAGGTATTTCCCTCCATTCTTGCACCTATAACCTCATACACCTTAAATGTCATACTCATTAAGCAAATCGAAAAGCCAAACTTCTTACTCCGTTGTATAAGCCCACTTGTTATTGATATATTTCCTACTATACACAACATAAACAATCTATAACATGTTGATTGATATTTAGTCTTCCCTGCTTTGTCCTTTACTACAATATTGTCATTAGAAAACGTAAGTTTATCGCCTTCCTTGGGAAACATAAAAATAATTTGTTTCTTGCTGAAATCATTAGCACTTAACATACTTAGTCACCTCTACTTGCCGACCTGTCACAAGCATCTTCATATATACAATTAGAGCATTTCTGAGCATTGTCTTGAACAAATCCATTCATATCAAAAGTTCTCATAGTACATATCAAATTTTCAAATTTCTGCTTCATATCTAAATCATTCTCTGGCAAAGCAATATTATAATTCTTATTATCATCTATGCTGTGAATTTTTAAAAAATCCACAGTATACCCCATCTCCACCATTGAATAGTACTGCCCATATAATTGAAATACATATCCGTCATAAATCTTATTCACATGCTTTTTTCTCTCTATCAGCATTCTTTTTCTTGAATCATATACATCAATTTTACCAATTATACGATATTTCTCCGAATATACATCTATGCCTGTTAGTATTTCTTTTCTTGTTGAATAATTACCATGATCAACAGTTTCATGAGCCTTAGTGCCATTCAGTTGTGATTTCGACTGATACGTCAGTATATCTGAATAACCATAAAGCCCATGAAAGTATATTGACACCGGACAAAATATAAAATCATTTAGAGTTGATATTAATATGATATCATCCATTCTTAAAACCTTCTATTTTGTATAAAATCGAACCAGTTATAATTATTTAGACTTAACAATTTTCTGTTGAATTTCTCTCCTTCTTTCCAGTTATTCTTTATGGCTATGACATTGTACAGACCTTTTAATGCAATGCAATATGCACCATTAGCATCTGCATCCTTTGGTAACTCTGTTTCTTCATTGAAAATATAATTTTCCGAATCATAAAACCGTCCATTTTCATCCATAACTGGCGATACTATTCTGTCGTATTCAGCTTCTGTCCTATCGTATCTCTCTGACTTACTGTTACGAAGTTGAACAGTCAACCTTATTATTTCTATCAATTCATTGATCAGCTTCTTCTGTACACTCGATTCTAATTCAAGAATATCTTCAATTAAATTATGTCCATCATCGTATTTCATATGTGAACTGTCAAACAAGTCTTTAATTCTACTTTCCACATTCCAAACATCATCCTTCCACCCGTAAGATGTATGTTCCTTTTTTATACGCTCGCCTCGTAAATATATAACCCACTTCGTTTTTGCCAGAGTGGTATTATGTGTTTTAAAGTTGTCATAATCAAATGATATTGAAAACAATCTCTTCTCTGTATCATATCGTATACTGTCTAATGATCTAACAAAATCCAATTTTGTTTCAAAATTAGAATATTCTCTAAAATTGAATACATTTACAAAGCCTGTTAACGGATCAATCTTAGATGTATACGCAGCAGGTACATAGAATATGATTCCACACTGGCTACCAAGTTTCTCTAAAGAATCTGGAATATACGTAAGCTGATACCCTCTTAGTACACCTCCTGGTTCATCGGCTTTTCGACTTTTATCTACCAAGTATGCCAGTTTAGATATCAACATATTCTCAAATTTCTGGTATACCTGACGTTCAACCCTAAACCTACCTCGTTTAAATCCATAATTTAGATCTTCCATAACAATGATTGCATTATATTTCAACACCATCTTCGATATTTCATGAATTACCTGTGACAAGTATCCCTCTTTTATTTCTTTTATCTTTCCAATTTCTTTCCAATTTTTTCTCGCATCTGTCCGGGCACTTTCTTTGTTGACCAGTTTGTCTTTATAATTATATCTTCTAACTATATTTGTTACAGTTTCATAGCTTTCTATCATATTGAAAGACTTCTGCTCAACAATCTTTCCCTTTTTATTAATTACTGACACATAAAGGAGATTTCTTTCTCCTCTATCAATTCCAATCACATGAAGCTCATCATTTTCCGCTATATACTTGAGTACCTTTTCATTTATATTAATTCTTCCATCTGCTTTGAAATTGATAGTTATAGGCAAATGTATAAAAAACTTATCTACTGTATACCTGCGATCCTTGACTATATCCATAGTAGCTTCATAATGAGATACTTTGTCCTTATATTGAACAGCTTTGTCTGAAAGAATTCCGATACCACCATTTCTCCAATAATCAACAAGTTCCATATAGCAATCATCTGGTACTGATTCAATAATAACTTTTTTTTCTTTACTGTTTTCAGTGTTATCCTCAACCTTATATGTTTTATTGACTAAAATCGTACCCTTTTTATGTTCTACTTTTTTCTTGACACTTGATTTTCTATAAAATAATTCTGCCTCTCCGTTCAATTTTATAACTATGTTTTTAAGATTGTCTTCGCTAAATATATTTTTGAGGTACTTCGTATGAAGATTATCCATTCCTTTACTATTCGGTGCAAAGTCTTTATTATAGATTTGAAACAGATATATTTGACCATCACGATCAAGTTGTTCTACATCTTCTGAACTTATATATGTCCAGTCAATCTTATATCCCTGACACTCCACTTCTCTATAGAATTCTGATATATCATTGTACGATTCTGTATCAGCAAATTTAAAATTATACGCCTTATAATTTGGATAACAGCTTATACATTCTTTATAATAATCAATTAGCTTCCAGCAGAATTCTACATCAAAATTTACCGATGATTTCAAGTGTTTACCCAACTCATATCCCCGCAGTATTTCATCAGGTATTCCATGTGATTCATTCCACAATCTAGACTTAATAAACACATGTGGTAAAGTCTTACTTGCCCCAGGGAGCAAATAATAATTCATTTTCTTATAATCTGTTTCAGAATTGCAAACATCGTGTCCTGATATAACAGTCTTAGCTGGTTTATTTCTTGGGTTAAATATTGCCAAATATATTTTTTCATCACGAATCAATATAATAGCATTGTTATCAAATTCCTTTGATTTCGACCATCCATCGGCAAGAGTCGGTGATCCGAAGTTCAATTTTATCTTTTCCTGACTATAAGGCTTCTGTGTAACATAGTTACGCACTTTGTTATATAAATTCACAATTTCCGACATATCCTCATTAAGTTCATCAAGTTCTGAATAAAACTCCATATCCTTATCAACTAGCTCATCAATCACAAACGATTTCATCCAACGATAAATACTCATATATTTATCAAGATATGTTTTTATATCCATGACAATCTGTTCATTTTGAATCAAGCTAATTTTGTCGTTAAATTTAAAATCCGTAATTTGAAAGTTATCTATCTCATCTATTATTTTAGTAACAAATTCAGTTACTTCATGCTCCAAACATGTGCTATCTATTTTATAATATGAATTAACCAGTCTCTGCAAATCACCCAGACTACAGCTCTTTACTTTCTTAATTTCCTTCTGAATCTTTTCTTCCCTATTGTCTTTATTTCCTTTGACAATTTCCGAGAAATACTTATACAAGCTTGAAGCTATCACATCCCATTTATGATCAATGTATACAGAGACATTCTCGAACGCTTTAGATGAAATATATATCTTATTTACGTCATATAAAGATATGCTTTTCCCTATAGTTCTGAGACGTGATATAATATTTTTTTCTTTTATTAGAGCATTAAATGAATTAATCGCATTTATCACTTGCGCATCATCTTGAAAGCCTAATGGAATTTCAAACCCGGTTTCTGCTTTACATAAAATCTGTTTATGTAATTTTTGCATTTTAAACTTTGATCTGGAGCATTTTTTGCTCTGGCAATATAAATTCATATGAGCATTAATAACCCCACATATATTATTATATAAATCTATTCCACTCTGGGATATAAATCGTCCATATGCTTCTTCGGTATATACCACATCTAACTGGTCACCTTGCAGAAAAACATATGCCTCTTCTTCAATCTTCTCAATTTCTTCACAAGCAATCTGTTTTATTCTATTATAAGCATCCAGGTTATCCATATATATTTTGGCATTCTCGTGTATGATTCTATATGATATAGATGACGCTATTGCCTTATCAGAAAATACATTTTGTCTACTTGCCCAAAATTCTTTAAAATAAACTGTGAATCCGTAAAATCTTTTTATTGCTTCTAATCTGTCTTCTCTATCAGTTTCATATTTCTCCAATATATATTTTGGTAAAATCTTTGTTATCATACCAGCACTGAGCATGACTTTATATTCAGGATCTTGAGAGAATTTTTTTCCTATTTTTTTACGAAGCATATCCTGAATTTTTATCAACTCTTTTGAAGTTGCATCACTTTTATCTATTTTCGCTTTATGCATTAATTCAAACAAATTTTTCCATTCTATATCATGTAAATTATCTAGAACCTTACTTATAAAATCGCGATAATAATCATCCATCATTTCTTTTGCTACATACTGATCTTCATTTTTGTTTGTATCAGCCGCAATAAAATCACTCTCAGCAATATGTCTCTTAGTATAATCTGATGGAATTAACTCATTTCTTAACGTTTTACTTAATGCGTTGATTCCAGTAAACGAATCAAACGAATTTGATATTTTATTACCTACCATATAACTCCTCCCTTAAAATCAATCTATATAATATGATAACATAATAACATACATCAACGAGTTTGTCACTAATTTTATTAGTTAATGTAATTTTGAATTTGATCTGAGTAAAAAAGAATAACGCCATATTCAGCGTTAAACTTTTTACATTAACTAAATCTACCACAGTAGAAATTTATTTCAAGGCACTTAACATACCTCTACTCTTTTTTTATATACACATACTATAACTCACACTTGGATACTCATCTAAGTGCAAGACGGATTGTACTAATGGATCTACAACAGTAGAAATTTCTATAGGTTATTTAACCCGCACAGCTAACATTTATATGCCAAATCTACAGTATTATATTACTTTTCTACCTCTGATTGTGTCAAGTATTACTTTCTATATTTACACTAGTATTCTTCATACTATACTCGTCTCACCATCAAAATCTTTATAGATTTCCAATCTTCTCAAGCCCCACCCCAATCTTCAAGTTCCTCTCCGTCTCCACCCTATCAAACTTAACCACATAGCACCCTATATCTCCCCTGATACCGGTTATCGTGCCCTCGCCGAACACCTTGTGTCTCACCCTGTCTCCGGGCTTTAGCTCGGTGTCCAGCGGCATATAGCGGCTTTCATTTGCGGCTATGTAGCTCTTCGTGTCATCGACAAGGCGTTGCGGGAGCTCGTTCACGTAATCTATGGCCTCACGTTCTATATTGAAGATGAATCTGGATGGATACCGGAAAGACTCATCATAGTTCAAACCCTCTGCATCGCTGATGTACAGGCCGCGCTCCGCTCTGGTGCACGCCACGTATGCCATGCGTCGTTCCTCCTCGAGCATCGCCTCAGTGTCCACGTGCTTGCTTGGGAATATGCCTTCATTTACACCGCACACGAACACATATGGGAACTCCAGACCCTTTGCGGTGTGTATGGTCATCATCGTCACAGAATCCTTGTCCTTCTCCCTGTCATTGTTCGTGTAGAGAGCTATGCTCTGCAGATATTCCTCCAGCGTATTCTCCTCACCGGAGGTCTTCTCATATTCGTCTATCGACTGCTTCAGCTCTGCCAGGTTGTCCAGCCTTTCCTGTTCGCCCGCCTGTCTGAGCATCGCCTCGTAGCCCGTGGCGGCCATGAGCTCCATCACAAGATCAGACAGACTTTTCTCCTTGTATGTCTTCCTGAAGTTTTCTATGATATCGACAAAGGCTGAAGCACCTGTCGACTTAACAGTCTTCTCCTCCAGAAGATCCTGAAGACCGCTGTACAGTGAGCATCTGTGAGTCTCACAGTACGACTTCAGCATCGACATTCTCTTTTTGCCAAAGTTCCGCTTTGGTTCATTTATCACCCTGCGGAATGACAGATCATCCGCGTATGCCACCATCCTGAGATATGCCAGCACATCCTTTATCTCCTTGCGTTTGTAGAACTCCGTTCCACTGTAGAGGACATACGGGATCTTTGTCTTGATAAATGCTTCCTCTATGCTTCTCGATACGAAATGTGACCTGTACAAAACGGCTATATCACTGTACTTTGTGCCCGCCTCAACCAGTCTTTTTATCTCATTTGTCACCCACTGGGCTTCATCCCCGGTGGTCCTGGAATGTACGTACAGAGGGCGTGCCTCAGACGGCTTCACAGCCACAAGCCTGTGGGGCAGTCTGTTCCTGTTTTTCTCGATCAGTGAGTTGGACACCGCCAGTATGTCAGGAGTTGAACGATAATTCGTGTCGAGGAATATGGTCTGTGTATTCTCATGGTTCTTGTCGAATTCCAGTATGTACTCTATCCTTGCCCCGCGCCACGTATATATGGTCTGATCCGGATCGCCCACGATGAACAGATTCCTGTGATAACCGCTGAGTATCTCTGCCAGCGCATACTGGTTACCGCTGACATCCTGAAACTCGTCCACCATGACATACATCATGCGTTCCTGCCATTTGCGGCATTTCTCCGCATCGGTTCTGAGGATGTGGAGCGCAATGGTTATGAGATCATCATAGTCAAGTCCATACACCTTCTTCTGTTCGTACAGGTATCCCAGAAATACTTTTTCAGGTATGTCTGAAGCCTTCTCATAATCCGCCAGCAGTCTGTCGTTGCTTATGTCCGCCAGATATGTGATATGCTGCATCTCGTTCTTCATAGTCGATATGTGATTCCTCGCCATGTCAAATGTATATGTTCTCGACTGTATATGGGCATTCTCGTACACCGTTTTGAGTATATCCTCCGTGTCCTCGCTGTCCATCACCACAAAGTTCTGGGGATAATTGATGGCATGGATATCCTCCCTCAGAAGCTTCACACAGAAGCCGTGAAATGTGCAGATGTATCCCGTATCACTGTCCCCGATCATCTGTCTGATACGTTTGCTCATCTCCCTCGCCGCTTTATTTGTAAATGTGACACACAGTATATTCGATGTGGATATTCCAAGCTCGTCCACCAGATACGCATACCTGTATGTGAGCGCCTTTGTCTTGCCGGTTCCCGCTCCCGCAATTATGCGCACATACCCTTCTGTGGTGGTCACTGCCTCCTTTTGCTGTTCATTCAGTTCATCTATAAAATTATCCATACAGTCCTCCATATATTCACAAACATATGTTCAGTATAGCAGATTATATCTTTCCTGTCACTACACTCATGGTTTTACACCAGAACGATCTTCACATAAAAAACAGGACAGCCACATCATCTGTGACTGTCCCGCCAACACATCAACGCATTTCATTTATTTTGACTTTTTGTATACCGCTTTCTTAGGAGTGTTCATTCCCTTCGCCTTGAGCTTCTTTGCATATGCGTCATATTTCTTCTTAGGAAGATATATCTTCACATTGCTCTTGACACCCTGGAAAGCATTCTTACCGATAGTCGTTATCCTTGTAGACTTTATGGTAACTTTTCCAAGCTTTCCACACTTGCTGAATGCTGCACCGCCTATGGTCTTAACGTTTCCTCCGATCACAACCGTGGTGAGATATTTGCGTCCTGTAAATGCTTTCGCTCCTACAGCCGTAACATTGAAGTTCACTCCACCGATCTTGACACTGGATGCAACCGTGAGTGACTTGAACTTCTTGTCGCTCTTCTTGCTTGTACTTCCAACAAGTGTCACTGTTCCCTTGCCATTTGAAGCGGCATTTGTCACCTTATATTTCAGATAGCCAGGCACGCCCTTCTGCGCAACTTTATATATCTTGCCCTTGCCAGCCTTGATAGCAAATGTCTTGCTGACGGAGCCTCTGTAATTACCCTTACCAGTGATCTTTACTGTCGCTGTACCGATATTCTTGTTGTTCTTGTACTGTACGGTGTAATCCACACCATTCTTCAGTGTTGTTTTGCCTCTCCTGAGCGCAAGCGATTTAACAGTGATAGGTGATCCTGTGTATGTATATCCATTCTTTTCTATACCGCTTACGACCACATTGTTCTTGGAATTTCCTATGTCTATTCCAAGGGCAGCTACTGACTCATAACGCTTGTACCCACACTTGGTACAGGTAAATGTCTTCTTACCTGCCGCTGTGTCTGTAGGCTTGGTCGTTATCGCTCCCTTGTCCCATGTGTGGTTTGCCAGGCCTGACTTCTCTCCACATGAGCACTGATACCAGTGAGATCTGCTGTCGCTCTTGTACTTATTGCCGTAATCGTGTACATGCTGCTCCGGCTCTTTCTCGACGGTGATCTTTACATTGAATACAACTCCATTGTAAGCCCTGTTCCATCCTGTAACTGATGTCCAGTCATAATTTACTGTGTCTGCAGGCTTGAAGCAAAGCTTGTATGTATTGCCATCCTCAACCTTTGTCGTTCTGTCTGTATACCATGTGTATACTCCATCCTCGCGCTCTGGAATCTCTATGTCTGCAAGAGTCATATTCTCCTTAGCACTCAGTGAATCTATCGCCTGAGTAAATACTGCATTTGCAGGAAGAATCTGAACAGTTATCTCCACATGCTCTGCTCTCGCGTATACATCCTCATCTTCAGGTACAAATGTTGCAAGGAAAGTCTTTGTTCCAACCTCTCCCACAGATTCATCTGCATTCTCCCAGATGAACATTCCACCTGCTGTCTCAGGCAGGAGTATCTTGCCAACAGTGTCTCCGTATGTAGCTGTGACATTCTCCGGAACTGTAAATACAGGATCCTGCTTTCTCACATACACTGAAAGCTTCACTGCAATTCTCACACTTCCGTCTTCCAGTTCCTCATATGTTCCCTCTGCTGCATCGATCTTGCTCCAGTCATAGTTTGCTGTGTCGTCTGGAACAAAGTATGCATCGTAGGTCTCGCTTGTTCCGGCCTTGCCTACCTGCTGTGTTCCATCTGCCCACATGTACTTTCCTGCTGTCGATGTTGGAAGCTCCACATCCGCAAGGGTCTTGCCGGCATATGCGTCGACCGCCTTTCCTGTAGTAAATGAAGGTATTCCCTTCTCCACGCTGGATATGATCAGTGTGAACTCAGCCACTGTCTGATTCTGTCCTCTCACCGTGAACTTGACTGTCTGTGCCTCAGCACTTGCAGTCTTTGGTGTTCCATATACCTTTCCATCGTATATCACAAGTCCTGCCGGAAGTGTCTGTCCCTTTGCAAGGGAGTATGACACATATCCGTTGTCCACCGCTTCATCATTCTGGATCTCTATGGCTGTCAGATCATATAATGGCTCATCCTTTGTGGTTGTCTTTCCAACCTGCGCCTTAACTGTATCCTCTGTCTTTGCGAGAGTTATATTTACGGCCTCCTGCTTTGCCATATTTACCGTAACTGTTGCCGGCTCATATGTCATGACGCCGCTCCAGAGACGGTTGTTACTTGTAGTCATGGCTGTGTCATCCGGTCCAAATACAACTGAATCCACCGCCATTCCATCTATCGGCTCACCGTCTATTGTGATGTAGAACGACTTGCCACCCTGTATATAGAGTGCATCGTCACCGTCAACACCTGACTTCTTCTGACATCTTGTTGCCGATGAACTCTTCTCTATCTTTGCATCGCCATCCTTGAAGCAATATGCAGGATAATCCACATCAAGCTTGTAGAAAATGACGCTGTAATTTTTCAGTGCGTACACCATATCCGGGATTACTGTGGTAAGTATGCTTCCGCTTCCAAGGCTTGACGTATATGCAAGCTGCTTCATATTACCATAGTTTACGATCATTGCACTGTTTGTGAGGTTGCCAAATGTCCACTGTGCATCTGCTCTGTTGATGAGCTTTGCATTTGTATTCAAGGTGATCCTCTCACTATTTGCTGCTGTGATATCCCCGTAGTTATCTACTGTTGCTGAAGCCTGAACATTTCCTTTCAGATTCCATGCACCTCTGTTGACCAGTGATCCTGTCATAGTCAGAGCGCCGTCCACATTCCATGTGCCAAGGTTCTCAACATCACCGGTAACTGTCGCTGTCGACGTATTTGTAAGAGCTGCGCCCTCGGCGATGGTCAGCTTTGAATCCTTGAGGATCTCAAGCTGTTTTACCTCCACCTCTCTGTCAAGTGTGTAGTCTCCGCCTATAGTTAATTTGCCGGCGAGAGACATATACAGTGAACCCAGACTCTCAACCTGGTAATTGTCAGCGGTGCCCTTTACAGTCGCTGTGGACTTTGCATTCTCGTCTACATACTCTACCTTGCCGACCTTACCGCCTGCCGCAAGTACAAAGTCACCTGTGACAGCGCCCTCTGTTCCTGCCTCAACGTATATATTTCCAATGCTGTAACCATAGTTAAATACCAATGCCTTGCTATGCTCATTGTTGACGTCATTTTTTCTGAGTTCTCCTGACTTTATCTCGGCATACAGATCTCCCTTTACATCTGACTGCTGGACAAAGTTGTTGCATTTCTCAGCACACCATCTTCCCTCAACCACACAGTTCACATTTCCGGATACGACTGTTCCCGACACTCCATTGAAGTATGAGCGCTTGTTCATATAATCCGCACCGTATATAAATGTATTGTAATGATCAGTTATACCAACTCTTACATCCACATCACCTGATACTGATCCACCTGATGTAACATACATATTCTCAGACTTTGTTGATTCCGGTGTGTACATCTGTGCAGACTTTGCAAATGTGAAGTCTACCTTCTCCGCATTTGTATTGTACGCACCGTATACCACGCTTCCTGCTCTTCCGTCCTCTGCCGTGAAGGTCACTGTCTTGACATCAGCGTTTCCTGCCGCAGCTACAGTGCCTGACACATAACCGTCCATGATCGTCATGGTTACATTTCCATCTATCGTCACTCGGTCTGCCTTGCTGTCAGTTGAACCCGCAGCACATATATTGCCGACATTTCCGCTTCTGAGTGTCACCGATATGTCACCGGTGTATTTATTTGCTGTGTCCGTATAGCCTGATATGCTGTAGCCTGACAGATCATATGTAACCTCTCCATCTATTCTAAGTGGTCTGTTGTCGTCTGCCACTCCGTTGTGATCAGCATCCAGATATACTGAGCTCTTGCTGCTGTCCGATGGATCAACTATTATCACTGCCGAATTTCCACCAAGATCAATGGTCTTATCCTCTGTGTTCACAGATACACCAAGCTTGTTGATATCAGGTATCTCCGTGCCTGCCGGCAGTACCTTGAATACCACTGGGAAATCAACCGATGTTCCATTTCGTCCTGTTATGACAAATGTTACTGTGCTTTCACCTGCATTCTTGGCTGTTCCTGTTATCTTACCCGACTCAAGCACAAGTCCTGATGGAAGTGTCGAACCGCTCTTCAGTCTGTACTGCATGTCAGTTCCATAATCCTTTGTGGTATCTCCTGTAACCTTGAGGATCGTGAGATCGTACGCTGGTGAAGCCGCTGTGTACTTGGTCTCCGCCGCCAGAGTCGGATCTGCGTATTCCTTACTGATGTCTATCTGGTCTGCCACATAATCCACTACAATAGACATAGATGAATCCGGGCCTGTCACCTTTGCACTTCCGTTGCTTCCCTGTACCGGCTCGCCGCCATTTGCCGACACATAGGCTGTGTAACCCGGCACATCGGTATAGCTAACTGTAATCGCCTGTTTGCAGGCAACATATTTGACATTCTCATATTCAACTACATATGACTGTGCAGCCAATTTTGCTGATGTGTTGTCCATGTTTGTTGAGCCGCCTGCATAGCTGTAATACACTCCTGTCCAGCCGCTGGCATCTATATCATCTGCAAATTTTCCTGCTGCCACCCACACACCTGTGTTGCTGAACTGGTCTGAAGGACACTTGAGCGTACCCTTCTGATATACTCTTGCCCAGCCTGATGTCATATTGACCTTGCCCACATCAAACAGCGCATCCTCGCCTATTGTGAGTGTCGTGTCATACTGTGTCATATTGAGAGCCGCAAGCTTCGTATCTCCATTCACAACTGCCTTGGCATACTTTGAATAACCAAGCCGGTCAGCGGTCAGCGTATCGTTAAATACTGCGGATGATCTCTCATTCAGTGACACATAATCCGTTACCTCAACCGGAGCATTTACATCAACTGCCGCACTGTCATAGATTATCAGAGCCTTTGCCGTGAGTTTCTTATTCACAACATAGGTTCCTCTGATAGTTACGATATCCTTGCTGTTTCTCATGAATGCACCGGTATATTTTGATGTTGTATCCGCTGCAAATCCGCCCTTATCTACAGTGTTCTCTGCGATCTCATATGCGATGGTTCCATCCACGGTTGAATTCGACAGAACATACATAGTTGCTGCCTTACCACCACGGATATTTATACTCACCGCATCGCCGCCTTCATATGAAAGCTCTGAATCCTTTGCACCGTATATTGCTTTTACATTTCCCCCCGTCATGGTGATCCTGATGCTTCGTCTTATGGCGTTGTCCTCGACACCTGTTATTGTGTACTCCGACAGATCTCCGGTGTACAGAGGTGTCTTGCCATCTGCCTGTCCATCCTGATTGTCGTCCACGTATATCTCTGTCTCTGTGTCGTCCTTTGCCTGGATGACCACTGATGTTCCGTTGAGACATATAGTCTTCTCATCCTCGTCAACTACGATTCGGCCATCCTGGTTGTCCTGCTTCTTCTCCTCATTTGAGACGATCACATTCAGTGAGAGCTGTGCCTTTGAACCATTTCTTCCTGTCACATGTACTATGACATTCTTTCCATTTTCATAAAGCTTGCTTGCCGTTCCGACAACCTTGCCATCGATCAATGAGAGTCCCTCAGGAAGACCATTTGTCTCGTCGATCTCGTATGTAACCTCGCCCTCTCTTGCGTCGTTTGATATGACAAGATCTGCCATGTCATAGAGAGGTGAAGCTGCTGTATATTCTTTTCCAAGCAGTGCCGATGGATCAACAGTTGTCTTGGATACCACGATCTGCTTTCCTGTCGTTGCGATCGTCACTGTACAAGGCTCGTTCGGCATGCTGAACGTGTACACGCCATTTGCTTCAACCGCTGAATTTTCCGCTGTGTCGCTCTGACCTCTGAAAGTCACCTTGTCAAGAATATATCCCTTGTTCACGGTCGGTGTTATCTTGACATTTGCGCCGCCCTTGACATATGTACCATCAGGATCAATATACTGTGACGTCTTGCCTGTCATGGTGTACGTTGCGGCCTTCTCGTTGGACACAACATCTAATGAATAATTTACATTTGCAACATCCCCTACAGCCGAGTCCTCTATTACGCCCCCCTTTGAGAATATATTTGGCAAATACCCATCAGTCGCCTTAAATGTTCCCTTGAGGATTCCACTGTGGAGTATATTTGAACCGCCTGCTGCATATATACCCTCTTTTGCAGTTAACGTTACCCCCTTGTTGATAACGATCACGGCATTGCCCTGGCTTCCGTTCTCTGTGAAGTTACCAAAGTAAATATTGTCAGCAGTTACATCCTTGTCTATCACAAGATTCTGTCCGCCATAATATATATTCTGTCCATAGGTTATAACAGATGAGCCGGTGGTATTCATGCTTGGAGCCATATAATACTTCTCCGGCATACTGCACTTGTCATCAAATGTAACTTTTGCATCCTTGTTATTACCTATATACATCTGGAAGCTTATTCCGTCTGCATTTGTAAAATCTGTGTTGTTGATCTTTATATCAACAGGAACTGTATTCTCGGTTGAACCGGAATAGCTCTCATTTGCCAGATAGAAAATATTATTTCCCGCCAGTCCATTTATACTGCTGTCTGACAACGTTATGTCAACCTTTGTTCCGATATTTCCGCAACTGTAATCACCTCCGGCGAGTCCACATTTTGCAAAATGTATCTTTGCTATATCCGCCTTGAGTTCCCCTGCCAGTGCAAAGTTGCCCATCATGGTAAACATGTCGCTGCCCGCGTATTCATACGAGTTCACAAGCGGATCACCATTTTCGTCTACTATGGATTCATCATTCATGCCATCCACATTGACCGTCATATTCCCCAGACAGCTACCGCCGTATACAAACCGTGCTGAACTGCTGATAACGTTGCTGACGCTTATGTTAAGATCCTTACTGATGCTTCCGCCCTGCTCTACATTCAGAGATCTCGTGATGCTGCAGCCCGAAACTATGGCATCTACAGAACCATTTACCGTCACATTTGACAGCTCCAGAGCATTTACATAGGCTGCATTACAGTTGTAAAGTTCTGCCTTTATATCACCTTTTACACCTGTGCTCAGATACATGCCATTTAATGTATCTGTTGTTGCCACAGCCTTCATTACAACGCTTGCAGAAGTGATACCGGAACAATTTGAAATTCCATATACCCTGCCGCTGGCGCCAGTGATATTCTCCATGTTCACAGTATACGTATATGTTCCTTCTTCCTCCGGCTGAGTCTGACTGAACGAAACCGAATTCATGCCACATGTTGTGTAACCGGCAGCGCAGTTCTTTATATCTATATCAGCCCTTCCGCCCAGCATACCGCCATACATTCCATATATGGTGTTAAACTTTGCTCCTGAGCCATCAACGCTGACATTTACATTTCCCTTTATATTTGTATTATTGGTGCCATACACAGACATCTCTGATCCAGACTGGCTTTTCAGCTTAAGGTCCAGATTTCCAAGGATAGCCGCACTTGACGCACCATATACACTGGCACTGCTTCCATCCTTTACGGCTGATATTCCGTCAAATGTAAGGCTCACGTCACCATCAACCTTTGCGCTCTGGGAAACTCCGCACAGATTGTCTACCTTGGAGTCAGTCACCTTGGCCGTCAGTGTCTTGCTGAGCACAGCTCCGTTCTGCACAATATACACGGAACTGATGCCGGCACCGTTCATATTGAACACTGCATCTCCATTTATCGTATAAGCCTTTCCTGTGTAATATCCATCTGTAGCCAGTGTGACAAATGTGTTGCCATCACAGTTGTAATTGATATTCTCCGTGATGTCTCCATCCATGGTCGAAGATCTTAGACCATAGAGCGACTTTATTGTCACGGACTCTTCCGTGTCTATCAATACGCCACCTGTACAATATGTCCTGAAAAGTCCATACAGACTTTCAACTGCCGCGTCGCCCTTCACACTGATAGTTACCGCAGTCATGTTCTCCGGAGTCTCAACAGTGCTCTCAAATGCTCCATATACAGCAGGCAGTTCAGCACCGTCTATGGTTATGGAGATCGGCGAACTGCCCTTACCATGATAGATTCCATATATATTGCCATATTGTATGTCCGTGCTTCCATCCAATGTGAAAGCTTCCTCGCCCTCATCAAGGATTCCATCCCTGTCTTTGTCATTGTAAATATTGAATAACTGCTCGCTGTCAGTGGAATTCGGCGACTGCTTTATGATTACCGAATTGCCGTTGAGCGTGACACCTGATGGTGTAGAGCCTGACGACTCATATACATACTCCAGTCCCTTTCCCGTATCCACAGCTTCAGACTGTGTGTCATCCGCCGCAAATGCCGTTATTCCCGATGCCATGCCAATAGCAGCAAGCACCGACAAGGCCGTTATACCTCCTCGTAGCCTTCTCTTCCTCATCAATTACCCTCCCTTAATTAATTGTTATGCAGACTTTCCTGTTATAATTGTGCACAATAACAGAAAAAGTCTTGCAAATATGTAGATTTTTGCCACTTTAACCATTTTACCATAGCAAAGTTGCAAATACTATCAACAAATTCACAAGACTTTTTTATGCATTTTTATATTTTCTGTTATAATTCCGCTATCTTCTCCTGTTGCCAAACAATAATACAAGTCTGAGCAACTGAAGTGATGCTGATACCATGGCTGCCACATATGTCATAGCTGCCGCTGTGAGTACACTTCTTGCACCCTTGAGTTCATCCGGATAGAGATATCCGCTGCCCTCCAGTATCGCCATTGCTCTTCTCGATGCATTGAACTCCACCGGAAGTGTCACAAACTGTAGGACAACAACCAGTGAGAACAGTATGATTCCGAGTGTTATAAGGTAATCAACCCTCGGAATGAGAAGTCCTATAAGTATGAGCGGCCATGATATGGCTGAGCCTATATTTGCCGCTGGAATGATGGCTGACCTGATGGTGAGCGGTGCATATGCATTTGCATGCTGTATGGCATGTCCGCACTCATGGGCTGCCACGCCTATCGCTGCGATGGATCTGGAACCATACACGCTGTCCGACAGATTGAGCGTATGCTCCTTAGGATTGTAATTATCAGTCAGATCTCCTGAGATGTGATGTATTGACACATCCGTTATCCCCGCATTCCTGAGTATCATGTATGCGACCTGGTCCGCTGTGTAGCCTGACCGCGATCCCACCTTCTCATACTTCTTGTATGTGGTCTTGACTCTTGCCGATGCTATCATGCAGAGCACCACGCCTATGAGAACCAACAGATATGTTGGGTCAAAATAAAATCCATAATATGGCATATATATCACCTTTCCCTTTCATGTATCCCTGACGGGGGCTTTTGTTTTCCACTATCCTATAGTATATATTGCGCTTCGTCAACAGGTATGGATGATACTTCATATAAATTTCATTTTTGCCGGAACTAATTTTATACTTCGTTCTCCTGCCATTTTTCTTATGTCATTTACCTGCAGCTATCTGCCAAGCATCTCATTTACCTTATTCTGCACCTTGACATGATCATACCCTGCCTTCTTCAGCCTGTTCTTTCTGTCATCGCCATTTCCCCAGTCGCCGGCTATGACCTCTCTGGCTATCACATCTATCGATTTCTTCTGCGAAGCCTTGACCACTGCATTTACCTTCGCCTGAACCTTATTGTAATCATATCCTGCCTTTTTCAGTCTGCTCTTCCGGTCATCGCCGTTCCCCCATTTTCCGGCTATGACTTCCTTTGCGATCAATTCTATGCTTTTCTTTTTATTATTACTTTTTCCGCTGTTACTGCCAGTATCTTTCTCCTGTGAACCACCAGTCTTTTTTGCGGCATATTTTTTCCATGTCGTCTTGTCTATATATGACTTATTCAGATCGAGATTGCCATCGTAACCCGGAAGTCTTCCAACGGATGTGTACTGTCTGATATCACATTCGTATTGACCTTCATTCCATGGATGCTCCTGATATCCCGTCCGCTCGTAATCAGGATACTGTGCAACCCACAGCCTGTATCCCAGGCCCTTTACATTGTCCATGGCGCTCTTCTGGATATAGATCAGGGGCTTAACACCGGTTTTTCTGTATACATGATCACACCACTCTTTGCACCACGCTCTGTCACTTCTGCCAAACTGAGGATTATTCCGCCCCTCCCAGTCAAGGACAAGTATCGCCTTGCCCACATATTTCTTACTGTATGCTATGAAATACTCAGCCTCACTGTGGGGATCGCCACCATTTGCATAATGGAATGCCCCCAGGAGTTTTCCCGCTTTCATCGCCTGGTCACAGTGCTTTGCAAAATACCTGTTCTTGTAGTCCGTGCCCTCCGTAGCTTTCACTATCACAAAGTCACAAGGCACCTTGGTTATATCTATAGTATCCTGCCACGCTGATATATCTATACCATCCATGTAGCCCTTTAATGGAACCTTATTAGAAGCCATAAAATTGTCTCCTGAATTCTTTTGTCTGTATATAATATTCCAGACATTGAATCAGGAGACAATCTTAGGATCATTATTCCGAACTTATACTTATCTGTCTCGTATTACATGTGCCACTGTCATGACGCCTTTATTCATGCCACTTTTCCTTATCTCCGCCATTGTAAAACCGCTTGAATATCGATATCAGGTAGTCCCATCCCCGGCTACATATAATCGCAATGACAAATGCCCCGAAAAACGCAGCCACAGGATAATACCACACAAATGCTATGTGATAAAATGATAGTCCAACAAAAAGTCCCACCTCACACACAATGACACTGGTGATCAGAACCTGAAAAGAGGTAGGGATCTTCTTCAGCACTCCTACCTCTTTCGTAAATTCCGTTATTACCGATATCAAAGTGCAAAGAACCGCAACAACTACAAGATATACTGCGAATCTGTCCATGCGTATTCACCTCCTTGTCCATGATATAGTTTAATGTATTCCGGAAGGTGGTATGTGGTTATAAAATATTATTGTGTTCTTAAATCTCTTTTTAAATCCAACCTCGCGTTAATGCGAGGTGTTTTACGTTATATAGGAATCTCCAAAATGTATATATATCAAAATTACTTCTGTATGAAAATAGAATAATGTATTTAACCGGGCAGCCGAGGAGTGTTACACCATATCCGTTCGAGTCTTGGAAGGGAGTGGTGCCTTATGAGTACATATGAGGAATTCATGGTTATATTAACCGTTGCGATACTTATTGTGACAATTCTGAATCATAGAAAATAAGAAAAACACCTCAGCCGACTAAGCTATGAGGTGTTTCATCTTAAAATGGTTTTTGCCGGACGGATAGGACGTATCTATCGCTCGGCTGTCTTGTTAAGTATATTATACAATATTTTTGACGTTTGTCAAAAATAAAATTCTGAAGTGCAAGATCAAATGCCGCATGGGACTTACCAAATCGTCTGGCATGACTGACACTGATACAATTAGCATTTGTACATATAACTCTGTTCAGATATTCAAGCAGACCTGTCTTATCAAGATACAATTCACTATTCTTGTCCTTTGTAAAACTGTCATTACTTGGATTAAAATAAATGCCCATCTCATGCCCTCCTTGTTTATTTCAAATGTCTTATATATAATTCTCAGAATTCATTGATATAGGCCTTTTCTCTGAAATCGGGATATTAATTCAACCTCTTTCCGAGTTGCCATAAAGCTGTGCCCATCCTCAAGTGTTATATTTCCAAGTTCAATATTCTTATCTATGCTACCCATTATATCTGTTTTTATGAGGCTTTTCAACGACGCTATATTCTCAGGAGTGCGTAAGTATCTTTTTAAATGTGCTGTCAAATATTTTATGTGTCAATCTATATTGCTGCCTACTGTTTTTTCTTCCGATTGGTAGCCACACTTTAGCCCTAAATCAACCATAAGTCAATAGATTTTCACAAATGCGCGTATAAGGCAATTTTTCGCGAGATTATTTTAAAATTATAACTTTTTTTACTTTCTTCTCGCCATCAAAATATTCTACTACTATAGTTCTATCCATTTTAATCACCCCTTCCATTTGATATGTAAGGCAATTATAATACCGAATAAATATAAAACAAGTCTTGACAAAATAAAACAAAAGAGTTGCTGTAAAATTCCTTAGCAACTCCCGTTTTCCAACTAATGCTGAATATCAAAGCAATATTTCATATGTATGGCTGTCATCATCATAATATACAAGCATGCCAAATTTGTATTCATCAAAATTGATTTCAACCTTCAAAGAATTTAAAAATCAAAAAAATAGAGAGCCTTTAGATCTCTCTAAAAGCCCTCTAAACCGTTTAAATACTAGGTTTTTACTTAGAACTTACCAGCGTTAGCAGCTTCCTCAACAGAAACAGCTACAGCAACTGTAGCACCAACCATAGGGTTGTTACCCATTCCGATAAGTCCCATCATCTCTACGTGTGCAGGAACTGATGATGAACCAGCGAACTGTGCATCACTGTGCATACGTCCGAGAGTATCTGTCATACCGTATGAAGCAGGACCTGCTGCCATGTTATCTGGGTGAAGTGTACGTCCTGTACCACCGCCTGATGCTACTGAGAAGTACTTCTTACCCTGCTCGATACACTCCTTCTTGTATGTACCTGCAACTGGATGCTGGAAACGTGTAGGGTTTGTTGAGTTACCTGTGATAGATACACCAACGTTCTCCTTGTGCATGATAGCAACACCTTCCTGAACATCGTCAGCGCCGTAGCACTTAACTGTTGCACGAATACCATCTGAATATGCCTTCTCGTATACTACATTGAGCTCAGCCTTCTTGTAGTCATACTTTGTCTCAACATATGTAAATCCATTGATTCTTGAGATGATCTGAGCTGCATCCTTACCAAGACCGTTAAGGATAACTCTAAGAGGTTTTTTACGAACCTTGTTAGCCTTCTCAGCGATACCGATAGCACCCTCAGCTGCTGCAAATGACTCATGACCTGCTAAGAAACAGAAGCACTCTGTCTCCTCCTCAAGTAACATCTTACCAAGGTTACCATGTCCAAGACCAACCTTACGATGATCTGCAACAGAACCTGGTATACAGAATGCCTGAAGACCCTCGCCGATAGCTGCTGCTGCGTCTGCTGCCTTTCTGCATCCCTTCTTGATTGCGATTGCTGCACCTACTGTATATGCCCAGCAAGCATTCTCAAAACAAATTGGCTGAATACCCTTTACCTGATTGTAAACGTCAAGTCCAGCGTCCTTTGTGATCTTCTCAGCTTCTTCGATTGAGCTGATTCCATAGCTGTTAAGTACAGCGTTTATCTGGTCTATTCTTCTTTCATATGATTCAAATAATGCCATTGTCTCGTTCTCCTTTCCTCTATTTCCGACTACTCTTTACGTGGATCGATGATCTTAACAGCGCCCTGCTCTGGCTTAACACGTCCGTATGAACCTGAAGCCTTCTCCCAAGCTGTGTTAGGGTCATCACCCTTCTTGATAAAGTCAGTCATCTTTCCAAGAGAAACGAACTGATATCCGATAACTTCGTCATCTGCATCAAGTGCTATTCCTGTTACATAGCCCTCTGCCATCTCAAGGTAACGAACACCCTTAGCCTTTGTTGCATACATTGTACCAACCTGTGAACGAAGACCCTTTCCAAGATCCTCAAGTCCGGCACCAACTGCAAGTCCGTCATCTGAGAATGCACTCTGTGTACGTCCGTATACGATCTGAAGGAATAACTCTCTCATTGCTGTATTGATAGCATCGCACACAAGGTCAGTGTTGAGAGCCTCAAGGATTGTCTTACCCTGAAGAATCTCAGCTGCCATAGCTGCTGAATGTGTCATACCTGAACATCCAATAGTCTCGACAAGAGCCTCCTCGATAACACCCTCTTTTACGTTAAGTGAAAGCTTGCAGGCACCCTGCTGTGGTGCACACCAGCCTACACCATGTGTAAAACCAGAGATGTCTTTGATTTCCTTTGAGTAAACCCACTTTCCTTCTTCTGGGATAGGAGCTGGCTCATGCTTTGCACCCTTTGCTACAGGGCACATGTTTTCAACTTCCTTAGTGTAAATCATTGTGAAACTCCTTTCAAAATATGAATTCTTAAAAGCGGTTCCGAATTCTCTAATTCAAACCATCAGTGGTATTTTCTCACAAAACAGTTATGAAGTCCATAGCTTATTGAAAATTTTTGTCGCATTTGCGTGTACTTTATCAAGTACAGCGCACCTTATTGAGAAAGTTTTTAACAAGGCACAGTTGTCAGGGTTCATATGTCCGCTTATATCATTTGACCGTAACAATATTCACTTGAACATATGTATTTATCTGATATACAATACTTCTGTCAGAGCACATTTCCCCCAGACATGCGCCGCTTCAGGCGCTGCTCAGATACATGATATAAAAAATAAAAACGGAGGTTTTCAACATGAGATTTATAGATATGCACCTTCACACCACCGCTTCCGACGGCTCCTGCACCCCATCAGAGGTGTGCCAGCTTGCCATTGACAGGAATCTTGCAGCGATCGCCATAACCGACCACGACACAGTGGACGGCGTAGCAGATGCAATCACATATGCAGATAACTGGAACAGCACTCTTCCTCCGATCCAGAACAGTGATTCCACCAACTGCTCTGGCTTTTCTGACAGCAGTGACCATCATATCGAGGTAGTTCCCGGCATAGAGATGTCAGCCATCTACAACGGTGTGGAGATCCACATTCTGGGCTTCTATATGGACTACAAGAACCCTGAGCTCATCTCCCGTCTTGCCGCCATCAAACAGGCCAGATACGACCGAAACGAGCAGATGTGTGAGAGATTCCGCGCCGACGGAATAGACATGACCATGGAGAAGCTGCAGCATGGCAATCCTGATACAGTCGTCACAAGAGCTCATTTTGCCAGAATTCTCATAGCCGAAGGCGTATGCAGGGACATGAACCAGGCGTTCAAAAAGTATCTGGGCAAGAAATGCAAATATTACATTCCAACACCAGACATACCGGCCGCCGATGCCATAAGACTCATAAGAACCTACGGCAAGGCTGCCTTCATCGCCCATCCCCTCATATACGGATTTGGATATAAACAGATAGAGGACATGCTTGAAGAACTGAAGCCATATGGCCTTTCAGGGCTTGAGGTCTACCACTCCTCCAACAATGCCTATGAATCCGGAAGGCTTAGAGAGATCGCCAGAAAACACGGGCTCCTCATATCAGGAGGTTCCGACTTCCACGGCGCAGCCAAACCCGACATATCCGTGGGAACCGGAAGGGGCGGTCTTCGGATCACGGAAGCTGTATTTCAGGATATAAAAAAAGCGGTCACTGTATAATGACCGCTTTTTTATTTACTCTGATGATACCTTTATTATATCTTTGACTTCTTATCCTTATCATCATCTGTGACTGTTGATGATCCCTGCTTCTCAAGCTCTGCGACAGCGCTCTTGTGCATCGGTATACGACAGTTCTTGTTGTTACCAAACTCTACGATGATAGTTGAATCATCAACCACATCAAGGATGGTTCCGTAGAAACCACTGGTTGTCATGATATTATCACCAGGCTCCATCTGTGAAAGCATCTGGTCTGTCTTGGCCTTCTGCTTCTTCTGTGGTCTGATCATCATGAAGTAAATGATTGCAGCAAATATGGCAATATATACAACAATAAACATAACTGATGAACCGCCACTGGCCTGTGTTCCTGTTGACGATGATAAAATTGTTGAAAGTGAATTCATTCTCTGATCTCCTTTTTGATTACTCTTCTCCACCAGCAAGGCTCTCAAGCATCGATTTCTTATATGACTGATATCTTCCTTCTTCAATAGCCTCTCTGATGTCTTTCATCATATTATTATAAAAATACAAATTATGCAAGACGCAAAATCTCATACCGAGCATTTCATTTGCCTTGAGCAGGTGTCTGATGTACGCTCTGCTATAGTGCTGGCATGCAGGGCATCCGCAGCCCTCCTCTATAGGTCTGTCGTCTGTCTCAAATCTCGCATTCTTGAGATTCATCTTGCCATGCTTCGTGTACACATGGGCGTGTCGTCCATTTCTGGATGGATATACGCAATCGAAGAAATCAACACCTCTGTCGACCGCCTCAAGTATATTTGCAGGGGTTCCAACACCCATGAGGTATGTCGGTCTGTCCTCAGGCAGATACGGAACGGTCACATCGAGTATGTGGTACATCTGCTCTGCTGTCTCTCCTACTGCAAGTCCTCCTATGGCATATCCCGGAAGATCAAGCTCGCTGATTCTCTTGGCGTGTTCTATTCTGATATCCTCGTATATGGCACCCTGATTGATTCCAAACAATAGCTGATTCTTGTTGATCGTATCCGGCAGACTGTTAAGTCTCTCCATCTCATTCTTACATCTGACAAGCCATCTGGCTGTTCTCGCAACAGAATTCTCCACGTACTGTCTGTCAGCCAGTGCAGGGGCACACTCGTCAAATGCCATGGCTATTGTAGATGCCAGATTCGACTGTATCTGCATGCTCTCCTCAGGTCCCATGAATATCTTGCGTCCATCGACATGGGAATTGAAGGTTACCCCCTCCTCCTTGATCTTCCTAAGTCCCGCCAGGGAGAATACCTGGAATCCGCCTGAATCAGTGAGTATCGGTCTGTCCCAGTACATAAACTTATGTAAACCGCCCATCTGCTTGACTATCTTATCCCCAGGTCTCACATGGAGATGATATGTATTTGACAGCTCGATCTGACATCCTATGTCCTTGAGATCCGTTGTTGCCACAGCTCCCTTTATGGCTGCTGCCGTTCCAACATTCATGAACAGAGGTGTCTGCACTGTTCCGTGAACAGTCTGAAATTCAGCTCTCTTTGCCCTTCCATCCTTACAAAGTATTTTGTACATTGTTATGTAAACCTTTCTTTTTCATTTTTCCAAATCTTACGCTATACTTAAGCGTACTCTTTATAATGCACCATTTAAAGTATATTTGCAAGCAAATTTACAATCCACAGGCATTTACCGCCGAACTTGACCGCATACCGGATGAATACGAGGACTTCCGATACAATGCAGGCAGATTACAATTTTGACAGCCACATATCTTACATACAAAACGGCACCTGTAATTTCACTTACAGGTGCTGTTATATCAATCTATAGGCTTTCAGTTCTGTTAGCTCCGTGCTAAATCACCACTGAATTATCTGGCTTATCACTGCTTCTCCTTCAGCGTAGCTGTAGCAGTCTGCTTCTCGTAGTTACCATTGTTGTTTCTGTAGTATACGATAGATACCTTATCGCCAGGATTGCAGGCCACGATCTTGTCGTGGAATGTCTCCATATCTGCTATGTCCTCACCGTCAAGGCTGCAAATGATATCTCCTGACTGGAGTCCACACTCCTCTGCTGCTGAACCCTGCTCAACTGATGAGATATATACACCCTCAGGCATGTTCAGGAGCTGTGCGTACTGGCTTGTGATGGTCTGGGCAGATATACCGAGGTAAGCCTGTCCTGATGTTGTTCCATCATTTGACACATTCTTGCCTGCTATCAGGTCATTGATTATATCCTGTACATCTGATATAGGAAGTGCATAGCCCATACCCTCAACGCTTGTATCTGAATACTTGGCTGTGTTGATACCGATCAGCTCGCCCTGCATGTTGACAAGGGCACCACCACTGTTACCAGGGTTGATGGCTGCATCTGTCTGAAGTACCTTTACTGTCTCATCTGAAGCACTTATCTCTCTGTTAAGTGCGCTTATATATCCAACTGTAACTGACTGTCCATATCCAAGTGCATTTCCGATTGCCACGCACGGATCACCAACTGCAAGATCATCCGATGAACCTACCTGAATCTCCTTTATCTCATTCAAAGTGTCATCCGATATGTCCGAAAGCTTAACTGTGACAACTGCTATATCATTGTTCTCAACGTATCCCTTTACCACCGCATCTGCACTCTTGTCATCGACAAATGTAACTGACAGTGACTTAGCATTCTGTACCACATGATAATTAGTTGCAAGATACAGGTACTGATCATCCTTGCCGATGATGATACCTGAACCGGCTCCTGTTGACTCCTGCTGATATGAATTGAACCAGTAATCATATGTTGTTACGTATGTTCCTGTGATCGATACGATGGAAGGCATAACCTTCTTGGCAACCGTTGACACATCGTACACTGTACTTGTCGTGTCTGATGATGCCTGCTTGAGCTGTGGTGCATTGTTCTCTGTTGAACCCTCAGCACTCTGCTCTGTTGTGGTCTGCGAATCTTTGCCGAGAAGCTTATCCGATCCATATCTGACCCCCTGGAATACAACGCCTGCCACAAGTCCGAATACAACAGCCGCTGCAACCACACCTGCTGCCTTCTTGCCAAATCCGCTCTTCCTGTTCTTTGGCTTCTTATCTTTTGCCTTCTTCTGTCTCATATTGTTATCTGAAGGCTTTCCTGTTCCCATATTGTTCATTGGATTGCCTGCCTGATTCTGATAACCCTGATTCATTCTCTGGCTGTCATACCATGCTTCCATGCCATTTACATTTCTCTGAAAACCTGAATATGAAGCGTTCTGTGTACCGACTGTTTGAGCATTCTGCGATGAACTCTGTGCGCCGGCAGTCTGAGCGTTCTGTGCTGAGCCATGTACACCGGCTGTCTGATTGTTCTGCGCTGACTGTGCGCCCTGAACATTCTGTGTCTGCTGTGAAGCATTTGTTGAAGGTCTGTCAAATCTTGAATCTCCTCTATTGTTCATATAGCTGTAATGATACAGACCATCCTGCTGTGGTGCCTGACCACTATTTCCATTCATCTGGTTCTTGTTTTCCTGTTCCATCTCTATCATCCTTTCGCATCTTTATTATCTTAATTCCTGTAATCGGTACCTTTCTCTTTCTTACAGTTGTTACTATACGCAGTAAATGTGTCATATTTGTGTCTTTATTGTTTTAATTCTGTGCACAAATGTTATATACTAGTCAGGTACGATCTCAAATAACCCTTATGGAGGATAATATATGTTTAGAGTATGGGGAAAACTTATAAAAGATAACCACCTCATGAAGGATACCGTGATATGCATATCCGACTACGAGATGACGCGTACCCACAAGGTATACAAGGCCCTTGAGGATATGTGCTACGAGTTTGACCTGGCAAAGCCGGTGTGGCTTAAGAAGAATAAGGATGAGTTTATCCACCACGCCAGAACCAGATTCACAGCGGATAACTTTGTGGAGGATATAGATTTTGACTACCTTGATTTTCAGGTAATAGAGGAGGAATACTAGATGTTTTCTGTCTCTTCAGTGAGCAAAAGCTACGGCAAAAATAAAGTTCTGACAGATGTGTCACTGTCCGTATCCCCGGGTGAATGCATCGCCCTTCTGGGAATCAACGGATCGGGTAAATCCACCCTGCTGGGAATACTATCCAGAAACATAAAGCCAGACTCAGGGTGCTTCGGTTTCGACTGTCAGGCAAATGCTGCTCTGCTCCCACAGGACAATCCACTCATACCGGAACTCACAGCCATTGACAACATCAGACTGTGGCACCCCGGAAGCAGGAAAACAGTCATGAACTCCCACAATATGAGCATATGTCAGTCTCTCGGTGTGGATTCATTTCTGGACAAACGTGTCTCAAAGCTCTCCGGTGGAATGAAGAAGAGGCTAAGCCTTGCCATCACGATGATGTCTGACCCGGATCTGCTTCTTCTCGATGAACCTCTGGCCTCGCTTGATCTTCTATGCAAGAACGGGATACTGAGCTATCTCCAGAATTACATAACACATGGAGGAAGTGTCATCATCGCCACACATGAGACATCTGCGCTGGATATATGCAACAAGATATACACACTGAAAAATGGACACATCCAACTGGCCATAGACAGAAATATCTCACCCGGATACACCTCACCTGAAACCTACATCAATCTGATCAGATCATAGCTTTATCTAAAGGAGTTTTATGTTTTACCGACTTATACGAACTGATTTGAAAAGAATAGCTCATTATGGAATATACATGGTAGTCGCAGCATTTGTCATGATGACGGTTTTCCTGTGTCTTGCGTTAAACGCGAACTCTTTCATCTACTCTGATGACCGCTCCGAACCACTTTCAATCGGAATCGTGATGAGTGCAGATTCAAAAACCGCACAGATGGCATACAACACGATATCTGATATGGACAGCTACCACTCATCATGTGTATTCACAGAATTTTCAGACAAGGATACAGCCCTTTCAAGGCTCTCTGACGGAGACCTGTTCGCTGTGATCTACGTCCCTGACAATATCATAAGCGACATCATGGACGGAACGAACACACCTGTCGAGGTATACTATTCTGACAACCGGTCCATCGATACATTTGTGCTGAATGACCTCTTCCGCTCCACATCCTCCATGCTTGGCATATCCCAGGCGGCCATATATTCGGTTCAGGCGATAGGAAGGAACATGGAGCTTCCCGAGGATATTCAGGACACGCTCAGCAACGATGTAAATGCCATGTTCATGACTAAGGTTCTTGACAGGACTGCCAACTTCACCGTCGACAAGATAAATGCAACCAGAGCAGCAAATACCACCGACTTCTACATAAGTGCGGCGGTCCTTCTCATGATGATGCTGTGCAGCGTTGTTTTCTTCCCATTCCTGCTCGACCTCCCAGCCTCTTACATAACAAAGCTCAGGTCACAGGGAATTGGCAAAGTCAGACGCAATGTCAGCAATTTCATATCCATGTTCATATGGCTGTATATCCTTTATATAACTGTATACATGGCTCTCGCCCTGGCATCACTGTTTATCGATGAACTGCATGTAAATATCCACATGAGCGGGATACTGTTCGGAATCGTCATAGCTACATGTGTCGCGGTATATACACTGCTCATAAGTCTGCTTCCCGCAGGGACACACGGCTGCACACTGCTTCTCACTGTGGTCACTGTCATACTGGCCTATGTGAGCGGCTTATTCATACCGGAAGCCATGCTTCCAAACTTTGCAAAGGATATATGCCATGGATCGCTGCTCAATAAGCTTGTGCAGACACTGTGCATATATTTATCATAAATTTACGGAGATACATCTATGAACCATATAAGACAGATAAACTTACTTATAAAGAGAATACTATGCCGTCCCGCCATGATCGTCGTTCTGCTGGTCATCCCCGCTGTGCTGATCGCTGTGAGCCTTCTGCCAGCCAGAAAGCAAAGCACCGAGATCGTGTCCGGCGTGTATATTGAAAGTTCTGACGAACACACGGATGCTTTCCTGTCGTATCTCACATCGACATCCACGGGATTTACCTTCAGGCACTATGAATCCCTGAAAGACATGAAGGATGATGTAGCATCCGGCAGGATCGACTCCGCGTACATGGTTCCTGATGGTTTCAGTGAATCAATGATCCACTCTGACGGGAAGCGCCACATAACCGTGTATACAACCGATGGAAGCTCATTCCAGTCTGTGTCCGAAGAATCCGTGTCTGCCGCCCTCCTGTATGCATATGCGGCAGACATGTCTGTATGTATGCTCCAGGATCGTTATCTGGCAAATGTCCCATACGACGAGACCCAGATGTCAGAATACATCAGTGATAGATTTAAGGGATATATCGAAAATGAGGACATTTTCACAATCGAGAGCGGACTCACCGGAAAATACACGGCATCGACAGATATTGCGCCAAACAATTTTCCTGTGGGAATATTGGTTTACATAACTTTGTTCGTATGTTCTCTCCTGGGACTTCAGAACTATCTCCGGGATCTGGACTGTGGGGCTTACTCTATCCTCTCCTCCAGAAAAAAAGCCGGATTCTGTGTAAAAAATATAGCAGCGGGAATTATTCCCGCTGCCATTATCAGCTTTATATCCTTGATCATATATTCCGGCACCAATGGCTGTCTCAATGTCCTGCTGCATATCGCCGCAGTGTCAGTCATCAGCCTTGCTGCTGCACTTATATTCAGAGTGATATTCAGGCGCTATAAGATATTTACTATAGCTCTGCCATTCATCATCATCTGTACTCTTCTCCTGAGTCTTCTATCAATGCTCTCGCAGATGTAGACTCTGTGATCTGCTTTACCAGACATCCATAGCTGTCAGCCGGCACCGCCACATTGAAGCACACATCTGCAGTGTAATCCGTACTGTCTATCAGTGCATCACTGTTGCTGAGAAGATATTGTACCTTACCCGAATCGTTGTAGTTCGTGGTTATCTTCACCAGCTTCATAAGCTGCATCTTATGTATACCCGCATCAGACAGTGCAAGCTTGGCTGCCTCGGTGTATGCTCTCACAAGACCACCTGTTCCGAGCAGTGTTCCACCAAAATACCTTGTGACCACTATACATATATTAACCACCGCATTCCCCGTGATAACCTCCAGGATGGGTTTTCCAGCCGTTCCCTGCGGTTCTCCGTCATCAGAGAATCTTAGCAATGTATTCTCGCTGCCTATGGCAAATGCATAGCAGTTGTGCCTTGCATCATAGTGTTGCTTCCTGATCTTCTCGACAAAGGCATATGCCTCTTCCTCCGAGGACACAGGGACTGCATAGCCGATGAATCGTGATTTCTTCTCGACTATCTCGTCCTGCCCCTCCTGTAATATCGTGTTGTATGTCTCTATCATCGCTTCTCCGAATTGCTGGTGAGCAGCTTGCCCAGCTCATCCATAAATGTATTCACATCCTTGAACTCTCTGTACACTGATGCAAATCTTACATAGGCTACCTGATCAAGATCCTTGATCTTATCCATGACTATCTCACCTATGGTCGTGCTCTCTATCTCTCTCACTTCCATGTTGAAGATGGTGTTCTCTATGTCATCTATGCACTTTGTGACTGCTTCCGCTGAAACCGGACGCTTATGGCATGACTTTATGACACCTGACTCTATCTTGGAACGGTCATAAGTCTCTCTGTTCTTGTCCTTCTTGATGACTATGAGAGGTATGGTCTCCACCTTCTCATATGTGGTAAATCTCTTACCACAGGCGTCACACTGTCTTCTTCTTCTGATCGCACTTCCATCCTCCGCTGGTCTGGAATCGATAACCTTTGTATCATCTGCTGAGCAAAATGGACATCTCATATAATTTTCTCCTTATATCTCCCACCTTCGGAGGGACCTTCTTACGATATTATCTTTACTGGGCACTTGGCCTTACATGCACCACAATTTGTACACTTCTCCGGATCTATGTGAGCAAGGTTTCTGTCTATCGTGATGGCTCCAGCCTCACAGTTCCTTGCACACAGTGTACATCCGATACATCCTGCGCTGCAGGCTGCCTTGACCTGAAGACCCTTGTCATGGGAATTACATCTGACAAGTCTCTCTGCATCATATGGAACCAGTTCTATCAGGTGTCTCGGGCACTCTGTGACACATTTGCCGCATGCCTTACACTTCTCCTTATTAATTACCGCAATTCCATCTATAATGTCAATAGCCCCGAACTCACATACTGCCTTACATGAGCCATAACCTGTACATCCATATGTACATGCCTTAGGACCGCTGTTTGGATTGTTCTGTGCCAGCTTACAGTCCCTTGGTCCAACATACTCGTATACATCCTTCGCCTTCTCGCAGTCTCCTGCACACTTGACAAATGCCACATACCTTGTATTTTCAGCGTTTTCCACGCCCATGACCTCACTGATCTTCGCTGCCACTGCCTCGCCTCCAACAGGACACGCTGATGGCGGCATCTCACCTTTGGCGATGGCCGCTGCCAGTCCGTCACATCCCGGATAACCACATCCACCGCAGTTATTTCCCGGAAGGAGCTCTCTTACTGCTATTTCTTTCTCATCTACTTCTACCTTAAATTTCTCTCCTGCGACACCCAGAAGGATACCTATCACAATACCTACGCCTGCGACGACTGCCACAGCTATCAATATTCCTGTCATATCCGCACCCTCCTTATATCAATCCTGAGAAACCGAAGAACGCAATCGCCATAAGACCTGATGTGATGAGAACTATAGGGGTTCCCTTGAACGCCTCAGGTATAGGGCTGTGCTCAAGTCTCTCTCTGATTCCTGCAAGTATCACTATGGCTATAGTAAATCCGACTGCAGAGCCACATCCGTTGATGGTACTCTCAAGTATACCGTAACCGCTCTGTACATTTGAGAGAGCGATACCAAGCACGGCACAGTTGGTCGTGATCAGTGGAAGGTAAACTCCAAGTGATTCATACAATGACTTGACCTTCTTCTTGAGGAACATCTCAACAAACTGTACAAGTGCTGCGATCACAAGGATGAACACTATGGTGTTGAGGTACTCAAGTCCGAATCTTCTCAGTATGCCGTAATACACAACGCTGGTGACAAATGAAGCTATGGTCATGACGAACACAACCGCTGCTCCCATTCCGGTTGCTGTGTTGACACTCTTGGACACTCCAAGGAAAGGACACAGTCCGAGGAACTGGCTGAGGATAACATTATTTACAAGTGCCGCTCCGATGGCTAACAATAAAATATTCATTATCTCTTACCTCCCTTTCCTTTTTTCTTCTTTATATGAGCCATTGTCTCCTTGAGCTTTATGTCGGAATCTGCTGGCTCGTTCTCTGCAGAGTGTTCTGGCTGCTCTGCTTCCGTCGGCTGATCCGTTGATGGCTGCTCTGCTGCCACTTTGTCTGCTACTTCCTGTTCTGCTGCTGGCTGCTCTGTTGACTTCTCATTCTGGAGATTGTCCTGACTGTCTGACTGAGTCTCTGTAACAGTCTGTTGCTCCTCATCTGGCGTCTTTTCCTGCTGAACTTCCTCAGCATGCTCCTTAAGCATCTTTCCTGTCGCATTCGGAACAAGCTTTATGTCGGCGAGGACTGACTCTCTGGTCGGTGCATATGGGCTGAGTCTTGGCTCATCCTTCTTCGCCTCATCTGGCTTGTCAGCCTCTGGCGCTGTATTCTTTGCTGCATCCTTATCTGCCGCTGCAGGTGTCTCTTCCTGCTTCTTAACCTGTTTTGCATCCGCTGAAGGTTTCGCCGGAGCCTCTGCTGCCTTTACAGGAGCCGGAGTCTCTGAAACCAGCTTGCCACAACATGCTGCATTGATACAGCCTGCACATGAGTCCGGTCTGCATGCTGCCGGGATCTCCTCTCCATTTGCCAGTGCCTCGGCTGCCTTCTTTGCATTTCTCTTGTTGATAAATGCTATGATGAATGCAAGCACGAAGAATGCACCAGGTGCAAGTACGAATATTGTTATAGGTGTGTACAGGCTGAGTGCATTGCCTATACCCTTTATAATTCCCGATGAGTTCTGAAGTAAGTTGCCATCTCCAAGTATCTGGAATCCAAATACACAGCCCTTTCCGACAAGCTCTCTGAACATTCCTATAAGTGTAAGGCCAACTGTAAATCCAAGACCCATTCCAAGTCCATCAAATATAGATGGAAGTACCTTGTTCTTGGAAGCATATGCCTCGGCACGACCAAGGATGATACAGTTTACAACTATAAGTGGTATATACAGTCCAAGGCTGCTGTTGAGTGATGGCAGGTACGCCTGCAGCAGAAACTGTATGATAGTAACAAACGAAGCTATGATAACTATAAATGATGGTATTCTGACCTTATCAGGTATAACCTTTCTGAGTGCTGAGATCATGAAGTTGCTGAGCACCAGGATACATGTGGTCGTAAGTCCCATTCCTGCGCCATTGATAGCTGATGATGTAACCGCAAGTGTCGGACACATTCCAAGCATCTGTACGAAGGTCGGGTTCTCTTTCACAATACCATTATATAAACGCTCTGTACATTTTCCCATTACTTGTCACCTCCGTTCGACGCTGCAGATGAATCAGCAGCACCACCATTTATGGACTTCACATACTCAAGTCCCGCATTCACCGCATTGGTAACCGCATTTGTTGTGATGGTAGCTCCTGACAGGGCATCTATCTCCTCGTCCACTGTTGCACCTGACTTGGTGTACTGGAACTTGTCGACCTTCTTTCCTGCAAACTGCGACTTGAAGCTGTCTGTGTCAGCCTCCATACCAAGTCCTGCAGTCTCTGAGAGTGACAGGAATGAAATTCCATTTGTCGTTCCATCCGCTCTGACTCCCATGGCAAGCTGAAGGTCTCCACTATACGCCTCATGTGATGTGACAGTCACAACATATCCAAGTGCTGAACCATCGCTGCCCTTTGCTTCCACGATCTCATCTATATCTGCGTTATATCCGGCATCTGACAGGATCTTTGCAGCCGCATCGGCATCAAAGTCAGCATAGCTGTCAAACGAATCCGCATCATCGAATACCGCCTTGTATGCCTCTTCCTTTGCTTTCTGCTCTGTAACTGCTATAGGATCCTTTGTGATCTTATATACATAAGCCAGTGCAAATCCTGCTATGACTGTGATTATCATGATTGCTATAGTTGCTATAACAATCGACTTTGTATCCATCTTGGACTTTGTTCCGGCTGTGTCACCCTGGGCTGCAAGCTCTGCGCCCTCTCCGAAGCTCTTCGGCTGTGTCCATCTCTCAATGAGTGGCACAAGCAGGTTGGAGAATATGATCGCATATGATACGCCCTCTGCTGATCCTCCGTATATTCTGAAACAGAATGTGAGTATACCAAGTATCACACCAAACACAACCTTACCCGCAGGTGTGATAGGTGATGTAACATAGTCAGTTGCCATAAAGAATGCTCCAAGCATCAGACCACCACCGCACAGGTGTGCTGCGAGGAATGTAAGATCAAAACCTCTACCCGATGCAACCGCATATATCATAATGAGCACCGCAAATGTTCCTATATATGTAAATGGAATAACCGGCTTTATAACTCTTCTGATCAGAAGATAAGCCGCACCAACAAGTAAACATACAACTGATGTCTCACCTATGGTTCCCGGTATATTTCCAAGAAACATATTGAGTACATTGACATTTGCCAGATTCCCTGTGTTCTTGAGTACTGCAAGAGGTGTAGCAGTTGTCACACCATCATACGAGAATGATGTCATTCTTCCTGCAAATGATATGAGAAGGAAACATCTTGCGCCCAGCGCTGGATTCATGAAGTTGAATCCCAGTCCTCCAAAGAGCTGTTTAACTATTATAATGGCAAATGCACTTCCGAGTATCGCCATCCACACCGGTACATCCGGTGAGAGGTTCAGTGCAAGAAGAAGTCCTGTTACAACTGCACTGAGATCGCTTATGGTTACTTTTCTGTTCATCATCTTCTGGTACAGCCACTCAAACAGCACGCATGAGACCACGCATGTGAGTATAAGTATCATAGCGTTCAGCTCGAAGTTGATGATTCCAAATACGGTTGCCGGAAGCAAAGCAATGATCACATCCAGCATAATGCTCTGTGTACTTCGTTTATCTCTGACATGTGGAGATGACGAAATCTTAAATGTATTATCCAATGTGTACACCTCCTACTTCTTTTTATTTGCAATGATGGATTTTCTTGTTCCCGCAATGGTCTGTGTCAGATGTCTCTTCGCCGGACACACATACGAACAGCATCCACACTCACAACACTCCATTCCGTTGTGAGCCAGGAATCCCTCTGTATCCCCATGCTCAGCCAGTGAAGCAAGCATCGAAGGAACAATACGTCCCGGACACACATCAACACAGCGTCCGCATCTGATACAGTTGCTCGGTTCAATGTCTGCCACCTCGTCATGTGTCATACACAGCAGTGCCGACACTCCCTTGGTTGCAGGAACATCCAATGAGAAAAGTGCCTTTCCCATCATAGGACCGCCTGAGATCACCTTCTCAGGAACCACACCATCCTTAAATCCACCCGCAGCCTCTATAAGCTCCTGACAGTTTGTTCCTATCCTCACCATAAGATTGCATGGATTCTCTATGGCATCACCTGTTATGGTGACTATCCTTGTGTAGAGTGGTCTTCCCTCTATAACTGCCTCATATATGGACACGATGGTATCAACATTGTGAACTATACATCCAGCATCCGCTGGAAGCATCTTGGAGTTGACATATCTTCCAGTGTTAGCATATATGAGCTGACGCTCGGCACCCTGAGGGTACTTGGTCTTCATCACATGGACTTCGATCTTGTCATTGTCCTTTACCTTATCCCTGAGAAGTTCTATTGCCTCAGGCTTATTATCCTCTATGGCGATGATTCCCTTTGCATGATCAAACAGATTGATACATATCTCAAGTCCCAGTATCAGCTTGTCCGGTTCCTCCATCATCCTTCTGTAATCCGAAGTAAGATATGGCTCACACTCTGCGCCATTTACTATTATGTAGTCGATCGCATCCTCGTTCTTCGGGGACAGCTTGACATTTGCAGGGAAACCGGCGCCGCCCATTCCTACTATTCCGGCCTCCTTGATGATCTCCTTCACATCCTCTCTATACAGAGTGGACAGATCTTTTACATTTGCTGCAAAGTCGATCTCCTCAAACAGGCCATCATTCTCTACAACTATTGATTCAACCTTTGATCCACCAGGCACATATCTCGGCTCGATCGCCTTGACCTTTCCCGATATGGATGAATGTATATTTGCTGACACGAAGCCACTGGTCTCCGCAATCTTCTGACCAACCAGGACTCTGTCGCCCTTCTTCACTATAGGTGTGGCCGGTGCCCCTATATGCTGACTCAGCGGGTACACGCAGTCACCTTTTGGAAGGTATTCTCTGACAGGCTTTTCCATTGACAATTCTTTGCCTTCATATGGATGAATTCCGCCCAGAAATGTTAACAAACCCATGTTCTACCTCTTTTCCTTATATATTTTTATTAAAAAAATCTCCCTATATAATAACGCTTTAAGCCCTCAAAAACAACCTAAATGGGGATATATTATCATTTTAAAATATGGAAATTCTTCTGCTTATCCGCATAAAAAACGATCACATATAAGATATAGACACTTATGTCTTTTCTGTATCTTACATGTGATCATTTATAAATTCATTCGGATATCATTCTAATATTCTATGGACGGAAGCTTTCTGACAAGCACAGCCCCCGCCAGCCCTATGCACACACCGGCTATAGTTCCCGATATGCACAGCACCGGCATATACAACATGATATTGCCACTCTTCATGAGAAGTGCTGCCATTGCTATCTGCCCTGCGTTGTGGCTCACTCCGCCCAGTATGCTCGTTCCAAGGAGACCAAACAGATCCTTTTTCCTGCAAAGCGTCATGACCAGAAGTGACAACACCGCTCCCGCCATGCTGTATACCATAACCGTCATATTGCCAAACAACAGCGATGACAGCACCACTCTCACCAGTGACACTATCCACGCATCTGATATCCTCAGCCTGTACATGACAACTATGGTGACCATATTTGCAAGTCCCAGCTTGATTCCCGGAACAGCTATATTCACCGGGATCATGGATTCAAGATAGGAAAATACCATGGCTATGGCCACGAACATACCTGTGTATGTGATCCTTTTTGTACTCCAGCCATGCATTCTATCCACCGCCGTCTCTGAACTTTTCTGATCATTTTTATCTCTACTGCACATCTATATCTCTTTCCCTGCCACCTTGTATCTCTATGACAAGCCTGTGCGGAAGACAGGTTATAGTCTCTCCTCTCCTGCTCTTCCAGCCCATATTCACGCACACCTTATCCGGGCAGTCCGCATCACCGACACTGATCTTCCCAGATTCAACCACAACAGTGTTGCTGCCCCTGTCCGTGTTGAACTCATAGGTATCGTCGACTGTCATGTCTATGGTCTGCACCAGTTTGTCATCTATATACACATCCGCGGTATTGCCCGTCGGAAGCACAAGCCGCATGACAAGCCAGCATATAATTCCCGCTACTAAAAGGACTACACACAATATCAGATCTTTTTTTCTAAACCATCCTGCCATATCTTCACATCACTCTGCCAATTTATAGTCTTCTGCCGTTATGGTGAATCGGTCCTTCAGGCCTTCACTGACATACACATTCTTATCCTCATCTATGATGACGGCCTCCGCACCATACTCCTGAATGGTCTTCATAGCCTTATCCTTATCCATCAGCATACACAGTGTGGACAAGGCGTCACTGGTCAGTCCGTTATCACAAACTACCGTGGCCGCTATAGTGCCATTCCATGCCGGATATCCAGTCCGGGGATCAAGTATGTGGTGGTATCTCCTGCCATCCTGCTCAAAATACTTTTCATAATCTCCCGATGTGGATACAAATGCCGTCTCCCCATCGCCAAAGCTTATGACACCCATGGTCGTTCCCTCTCCGGCTCTCGGATCCTTGACACCGACCTTCCAGGCTGTACCATCAGGCTTGCTTCCGTACACAACTATACTTCCGCCCAGGGCCACACATGCACCGGCCGCATCAGTACCCTTGAGATACTCTGCTGCCATGTCGCAGCCATATCCCTTGCCGACTGCTCCCAGATCAAGCATCATACCAGGCTCTGATATCCTTAACGTATCGCCATCCACACTTACCTTTGACACATCCACCATCCTCAGTGCACTGTCTATATCCGCCTGTGATGGAATCTCTGTCCTGCCATCTTCTATCCCCCACACATCCGCCAAAGGCCGTATGGTGATATCCAGCAGATCGTCATGAGCCCTCGATATGTCAAGCGTCTGTTTCAGCACACCCGCAAGCTCGCTGCTCACCGTGATATCCTCATCAGGCTTATATGTGTTGTTCACCCTGTATATCTCAGAGTCCGCTGAGCGCCATGACAGCACATCCTTGTCCAGGCTGTCTATGAGCTTCAGCATCCCGTCTATATTCTCACTGCCATGGCTTCCATACACTGTAAATGACGCAGCCGTTCCCATGGTGATCGTGTTCCTTGTATATTCACTTTCACCTGACCGTCTCACGCCTGATATGATGACCATAGCAATCACAGCCACCATGACAACCACTACGGCTGCTATCCTGTACCATTTCTTCATGGTCTGCCTACCTCTGTGTTATTTCAGATATTCATCGTGAACCTGTTCTCTCAGCGAATATCTGAAGGATTTCTCGTACTCCACATTCTCATTAATGCTGTGGTTTACCTCCTCGAAGAAGCTCTGGTTGATGATATCCATGGAGTAGAATATCGGGTAGTTACTGTTCTTCTCCCACATCATAACTCCGCCATCCACGGATTCCTTACCGTACTCCTCCTCGTAGCGCTTCTTGCAGTCTCCACTGCACAGATATACATGACACAAACCGTTGAGGGTCTTCTTCAGCATATCCGTTCTGAGTATATATCCATCACAGTCTATCGCCCAGTCCGGTATCTCATCCGGCTTCACTATGACTATGATCGGCATATATCTGTCAGGGCTCTCAACAATCGCATTCAGCTTGTCATAGCTGATCTCCTCAGGGCTTGATCCCTCCTCCATGACTATCCCGGCGTCTACAAAGCCAACCTGATTGAACATATCCTTCATGAACTTTGGCCTGCTGTATCTTCTCTCCTTGACGTTGATGGTCTCACATATGTTCTCCACATTCACATCATATATATCCCCGGCACTCACCATATCCACTGTCACATGCCATATAACACCAGCCTCTGAATTGCTTATGTGCTGGAAATCCATATGAAACTCACCGGCCTCATATGTTATATATACCTTATATCCTATGGTGGAATAATCCACACTCGTGAGTTCCTCGGGCATCTGTGGGAACACCATACTGATGTGCTCTCTGACCCATTTGTATATGATCTCACACGCCTTGTCATAACCCGCCGCAGGTATTCCTACCCTGTGGCTGTACACAACATTCGGAACCATAGGCTTTATCTCAGTCTTCACCTCTGGTCTGACCGCTGGAACGAACTGCTCCTTGTCAAGCAGCCTTGATATATACTCGTTGTGGACTATCTCCTTGTTGATCAGATAAATAACTCTGTCAGGAGTCAGCTCCTTGTGATACTTCTTGTTGAGCAGTATCTCAACCAGTTCGCGCTTGCTCACAGTGTGGAACTGCGCCACGATGTCCGGATTGTTGTCCAGATATTCCCTGAGCTCAGGCTTAAGCGGATCCTGCGTGATCCTGAGCCTGTATTTGCTTCTTATGGCATTCTCCCAGTTCTTCTCCTTGTACTGTGAGTCGTGAATACTGTTGAAAATCTGCATGATAGACCAGTCGCACAGCTCCAGATTGGCTATGATACTGTTCATAACTCTGGACAGATCCTCATGTCCAGTCCACAGATCGGTCTCCTTGGAATCAGAACCCAGCTTATACTTATATCTCATCTCATGCTCTATCTCATGCCAACCCTCGAAGAGCACCGTCCTGAGCTGTACCTCAAATGTCTGGTCAAATGGCTTGTTCCACACACTTGCAGGTATGTTTCGCAGATATTTGCTCGGTATCCTGAACACACCGTTACATTTCTGTGCCTCAAATTTGTTCTCCTCATTCTTCGTCTTGGACCAATTGTCCAGAAGAAACGTCTCCTCAAGTATCTTCTCACATATATCCATGTCCTCCAGATAGAACAGGTTGATTCGTATACCTATGATATCCTGAATCTTTCTTCCACCTTCCTGCATGGAGTATTTACCAGTCTCCAGCTTGTGCAGAAGTGACGATTCTGACTTGATTCTCGATGTACTGTTAAAATATATTCCCGCATTGTTCAGCTTCGTGACAAGAGTGTTGAGCAGACTCATCTTCACATTGTTGATCTCCTCTATCTCCTGTTCCTGAAGAAGCTTCTCGTCACTATTATAGTCATAGATGCTATAATCCATTCCATCATTCCTTTTCTGTAATTATATATCAATCCGCCCTGCGGCGTCTTTCCTATATCCACGCATATCTTTATCTAGTATATCACAATAATTGTGTATTTTGCTTAAAATAATATGAACATTTTATAAAAAACAGTGCAATTCCACCCTTATAGTATAAAATCCACTCCATTTTCTTGCGAAAGTAAAGGCTTGTATATATAATTAAAAGGCTAGAACACAAATGAGAGGTTAAATTATGATTTTAGACTGTCAGAACATCTGCAAAGCATTTGGCACAGATGTTATATTGGACAATATTTCTTTTCATCTTGAGGAAAAGGAGAAAATGGCTATAGTCGGCATAAACGGCGCCGGCAAGACCACTCTTCTCAAGATAATAATGGGTGAGGAAAGTGCTGACTCCGGTCAGGTCATAGTGTCAAAGGACAGGACCATCGGCTATCTGTCCCAGTATCAGGAGAGCAATTACAACACTACTGTCCGCGGTGTCATGATGGATGCACTAAAGCCTATCCTTGAGCTTCAGGACAGGATGCGCGAACTGGAACACACCATGGCTGAACAGACCGGTGAGGAGCTCGAGAGATCTCTGGAGCTCTACAACCGCTACACCCACGAATTCGAATATAAGAACGGCTATAGCTGTGAGAGCGAGGCAAATGGAGTTCTCAAAGGACTAGGTTTCTCCAAGGAGGATTATGACCGCCACACGGACTCTCTGTCCGGTGGCCAGAGGACAAGACTTGCACTCGGCAGACTACTCATGGTGAAGCCGGATATCATCATCCTCGATGAGCCGACAAACCATCTGGACATGGAATCCATCTCATGGCTTGAGGGTTTCCTGTCATCCTACCAGGGAAGCGTCATCATCGTCTCCCACGACCGTTATTTCCTCGACAAGATCGTGACCAAGATAGTCGAGCTCGACAATGGCCACAGCCAGGTATACAATGGCAACTACACCTACTTCGCACAAAAGCGGGCAGAGATCCGTGAGAACATGATGAAGGCATATCTCAACCAGCAACAGGAGATCAAGCATCAGGAGGAGGTCATCACGAAGCTCAAGCAGTTCAACCGTGAGAAGTCCATCAAACGTGCAGAGAGCCGTGAGAAGATGCTCTCATGTATAGAACGTCTCGACAAGCCAACCGAGGTTGCATCCGAGATGAGGATCACTCTTGAGCCAAATGTCTTAAGCGGCGAGGATGTTCTTACGATCGAAGGACTCTCCAAATCATTTGGCGACAATAATCTGTTCTCAGGAATAGATATGGATATCAAACGTGGCGAACACGTCGCCCTGATAGGTGGAAATGGAACCGGAAAGACAACCATACTGAAGATGATCAACAGGCTTGTATCCAAAGATGCCGGAGCTATCATACTTGGATCACGCGTCAAGATTGGTTACTACGATCAGGAACATCAGGTACTCACGATGTCCAACACCATATTCGATGAGATAAGCGACGCCTACCCTGATCTGTCCAACACCAGAATCCGTAATGTCCTTGCGGCATTCCTCTTCACAGGTGAGGACGTGTTCAAGAGGATACAGGATCTGTCAGGTGGCGAGCGTGGACGTGTGTCCCTTGCCAAACTGATGCTCTCTTCCGCCAACTTTCTTATTCTGGATGAGCCGACGAACCACCTGGATATCACATCAAAAGAGATACTGGAGAATGCCATAAGGAACTACACCGGCACTGTCCTGTATGTATCCCACGACAGATACTTCATCAACCAGACGGCCACAAGGATCATCGAGTTAAGGGACAAACAGCTCACAAGCTATATAGGCAATTACGATTACTACGAGACCCACAGAACGTATTCCACAGATTCAGGAAGTCCATTCACTCCAATAAGCGGAGTCTCTGACGCACCGGCCCAGACCGCTCCCGCTGTCTCACAGGCCAAGCTCTCATGGCAGGAAAGCAAAGCTGAGGCGGCAAGGCAGCGCAAGAAGGCAAATGACCTGAAGAAGCTTGAGGCATCCATCGAGGAACTTGAGAACAGGATCGCAGAGATCGATGAACAGTTTCTTCTTCCTGAGAACGCCACAAATGTCGGTCTGCTGAACGACCTCACAAAGCAGAGGAACGAAGCCGACACAGAACTCAACGAGCTCTACACGAAATGGGAGGAACTGTCCGAGGAGGACTGATGGCGGAATCGCTCATGTCAAACCTGCAGGCTTAACTATATCAACAAATACCAAAAACACCATATACGACTACAGCAAAGAGGATCCATATAAGGTATCCACTCACCGTATTCATATATGGTGTTTTCTTTGTTATCATGCACAGTCTCCTGTACATCTATTGTTCATACATGTCTCATGCACAGTTCCCTGTACATTTATGTCAATCTCTCTACATTCTAATGTCTCACATGAATTATCTTCATGGCATACTGTCCCGACAGATCATATGCAGAATTGCTTATATAGACCTGATCGCTGCTGCCCATTCCACCCTGAATGATCCAGTATTCAGGCTTATTTCCGCTGTTAGAACCCCAGTCATGCACATATGCCTCACATGCCGAAGCCGGAACTCCAAGCTTTCTCAGATACTGCTTAAGTGCAGTCGCTGAAGAGAACTTTCCAAAATAGATTCCGACATGGGTCGGCTCTCCATTCGTATAGTAGACAACTATATCACCAGGCAGGAGCACATCGTATGAGAAGTCCTCCCTGTCCGCTGTGAGCTCGTAATCCGTCGCCTCACCCCAGCTTCCATTCTGCGCCAGAATCGCCTTGGCGATGACCTTGCGGAGTGCCCAGTCTGAGCATATATTTGATGAACTGATCACGAATCCGCCATTTGCAAAGTCAGTGTACTTGACTGACATATCACTTCCCGGAGTGCTGCTGCCTGCGTATCTAAGCGCATTTGCCACAAATACATTGCAGTAGATTCCTGTCTTGCCCAGATATTCATTGACAACCCTCTTCATCCATTCATCAAAATCCCAGCTTATCGAATCTGTCTTGAAGCATCTTCCCCAACTGTCAAATTCATACTCCACATCACCCACTACTATCTTCGTGAGTTTACTGCAGCGTCCATTTGCATCGCTGAAATAATACACCTTCTTGTTGTTGATCTTGGCGTTCTTAAGACCCTCAGACTTGTCGTTGAGCAGCTTGCCACTTCTGTACTCGGAATATCCTGTACTCTCGTCATAATACACATATTCAGTTACAGTTCCCTCATCGCCTACATAAGCCGCACTGTAATCACTAATCGTCTGCCAGCCCTTTGTTCTGACAGCCTTACCTGTTTTACCAAAGTAACTGCAGTTGTCCTGCAGTCTCACCACAGAATTCTTCTTTACTATCCATCTGTTATTCGAGAATACTCTGTACGTGTCTGCATATCCCGATACAGTATGTGTCGATCTGTAATATATCGCATCAGATATTCCCGTGCTGTCCGTGTGGAGCACAACATGTCCAAATGAAGGTATCCACGCATTCACCGCAGCCGTCCAGCCGCCCTCGCTCGCCACCTTCTGACATCTGTATCTTATGCCGTCCACCTGTACAAAATAGGTTGCCTCTCCGTTTCTTATGTAATACTTCTTATCCCTTGAGATCTCATACCACTTCGTGACGTTGCTCTTCGCACCGTTCACAAAGTAATAATATCTTCTGTTTACCTCGTATACACCGGTTGCCGTACTGGTCCATTTCCCCGACGAATACTGGTACAGTCTTCCCGACTGCATCCGCCTTATTGCCTTGCCGTCCACCGCAAAATAATACACGCAGTTTCCTGATGTGATCCAGGTCGATCTCACCGCAGCGCCGTCACTTCCAAAGTAATAATAGTCTTCTCCAAACTGCTTCACCACGTTCTTGACCGGAATACCCGCTTCGTAGTAGTACACTCTGGAATTTTCTGTTCTGAGTCCCTTGTACGCATTTCCATTCTTGTCAAACAGGACTTTTATATTATTTACCATGACAGCCTTATTCTTGACGGTGATCCTGACTGTTCCATTATAGCTGTAGAAATAATTGCCGTGATAAGCGCTCACAACATGCCCATCAAAAAGCTGGATATACTTCACATCATTTCCAGACATGCTTCCGGATATATCCGCGTCAACAAGCTCCCCTGCCGGTGAACTGCTGCCATATTTGTACCAGCCATCTCCCACAACAGCCTTGCCACTCACAAAGTAATCACAGTACCCGGATCTTGTGAACAGTCCTGTCGCCGGACTGCCCTCGCTATAATACACTCCATTGTAATATCCTGTCAGAGCTACAGAATAGTCCCTGGCAAATGTAAACTTTTTGAGCTCTATGGTATTGCCGCTCTTAACGCTCATGTTGACATATCTGCTTGAAGAATTATAATTCGCTGACTTCAGCATCTCAAAGCTGGTGTCTGTGTAGCTTCCGTTATACTCCACATTTGCATCGCTGTCATCCGCTGCGACAAGATAAAACTTGGAGTTATATCTTATCAGTGCGTATGTGATAAGTGTATCACTGTCCTCACCTGAACCAATGAAGTAACTCTCGCCCTCCGCAAAGCTGAGTCTGAACATGCCATCGGTGGAGTTCGTAAACACATATGTACTGCTGTTCATCTTAAGTGCTGTTTTCTCCACCACGCTGGTAGGCGTCGCCACCCCCGGAACCTCCGTATCCGCATATACAGATGCAGCCACATCCCCTGCAGTCTCCGCTTTGGCCGTCATGTTCCCCACACACGCCATCTCCGTCAGCAGAACAAATGCCACAGCGATGAGCAGAGCAAGAAATCTTACGTTATTCGACTTATACAATCCCTTCCTTATTGTTCGCAACATACTTCCTCCTGAGTATTTATTATGTATCTATAGTACACGATTTTGGCTGCATGTGAAATACAATATCTGATATTTTTCCGATATCTTCTCCACAAATTTCTTCGCCCCCGCCATATTTCTGTCATCAAGATTGACAAATGGATCATCCATTATGAGCATCGGCTTTTCATCCTGATACATGCTGTCCACTATTGCAACTCTTACACACACTCCGAGGATATCCGCCAGTCCCGAGCTCAAGGTCTGAGAATCCCTGTACATTCCCTGCTCTCTGTACCTGATTGTCATATCCGGAGCCGCCTGTACATTTCCTGCATGCTCTCCTGTAACGCATTCATAATACCTGTCAAATGCCTCCATGACCGGCACCGAATGTCCCACTGCAAATGTATCCCTGGCCTCCCCCAGCAGCTCGTACGCCTTTACGTTGAGCTCGTATCTGTGCAGATCGTCTTCCAAAGCCTTTTTCTTATCCGCCAACGATGCCGTCACAGCAGCTATCTCCTGTCTTCGAAGCTTGAGCTCCGCCAGTTCCCTGGCATACTCACCAAGTCTCATGTTTTCTGCCATATAGACCGACATCTCCTCATCCATATCGGATTCGTCATCGGCTGTATATATATCATCTGATCCGTCCGATCTGGTATCATCAGCGGCATCCCCCGGCTCTTCCACCTTATTCTTCCTGTGCCAAATCTTTTCATTTATCCCGCGTATAATGTAGTAGATTCCGAGTACACAAAACATACCTGCACATACAACAAATATAATCATAGCCATATCGTCAGGTTCTTCTATTCCAAGCATAAATTTCCACATCCCCAGAGATAAAAGTGCTGCGATCAACGCACAAAATCCTGTCATGATATATTTACTGCCACGTTTTTTATTATTTATGCTACTTCCAATGCTTTCTAGTTTTTCTGCATTATCTGCCTCTGGCTTCGCTGATTCCGGCTTCAACGGTTCATGCTTTACAACGGCTTTCTGTCTCTGCCGCCTCATCCGGTTCTGATTCTGCATTTCTATCTCACGGATATTTTTATTCAGCTCATTTATACTTCTGTCTATTCCATCAAGCTCCCTGACCTGCTCACGCATCCCATCAAGCTCATATTTTCTCCTGTACAGTTCCCCCGTCCGCTTGGTTGGCGACTGCCTGTTTATAACATTCTTCAGTATCTGTCTGGCATTCTCATAATTGCTTATATCATCCGTGCTGTCAGCGATATTACCAAGCTTAGCACTTATCCCATCCGTCGCCCAGGTCCGGCAGTCATCCTGCCCTATGTACATACTTCTCACAAATGACGCAGAATCCACATGAAACAGCTCCTCCCCAAGCTTATCCGTGAACATTCCTGTCACAGCATGAGTCGCCTCGTCGTATATCACGCATTTGTCATCGCTCTTCTTCGCGCCAAATGTCCTCTGAACCCTGTAGTTTCTGCCCCTGCTCTCAAATACCAGTTCTCCGCCATAGGCAGCCCCCGACCACGGGCGATATCTTTTTCTTTCATTCTCAATGTCATTTCTCTTCGTCTCACCGTCGAAGCCATACAGCATGACCCGGATAAAAGCAGCAAGAGTCGACTTGCCCCAGCCATTATCCTGGACAAATGTATTTATCCCATCCTCGAACTGGACTTCCATGTTATTCAATTTGCCAAATCCATCTATATAACAAGATATCAATCTCATACTTAAAATATCTCCTCGCCCGAAAGAGCCCTGAGTCCTGTCTGGATCACATATGCCTTGTCATTTTCACTCATATCCTGCCTCATGACCTTCCTCACGAATTCGCCCTTGAGGGACGCATCATTCACATACCTCATGTAATCCACCTGAAAATCCGTGTGATCCAAGATCTCCATATAGTAGAACGAATCCTGAAACTGCTTAGTCAGATAATCCGTGTTTATCTCGCTCTCAACATTTACCGCGCCTGTGAGGGATACCCTCACCATGTCCCTGGACTCATCTTCCATGGTCCCCGGCAGTTCCTGATACAGTCTGTCTGCGATCATGTCCGCCGCATCAGAGCTTGACTCTGCCCCTGTCACGTCCACTTCCACATCGAACAGCCTTCTATAGGCAAATGGCACAAATTCGGTCTCAACCATATGCTTCCTCTCATCCACGTCAAGCATCATAAATCCATGCTCACCACACTCGTCAAAGCCCCTGCCCTCCAGACATCCCGGATAGCAATAGACTCCCCTGTGATCAAGACTTTCCAGCTTTCTTCCATGCACATGTCCCAGTGCCAGATAATCTATGCCTCTTCCCCTGAGTTTCTTCAGGCATACATCATTCATGTTGCGAGCCCTGCCATATTCCTGCTCCTGTCCGTGGAGTGTGACAATATTTATATCGTTCTCATCCAGTTCGAGTCCATCATATATGCTGTTGCAGTTTTCGTCATTCAGCACAGCGCCCGCGATCACTATACGTGATCCCTTAAGCTGATACTGCGTCCACTCATCTCCGAATAAATACAGATTCTCTGGGAGTCTCCGCCCCGCAAATAAGCTTTCATCCGGGTCATGATTTCCCCTCAGATAGAACACATCTATGTCAGCATACTTCGCTATCTCCCCCAGAACAACATTTATCGTCGTGGCAGACACTGTCTCTGAATCAAAGAGATCCCCCGCTATTATTACCGCCTGCACGTCATTCTCTGCAGCATACCCGAATATTTTCCTGAATGTGTTAAGTATCTCATTTCTTCTGCCTCTGGCTCTTTCTCTTCCAAGATGTGCACTCAGGGCTGAATCAAGATGGATATCCGCACAGTGTATTATTCTCATAGTTCCTCAACCTCAGTCATCTCTATTCTTTTTCTATATTAACATATTACGTTAAAATTTGCTCATAAAGAATAAAGTCCACGGCATATGCCGCGGACCCTGTCTACATCATATCATATACCTCCTGTCTGATACACATGTGTTTTCTCTCTGTATTCAACAGCAGAAAACTGTCTCTTAAGTTCATACATGAAGTATATTGCTCCTTGATTTTCGTTCCGTAATTATTACGGATTTTGTTTTTTCACAAACAAAAAACGCCAGAAGCCTTGGGTTTACAAGGTTTCTGACGCCTGTCTAGCAGGGGATGAGAGAATCGAACTCCCACCAAAAGTTTTGGAGACTCCTATCATACCATTTGACCAATCCCCTATATACAGAAAAAATTTAACACCTGCTGCAGCGTTAAATTTTCCCGGTACGTTTTATTCTGTACCTTCAGAATTTCACACAGAAAGAGGTATCTTCTAAAGCTTATCTCTTAGAAACCTCTAAGGATAAGTCCTCGACCTATTAGTACTTCTCAGCTGAGTGCGTTACCACACTTACACCTGAAGCCTATCAACCTTGTAGTCTTCAAGGGGTCTTACTCCGAAGATGGGATATCTTATCTTGAGGGGGGCTTCACGCT
>NZ_JBCPDQ010000004.1:0-222327 GCF_040915325.1 Coprococcus sp. RTP21281st1_F1_RTP21281_210402
AGCGTGAAGCCCCCCTCAAGATAAGATATCCCATCTTCGGAGTAAGACCCCTTGAAGACTACAAGGTTGATAGGCTTTGTGTGTAAGTGCGGTAACGCACTCAGCTGAGAAGTACTAATAGGTCGAGGACTTATCCTTAGAGGTTTCTAAGAGATAAGCTTTGGAGATACGCAAGTGTGCATGATATCTGCAAGGTGCAGAATCTAAGGCATACACAGTAAAGAATAAAGTTTACTTTGAAACAGTCGTTGGTTGTTAGATGGGGTTAGGTTACTAGCTTTCTGTGTGAAATTCTGAAGGTACAAAATAAAAGTACCGAGAAAATTTAACGCTGCAACAGGTGTTAAATTTTTTCTGTATATAGGGGATTGGTCAAATGGTATGATAGGGGTCTCCAAAACCTTTGGTGGGAGTTCGATTCTCTCATCCCCTGCTAAAAAGCCTTGAAAACTCAGTGTTTCAAGGCTTTATTTATATTAGTGGGAAGGAAAATGGCAAACTATGAAAAAGGAGAATGAACCACATTAATATAAAGGCAGTTCTATATATTTTATAGTGACTTTGGTGGAAAAATATGTAAAATATTATAATATAAAGTAAAGAGAAGAAGGGATTAATATGTATTACAATGATGTGCTTGATCTGATAGGGAATACTCCGCTTATGTGTCTGAAAAAGTCGACAGGATACAATATATTTGCCAAGGCGGAATTCCTTAATCCTGGTGGAAGTATTAAAGACAGGATCGCAAAAAATATGCTGGAGGTTGCAGAGAGCGAGGGAAAACTCAAGCCGGGAATGACTATTATAGAGCCTACGAGCGGTAATACCGGAATAGGGCTTGCACTCTGTGGTGTTCAGAAAGGTTATAAAGTGATAATTGTGATGCCAGAGAATATGAGTGAGGAGCGAAAGAAGGTTATCAGGGCATTTGGTGCTGAGCTGGTACTTACGGATCCGGTTCTAAGCATCGGTGGTGCTGTTGATAAGGCAAATGAGATAGCAGAATCTGATCCAGAGAAGTATTTCATGCCGCAGCAGTTTGTCAATCAGGCAAATCCAGATGCGCATTATCGCACAACAGCAGTTGAGATGTGTGAACAGCTTGGTCAGAAGATAGACATATATGTGTCTGGTGTTGGAAGTGGAGGCACTCTCCAAGGTATAGCTAAATATCTGTTGGAGAAAAATCCAGATACGAAGATTGTTGCCGTTGAGCCTAAGGGAGTGTCAGCGCTACATGGAGATGGCCCGGGAATCCATCAGATACAGGGAATAGGCGATGGATTTATACCGGATGTCCTGGATACATCACTGGTAACAGATGTGGTGGAAGTGGCGGATAAGGATGCCATTGAGATGGCGAGACGACTTGCCAAAGAACAGGGACTTCTTGTAGGTACGTCATCCGGTGCAAATGTATGGGCGGCTATGAAGATGGCAGAAAAATATGGGAAAGATAAAGTTATAGCCACTGTGATGGCGGACAGAGCTGAAAGATATTTCAGTGTAGGTTTATTATAAAATAGGAAATAAATTTATTTAGGGACATTTTCAGGAGATGCTATGTATGGTACAGTGGAAATGTCTCTATTTTATTGATTTAAATGTGTTATTTGAAAGAACGCAAAATATAAAACATGTAAGTATAAAGGAGAAAAAGAGATGGAGAGCATGTCCTGATATATACCAGTGTTATGAAAAATCCCAACGGTGATGGGGTATTGCAGAACCAGAGCATAGCGGTTGGTGATGGCGTTACATATAAAAAAATACAGAATAACCCGGTGGTGACTGGAGATATGCTGCCGGAGGGATTGAGCAGAGCGGATTTCAGAGATCCGAAGGCATGGCTTGAGGATGGCAGATACTATATGGCTGCAGGCTGTGTGGATCAGGATAATAAGGGGCTTGTGGTATTACTTTCGAGCGCTGATATGGAAAGCTGGACATTTGAGAGTATCCTTGCACGGAATGAAAGTGATCTGGGCGGCATATGGGAATGCCCTGATTTCTTCAAATTAGACGATCATCATGTACTTCTCGTATCGCCTACGGGAATGAAAGCAGAGCGATATGAATTCCACAATGGAAATAATTCTATCTATTTTGTTGGAGAATTTGATAAAGGTGAGAAGAAATTTGACGGTGGAGAGCCATTATCACTTGATTATGGAACAGATTTCTACGCGCCTCAGACTACACTTTTGCCGGATGGCAGAAGGATAATGATAGCGTGGATGCAGTCGTGGCATAATTTGTGGATACCCGGTGGACAGAAGTGGCAGGGAATGATGACGATTCCGAGGGAGATATCTCTGAAAAATGGACGCTTGATACAGAAGCCAGTGAGAGAGATAGAGAAGTATCATGCTAATATGGTCAGGTACTCAGATGAAGTAGTGAGTGGACGGCGTAGTCTGGAAGGTATAAGTGGAAGAAGCCTGGATGTGACATTTGTAATCACTGGAAACAAATACAGCAGATTTACCGTGAATCTGGCAAAGGGAAGCGGATATTATACTCGATTTATATATGACAGAGAAAATAATATAATAGAGATGGACAGGACATTTGCCGGATTTGAGAAAGATGTGGTGTGTATCAGAAGGGCCTGCGTGAAATCAGCAGAATGTTACGGGGATGTCAAGGGAAAGGTTGATGAACAGCAGGAGGCTCAAGATAGTATAAAGCTCAGATTTATACTGGACAGGAATTCGATAGAACTGTTTGTAAATGATGGAGCTATGACAATGAGCACGGCGATATATACACCTATTGAAGCGGATGGAATAGAGCTGTTATGTGAGGGACAGGCAGTCGTGGATGTGGAGAAGTATGATATCATTTAACAAAAGATGATCTTGCTCAATTGTTTAGTTGTTGCACTGCCAGGCATCAGTCTGGCGGTTCTCCAGGTTTCAGGTGCCTCCGTTCCAACATTGAGATGACAAGGAAAGTTGTCAAAAGTTATTGACAACTTTCCTTGTCATTTGTTATACTCCATTGTAAAAGAAATGACAACTATAGTTGTCATTTGGCATATATAATATATATAGCTTGAATTTGGAATGGGATTTTAGTGGTAAGAATTAAAATGGAGTTATGAGGATATGAGGAAAAAGCAAGGTGTAAATAAAAAGGACAATCTAAGTGAAAATGGCATGGATAAAGGTAATAAGAAATCTACCTGTGAAACACTACAAGCTATGTTTGAGGGCATGATCGTCTCCCAACCAGTGGACAAATTGAAGACGCAGGTCAAGGGGTATTCCGTGACACCGATCACAGAAAGAATGTTAAAGAAGCACAAGCTAGGAGATGCTATGGCTGAGGTCTGTGATATAAATGAGCTTGAGAATGAGATCCGGGAAAGTCTGAAGAAGGGGCTTCCGGTGTATGGATTTTTCAGGAAGAAACAGATGTGGAGCTGCTTTGTTTTTGAGAAAGAAGAGATTGCTAGGGATTTGTTGACGCCTGAACCAGAGAGTGGCAAGGATGTACTCAGTATATACAAGCTTAGAAAGTATTACATTCATCCTGAGGTGGAGGATCTGGCAGATGACATGATGGAGGTTGCCCACAGCAATGTGTATCAGAATGTGATAGATGTATTTGGAGATGGGAAGAGTGATGGATTCTTTTTGAGGGATAAAATATATGTGTGTAAGCGCGATAAAACCACTGGCGCACCACTTGGAATTATCATAGGTGTTGCACTTGGTATAGTGTATGGAATGCTGTTTGACAATTTGGCGCTTGGAATTTCCATTGGATTCTGTTTTGGAATAAGCTTTTCCATGATATGGGGGACATCCACACATAAGTATGCAGAGCATGGGCTGGCAGACAGAGCAGAAGCTGAAGATGCGGACAATGTAATAAAAGGATTGGGCTCTGATGGAGAGGACGGCATAAACAGATAATGGACCTGATTATGATGACAATACAGATTAACAAGCTGGAGGTGATATAGATGCCGCTGTACAACAGGCTGAAGGAATATCGGGCGAAGCTGGGAGTAAACCAGCAGGAGATGGGTGCACTGGTGCAGACATCAAGGCAGACGATAAGCCAGATAGAGAGGGGCGACTACAGCCCATCGGTGACACTGGCACTGAAGATCGCGAAGGTATGTGGTGTCAGCGTGGAGGATATATTCCAATACGAGGATGATAAGGAATGATTCCTGACATATGGATAAGGTCGTGTTAATTCATAGAATGAAAAGAGGATATGAGATGAAGGATACTGATAAAAAAGTGAACAAGAAAAGTAATCTGAAGATATATATAATATTTGCGGTCATGATCCTGGCAAGTCTGCTGGGAGGTTTCCTGGCGGGAAGGCTTGCCGCGGTGAACAAGGACACATTGGATGGAATCAACTGGGATCATATATGGTGGATAACAGCTGATACGCTGCCTATAGTATATGGTGTGCTCATGCTGGCGACGTTTGTGGTGTCATTTGTCATGTATGGGAAGATAAAGAGGATGATCAGAGGCTGGGACGGAGAGGACGAGGATGTGATAGTGGATATAGAGAGTCGGATCACGACTGCCTCATATCTCCCGTGTGTCATCGTGTTCGTTGGACTTGTGTTGTTTCCGGTGTGTATATACGCTGTGGACAGGACGTACAGTGATGGGCGTGGCACATTCCTGACAGTGCTGTCTGAGCTCGTATTTCTGATATCTATGGCACTGTATTGTGTGGTTGAAAAGCTTGTCATCGATGAAGAGAAGAAGCTTAACCCGGAGAAAAGCGGAAATATATTCGATATGCATTTTCGCCGTGACTGGGAGAACACATCGGACGAGGCTGAGCTTATCATGATAGCCAAATCCTCCAAGAAGGGATTTATGACTGGAATTAAGGCAGGATTTGTCATGTGGATACTTACGTTTATGAGTATGTTTGCATTTGACACAGGCGTGATGCCAATAGTGGCTGTTGGACTTGTGTTGATTGTAATGTATGTGGCTTATTGCAGAGAGTTTGTGAGACTACAGAAATAAAATAAATATATGTGATATAATGGCGGATGGCTGTATGACAATTGCAGGGCATTCGCCTTTTATTGTATGACACGGTCCTGAGATTTTTCATTGCCATACATATATATAAATGACCAGAAGGCAGAAAAATATAAAAAAATAGAGATGTAGGAATAGAGCTGTACTATTTTGGACAATAATATCTATGCGATGGGATGAATTTTAATCGAAAGGAGTATTGCTATGATATTAAAGGAAAAAGAGAAAACAGTTATCCAGGATCTTCAGACACAGGAGAAGTCCTGTGTGGAGAAATATGGAAGATATGCGGAGCAGGCGAAGGATCCTGAGCTTAAGAATCTGTTCCAGACTATACAGAAGGAAGAGCAGAAGCACTATGATTCACTTACCCAGGTGCTTGACGGACAGGTTCCACAGTGTGACTGCAATGACAGCGATGGAAAAGATTATGAGCCAAAGCAGACATACAAGATGATGGACGATTCCGAGGATAAGAAGAATGATGAGTTCCTTGCAACAGACTGTATTGGAACAGAGAAGCTTGTGTCAGGCGAGTACAATGGAGAGATATTTGCATTTGGCGAGAGCGCGGTGAGAAAGCTTCTGGCGGATATACAGATCGAGGAGCAGAATCATGCGGAGATGCTCTACAAGTATAAGGTCGCAAATGGAATGGTGTAGGGAAAAGCTTACACAAGGGAGCATAAATTGTAAGGAGGATATGTATCACATGTGGTATATATCCTCTTTTTTGTTGCAATGATTCGTTAAAGCAGCTAGTGAAAACTCTTTGTTTTGAATTGAGGTTTTATGCGGGGATGTATTCACAAAACGGATGACAAAATGTAGAATGTTATTATACATTCTGGAAAAAAGATAGCTAAATTTTAATAGGATGTATATAGGCAGGGATAACATTTTCAGAGAGGAGAATGTGACGTGAAAAGAAAATTTTACAGTGTACTGTATGTAGCAATATTTGCATTGCTGATGTCCGGGTGCAGTATGTCAGAAATTGCGGATGGCAGCAGGTCCGCGGTAAAGGGATATGAGAAGGAGACTGTAGAAGATACCTCAGAATCAGAGAATACCACAGTTGCGGAGAAAAAAGATAACACCGGCAACATGTCACCTGAAAGCAGTGCGGCAGCATCTGAGAATATTGCAGATCAGCAGGCTTCGAGCATGGAGATTGCTGATATTCCCATATATTCGGGAGAGGCATATTATGAGATAAATGGCAATGTGCCTTATTTCAGTGAGGATGAGATGGTGACGGAGGCATTTGAGAATTACAGCGACCTGGACTTTCTTGGAAGATGTGGAGTTGCCTATGCCAATATCTGTAAGGAGATTATGCCAACGGAGGAGCGCGGCGAGATCGGTATGATAAAGCCTTCAGGGTGGCATACAGTTAAATACAATGATCGTATAGACGGCAATTATCTGTATAATCGCTGCCATCTGATCGGATATCAGCTTGCCGGGGAGAATGCAAATGAAAAGAATCTGATAACTGGAACCAGATATCTGAATGTCACTGGCATGCTGCCATTTGAAAATGAGGTAGCTGATTATGTGGAAAGTACTGGAAATCATGTGCTTTACAGGGTTACACCTGTATACGATGGAGACAATCTGGTTGCGTCCGGAGTGCAGATGGAGGCGGAGTCCGTGGAGGATAAAGGCGCAGGAGTAAGTTTCAATGTGTATGTGTACAATGTACAGCCAGGCGTGATAATCGACTATGCTACAGGGGACAGCGAAGCGGATCCGGATTATGTGGTGCCGGGAGAGAATGCCAGCACTAAAGTATCAGAGGAAAAAGGAGATGATGACCAGACAGCAGAAGCTGGAATGATCGGAGAAACTCAGGATACGGAGTCAGATATTGGCAGTGATACATCGGAGATCCAGAAGGAGTCTGCGGATGAGGATACATACATAGTCAACACCAACACCGGTAAGTTTCATAAGCCATCATGCAGGAGTGTGAAACAGATGAAGGAAGCGAATAAATCTGAGAGAACGACCACAAGGGACGAGCTTATATCTGAGGGATATGAACCTTGTAAGAACTGCAATCCGTAGTTGAATTTGGCGGTGAATTCTGTTATACCCAAACCAAATTAGGAATAGGCGAGATCGCATCAGTCACGGCAAATACCATGGAGAATCTGGGAGATGTGGCTACGAGAGTAGTCATGCTTACGACTCAGGGACTTCTCGAGACATCCATGATCATACTCATGATCCTGCTCTGCGACTGGAGGATCGCGCTGGTATCACTTGCAGGAGTTGCCATATTCCTTGTGATAAATACTGTGATGCAGAATGCCGGCAAGCAGACGAAGAGACTCAATGCGGCAAATGAAGCCTGCGTCAGGGCAAATGTAGTGCTCGGACTTGACACAATGGATATAGATGGAAAGGAACTCAATCCTGAAAATCACGATATAGAGGTTAAGAATATAGAGTTCTCTTACGACAAGAGAAAGATAATAGACGGAATCTCACTCACCATACCGGAGAAGACAACGACGGCGATCGTCGGACCATCTGGCGGTGGAAAGACAACCCTGTGCAATCTGATCGCTAGATTCTGGGATGTGGATTTGGGTGAGATAACCCATGAAGAGGTTGTGGAGGCTGCAAATGTTGACCCTGAGAACGAGAAGGAGCTTACTCTTGCAGTGGACGCTCTGACAAAGGAGAAGACGATCATCATGATCGCCCATAGACTCAAGACCGTAAGACATGCGGATCAGATAGTAGTGGTGGATCGGGGAAGAATAGCCCAGAAGGGAACCCACGAGGAGCTCATGAAGCAGGATGGAATCTATAGAAGATTTGTAGACTCACGAGAGCTGGCGGTTAGCTGGAAGATATAAGTGAAATGTATCCTGTGAAACACAGAAGACAGGTGTCAGATAATCGACACCTGTCTTTTGCTTTGGGATATTAGTTATCAGTTCGCAGCCTACTCAAAATCGTCCTCATCATAATCGCAGTCACAGTTACAGCCGCCATCGCTGCAGTTGCCGTTGTATGAGCCAAATGTCTGGCTCTTTCTAGGAGAGCAGAGCATTCCGAGCACAAGCCCTGTGAGGAATGTGCAGATAGCGAAAAGCACGGCCTCTCTTGTTGAGTAGTCTTTATCCTTTACGACAACAGTGAATTTGTTCCATCCGTCTTTGATAGTTTTCATTGGTTTCATTGAAATCCCTCCTTATCATATTATATTGATAAATCCTGAATCAGGGAAAATCCCCCCATCTGTAATGAATTTCCCTGAACAGTTAATTACATGATACATCAACATCACACATCAGTCCACCCCTGGGCAGGAGACTTAAGAACAAAATGAGATTTGTGGAAGTCGATCAGCCCATCAGTCTTCATCCTGCCAAGTTCAGTAGACAGTCCACTGCGGTCCACGGACAGAAAGTCAGCGAGCTGCTGTCTGGAAAATGGTATGTCAAATTCGTTGCTGCCATGTCTGTGCATCTCCGATGACAGGTAGGAGAGCAACTTATCCCTGGTTGTTTTCTGGCTCATGTGCTTTGATTTTTCGCCGAGCCTCAGGTTCTTGCCGGCGAGATCGCACAGGAGATTTCTTATCATCTGATTATGTCTGCCACATGTTACCGGGCAGGTGGTGAGCATTTTTTGAACATTCAGAAACAATACAGAACTTGCAGCTTCAGCATATACGCTGACGTCGAGTGCGGAGCCAGGGGTACAGGCATATGATTCCGCAAAAGTGTGTCCGGGCAGGATGGCAGACATGACGCTTTGACCACCCCAGTAATCCTCCTGGATGACTATTGCTTTGCCTGTAAGCAGCAATCCTATATATTCTGTTGTGTTGCCAGCCATGAGAATACACTCATTTTTTTGGTATTTTTTGATGATTGCACCCAGACAGTCCAGTATGGAGTCAACGTCGTCGGCGATAATACCAGAAAAAAGACTGGATTTCAATAATGTGTCCATGTATTTGTTCATATTACCTCTTAGTGGGGACGCTTCTTTTGTCACAAGGATTGTCCCTGAAAAGTATAACATTTTTATGTTGAAAATTCAACATACACAAATGTTCTGACTGAATATAATGACGTTAAAAGCAGGAAAAAGATTGGAGGAAATATATATGATAAGAAGAGTTATACAGATAGACGAGGACAAGTGTAATGGATGTGGAGCCTGTGCAAATGCGTGCCATGAGGGTGCTATAGGCATGGTAAACGGCAAAGCAAAGCTGCTCAGAGACGATTATTGTGATGGACTTGGCGACTGCCTGCCGTCGTGTCCTACAGGAGCCATAACATTTGTGGAGAGAGAGGCGGCTGCGTATGATGAGGCGGCAGTCGTGGCAAACAAACAGGCAAGACTCGATGCAGAAAAATCCAGAAATATGGTTGGCTCAGGAGTGATGCATGAAAAAAGTCCGGCACACTCCGGTTGCCCTGGTTCCATGGCGAGAAGCATATTCAGGAGACCGGCAGCAGCTTCAGGTGAAGCAGTACAGGCAAGCTCATATGAACAGGCAGCAGTAGAATGCGTACAGAATACAACTGATAAAACAGTCAATCAGCAGGCGGGTGACATATATAATTATGAGCGCCCGAGCCAGCTCACACAGTGGCCGGTGCAGATCAAACTTGCCCCGGTAAATGCGCCATACTTTGATGGTGCAAAGTTGCTTATAGCGGCGGACTGTACAGCCTATGCCTATGCATCGTTCCACGAGAAATTCATAAAGGGACATGTGACTCTGATCGGCTGTCCGAAACTTGACAGTGTCGATTATTCAGAGAAACTTACAGAGATTATCAGGCGAAATGACATACAAAGTGTTACAATAGTCCGTATGGAGGTTCCTTGTTGTGGAGGACTGGAGATGGCTGCGAAGAAGGCACTTCAGGACAGCGGCAAGTTTATCCCATGGCAGGTTGCAACAATATCAATAGATGGAAGAATTCTTGACTGACATTCTCTTCACAGCACCATGAAAGGTAAAGACAATGGAAGATAAAATAAGAATTACAACTGAGACAGGCAGTCGTCTGGTCGGTGCTCTGATAGGGCTGGTGAGAGCCACTGATGGGATGATGCATGTGACTGATGATACAAATAACATAATAATAGAAGGTTTGCACATGTCTGATATTGCTCTTGGCATCTCTGATGCAGACATGAAGGCGATGATCGCAAGGGTGCATGCTGATAAGCATACAATTGTCCCTGACTGCAGTGTATGCGGTGCACCATGTGGCAGGACTGCAGATTATGACTGGGAGAGCGTGTACAGAGAAGAACGGACAGAGCACGAGGAAGGCAATAGAGATGGCAATGTGGCAGAGCCTTCTGTCATATCGGACGTGCGGATAGACATACTTTCCACACTTCAGAAGATATCCCACAGAGTGATCTCCGGGGAGATCAACGCAGATGGCGAGGTGAACTTCAGTGTGTGCAGGGCAGTATTTGCACTGGGGGAGAACTGGAGTGACGGCGAGCTTGAGAGAGTAGAGCGTGAGCTTGAAGATTTGTCAACCAACAACAGTATGTAACAATGGCACACAAAAATATAATACTTGAAAATAACAAGGCTTGGCGCATCACAGATGGAATGAAAGTGGTGCGCCTGTTAAAATTAATAAGAAAATACTTCATACTACAGGTATAAAGCCATTGCAAATACAATTATTCGGGAGTACAATAATCGGACGCATCAAATTAAATGATGAAAGAGATAATAACAGGAAAAGGTAACAAAAATGGGAAGTGCTGCTACGGGCTTTGTAAAAAATAATAAAAAGGTGACATGGAAAGAATTTGCCAGAATGCTGGCTGTGCTTGCTGTGCCTATTGCGATGCAGAATCTGCTGGCGACCACCGCTAGTATGGTTGATACCATCATGATAGGAAGTGAGGGCGAGATCGCCGTTGCGGCGGTTGGCGTGTGTGCACAGATAGGATCACTTTTGTTTTCAACATATTGGGGATTTGTCAGCTGCTCCCTTCTGTTCATGTCTCAATACTGGGGTGCCAAGGATCCAGAGGGAATGAACAAGGCATTTGGTCTGGCGATCATATGTGCGGGAATATTTGGAATAGCATTTGCGGTGGTGACTGTGGTTGCACCGGGGTGGATACTTGGAATATATACAGATAAAGTAGAGATCATAGCACTTGCGAAGCCATATATGAGAATAGTTGGATGGTCTTATCCGCTTCAGGTATTTGCCGCAATAATTACAGCACTCCTTAAGTCAACGGAGAGGGTGAAGGTGCCACTGGTATGCTCGGTCATCTCACTTTTACTCAACTTTTGTATAAATTTTGTGTTGATCTATGGTAAATTTGGTGCTCCCAAGATGGGAGTTGCTGGTGCGGCTATAGGTACACTGGTGTCTGGTATCGTGAACATAGCGCTGCTCATTCTGTATCTTGCAAAGAGCAGGCATGAGATAAAGTTCAGTGCGCGAAAGGCATTTGATATTGATATGGGATTTGTGAAGTCCTATGCGTCCAAGGCATTCCCGATCGTATGCAACGAGATCCTCTATGGCGTGGGCCAGATGATAATCAACGTTGTCATGGGACATCAGAGTGATTCCGCCATAGCCGCCATGGCTGCATTCCGTGTATGTGAAGGGTTTGTATATGCATTCTTTGGTGGTCTGGCAAATGCGTCCAGCGTTGCCGTGGGAAATGAAGTTGGCGCGGGTAATCTGGACAGGGGACTTTCCTATGCCAAGAGAGCTGCACTGGTATGTCCTGCCATCACATTCACAATTGTGCTCATCACGATGCTGCTGCACAATCCGCTGTTTGGATTGTTTGGACTCGGGGCTGAGGCGATGATGTACACAAAGTATATGCTTATAATATATCTGTTCTTCGGAGCAGTCAGAACATGCTGCTATATACAGAACGAGTGCTTCCGTGCAGGCGGTGAGGCCATCGTTGGAACAGTTATGGAGATCAGTGGACTGATGTTGTTTTCGGTCCCGGCTACATGGGTAGCAGGAATGGTGCTCAAGTTGCCATTCCTCGCAGTGTTCTCATTTGTTTACACGGATGAACTTCTGAGATTTGTCATACTGACACCGTACTTGTTAAAAGGAAGGTGGATCAAACCTATGACGGGACCTGGTCGCGCGGCACTTGATGAGTTCAGGGGCAGGATGAAGCGAAATAAGCATAGAGCGCGATAATCTATGGGGACGGAGAGGTCAGGTACCTCCGTCCCCTGTTTTGAAAAAGGAGAAAATAATATGCTGCAAATAAAAAATCTCACAAAGAGATATGGAGATAAGTTGGCGGTGGACAATCTAAGCCTACATATAATGCCGGGGGAGATATATGGTTTCATCGGACACAACGGGGCAGGTAAGACAACCACTATAAAAGCGTGTACAGGGATCCTGAATTTTGAGGAGGGAGATATCCTTATAGATGGTGTGTCCATAAAGGAAAAACCGCTGGAATGCAAGAAACAGATGGCATATATTCCTGACAATCCAGATATGTATGATTTTATGACCGGAATCGGATATTTGAATTTTATAGCAGATATATTTGACGTGCCGGAGGAAGTCAGGGACGAGCTCATAGACAAATATGCTGACGCATTTGAGATAAAAGACAACCTAGGACAGCTGATATCCGAGTATTCCCATGGTATGAAGCAGAAACTGGCAATCATATCAGCATGGATACATGAGCCGAAACTTGTCATCATGGATGAACCGTTTGTCGGACTCGATCCAAAGGCTTCCCATATACTCAAGCAGATGATGAGAAAAATGTGCGATGACGGAGGGGCGATATTCTTCTCCACACATGTATTGGAAGTCGCAGAAAAGCTGTGCGATAAAGTGGCGATCATAAAAGGCGGACGACTGGTGAAGGCGGGCATAATGGAGCAGGTGAAGGGAGACGAGTCACTTGAATCCGTGTTCCTTGATCTGGAGGGTGAGTCATGATAAGGATATTGATGAAGAAACAGCTTAAGATGCTGTTCAGTGGATTTTTCGTTGACCGGAAGACTGGAAAGTCCAGATCCAAAGGTGCTGTAGTTCTGGGTATCATCAGTTATGTGGCAGTGCTGCAGGGCTGTATGGGAGCCATGTTCGGAATGGAGGCATATTCGGTGTGTGAGCCGCTTTGTTCTGCGGGGCTTGATTGGATGTACATGGCGATGATGTCTATGATGGCGTTGACCATCGGTATATTAGGAAGTGTGTTCAATACATATGCGAGCTTGTATCAGGCAAAAGACAATGACCTGATGCTGTCACTGCCCATCCCGGTCAGGGCTATATTATTTGCAAGACTGTCAGGAGTGTACATCATGGGTGCGATGTTCGCCGTGACCGCCATGGTTCCCGGTATCATAGTATATGGAATAGTAGCCCATCCCGGTGTGTGGCCGGTCGTGTCATCTATTATAGTACTGGTTCTTCTGACATTTGTCATACTGGTGCTCTCATGTATACTTGGCTGGGTAGTGGGGAAGATAGGCAATAAGACCAGAAATAAGAGCTTTGTGACAGTTGTATTGTCACTGGCATTTATAGCCGCATATTATGCTGTATACATGAATGCAAATAAGCTGCTCTCAAAGATCCTGGCAAACAGCGGAGAATACAGTGCAAAGATAAAAGGTGCTGCATATCCGCTCTATTCAATTGGTCGTGCGGCTACAGGAGATGGACTGCAGCTGGCGTTTGTGGCAGCAGGCACATTGATCATCTCTCTTGCAGTGTGGCTGGTACTTGAGAGAACATTCATCGGAATCGTGACGACAAAAGCCGGACATACAAAAAGGAAGAATATAATAAAAGCTGCAAAGGCGCAGAGCCAGGATGCAGCACTTCTTCAGAAAGAGTTCAAAAGACTGGCAGCATCTGCCGTATATATGCTCAACTGTTCCCTGGGGACATTGATAATGATCGCTATGGCAGTGGTTTGTCTTGTTAAAGGACAGTATGTAGTAGATATGATTACGAAAACTCCCGGACTACCGGATGGTGTACTTATAATTGGGGCGTGTATAGCCGTATGTGCCGCCGCGTCGATGAATGATCTGACTGCACCATCGATATCTCTGGAGGGAAAGAATCTTTGGATCGTGCGTTCGCTTCCAGTCACATCGTGGCAGATACTTAGGGCAAAACTGAGGATGCATGTGATACTTACCCTGATTCCGGCGCTGATCCTTGATATAGTGATGCTTGTTTTTGTGACACCATCACTTGTAGATGGCGTGATGATGTTACTGATACCATGTCTTTATGTGTGCTTGACTGCATACATAGGGCTTGCAGTCAATCTCAAGATGCCAAAGCTTGACTGGACGTCGGAAGCATCAGTCGTGAAGCAGAGCATGGGTGTACTTGTTGCTCTTTTATCTAATTTTGTGTATATTATTGTACTTGTGGTGGGATATTTGTTATTCGGAGGTTTTACCGGAGCGACAATGTATCTAGCAATAAGCACTGCATTGACGGCAGCCGCTGCAGTTTTGTTTAGGATATGGCTGAAGAGACGCGGGGTGCAGGTGTTTGAGGCACTTTAGCGGTCTGCGATGATGATCCCAGGGCTGTACTCTGCACGGGAGCTGGAGACTGCGGTTGTAAGACAGTGTAGATTATAGATAGCAGTATAAATTATAGATAGAAAGAAGTTCAAAATTAAAATATGGCACAAATCAAGAATTCAGACATGAGCAGTCAGCAGAAAGCTGAACTGGACAAAGAGAAAAGAAAAGAAGAGAAGAAAGAGGCAAAAAGAGCAAAAAGGCAGCACTACAAGGAATTAAATGAGCCGCCAAAGCTCACCGTGCTTGAGGAGGTGGGAAATGCTGTTACCCACGGAATAGGAGCAGGGCTTGCCATAGCCGGCTTTGTCCTTCTTCTCCTGAAGTCAGACACAGGACTCAAAGTGATGGCATCGTGTTTTTATGGAATATCACTGATATTGATGTTTCTCATGAGCTGTCTGTATCACTCATACAAATCCGGTCTGGCAGTCAAGCGGCTCTGGAGAAGATTTGACTATTCCTCGATATATCTGCTGATAGGCGGAACATTTGCTCCACTGTACCTTGTGTACTGGGGAAATGTGCTTGGAATAGTGTTGTTCTGTGTGCAGTGGGCGCTCATCATAGCGGGGATCACCATCATATGTGTGTTCGGACCGGGCAGGTTCAGACCGATACACTATACGCTGTACTTCGTTATCGGATGGAGTGCTATCATGTTCATTCCGGGCTGGTTCAGAAATGACAAGCCGCTTCTGGGATGGATCGTGGGCGGAGGTGTTGTCTATACGCTTGGCATGATTCCATTTGTGAAGGACACCAAGGGGGCGCACTTTATCTGGCATATCTTTGTGATGCTGGGGGCTGCGCTGCATTGGTTTGGGATGTACCTTTATGTGTATTGAGGACGGACGAAAAAATGCTCTCCAGACATAATAAGCCGTGTGCCTGTATTCTGAATCACACTAATCTTCCGTCACTTCAGCTTGCTTATATTTGCACTGCGCTCTGCGCACGATAAGGGCGTTTGTGCGCGCCGCTCCGGCAATAAGCGCTGAAGTTCAGTCGATTACGCTATCGATTCAGAATACAGGCACGCGGCTTATTATAATATCTGGAGAGCAGTTTTTCTGTTAACGATAGCAGTTTATTGCTTATATTGGATTCGATTTACGAGTAATTATATTTGCGGTTGATTGCAGCCATAAAGAATGGTATCTTTTAGTCAGATATAAACATGATGAGTAAATATTATAATACGAGGAGAAAATTCTATGGATAGAGTAGAGAAAATGTTTGGCAGAATGAAAGCTGGCAAGTTATATAAATGTGTGGACTGGGATCCGGAGGGGAAGGCGAAGGATCTGGTTGATAAGTTCAATGGTGCTCCGAGGTCTGAGACAATGACAAGAACCGGCGAGTATCTTGGAAAATTATTCGCACACATGGGAAAGGAGTGTTACATAGAGCCGCCATTTTACTGCGACTATGGAACAAATATACATGTGGGAGACTATTTCTATGCAAATACAGGGCTGATAGTTCTGGATCAGTGTGACGTCATCATTGGAGATCATGCATTTCTGGGACCAAGGGTCAATATATACTGCGCAAGTCATCCGATAGATGCGATGATCAGAAATGCCGGTGTGGAGCTTGGCAAGCCGGTCACAATAGGCGATAATGTATGGATCGGCGGCAATACGGTCATCAATCCGGGTGTGACCATAGGTTCAAATGTTGTCATAGGCTCAGGGTCGGTTGTCACAAAGGATATTCCGGATGGTGTGATAGCTGCTGGAAATCCATGTAAAGTCATAAGACCGATAACAGAAAAAGATAAGCAATATTGGCTTGAACAGGTAAAGGAATTTGAGGCAGACACAGGCGAGCAGGTCCCTGGAGAGGACATATGGTAAATTACAGATTTACTTTCAGCTATGATGGCACACGTTATCACGGCTGGGAGAGCAAGACAAATGCGGATACAGTGGAGGGGCGAATAGAGGCGGTCCTAACCAGGATGGTCGACGCAAAGGTCGACATCCATGGTGCAGGCAGGACTGATGCGGGAGTGCATGCCAGAGCCATGGTGGCGAACGGAAGGCTAGAAACAGATAAGACTCCGGAAGAGATAAAAGATTATCTGAACAGATATCTGCCTGCGGATATCTGCGCGCTTGATGTTGCTGTGGCCGGGGACAGGTTTCATGCAAGGTTGAATGCAACCGGTAAAGTCTACGAATACACGCTGTATGTAGGTGCTGAGAAACCTGTATTTGACAGAAATTATGTGTGGTGTGTGCCGCAGGGCAGTGCACTTGATGTGGATGTGATGAAAAAGGCTGCATCGTATCTTGTCGGAAAGCATGATTTCAGATCTTTTTGTGGCAACAATAAGATGAAGAAATCCACGGTCAGAACCATATACGATGTGGATATAGTCAAGGAGGGAGACTACGTCCACATGAGATTCCATGGAAATGGCTTTTTGCAGAACATGGTGAGGATACTGACCGGAACACTGGTAGATGTTGGATATGGGAATATGAGTGCGGAGCATATTCCTGAGATCATAGCCGGGATGGACAGGCAGCTGGCGGGGCCTACGGCGCCTCCACATGGACTTTGCCTGATGAAGGTGGAATATGACTGAATACAATTAAGAAAATGGGGTTAAAACAGATGATAAAGAAGCTTGGAACAAAGTACAGGATAAAATGTATTATTGGAGCAGTGATATTTGCAGCAATCGGAATCTCCGGTGTTGCTGCAGCAATGGGGGTAGATGAAGGATCGATATGGATAGGGCTTGGATCCGCGATGTTCCTCGCATTTGCGGCATGGTTTGTATCCCTGGCAATAAGGCAGAGCAACATAAGAGACGTACTGGATTACTGCAAGAAGAAGCCAAATCCTGAATATGAGATGGAGAGGATAGAGCAGTTTTACAGATCAGGTGCTGCAGTGAATGGCCTCAGATTAAATAACGAGTTCTTCATGTATATCAAGGGTGACACGGTGAATTTTGCCGAGACCAGGGAGCTTATGTGGGTATATAAGCTCATAAACCAGAACAAAGTGTACGGAATTAAGGCGGGTAAGTCTTACCAGATCGAGGTCAGGCTGAATGATGGCAGCGGAATGGCGCTTCCGATGAGGAAGGAGAAGGACTGTGATGACACCCTTGCATACATAGAAAGCATGGTTCCATACATAATAATAGGATACAACGATGAGATAAATAAGATATATAACCACAATCAGAAGGAACTGGAGAAAATGGTGGATGAGAGAAGACACCAGTACTTCCAGCAGGTTCCAATGAGATAGATAATGGCATGAGGTATATCTGTACAAAAAGGATGGTGGCATATGGGTATGGCGGATATTGACAGGCACAGCGGAATGGAGAAGCTGCGGGATATGCCTCAGGGAAGTCCGGAGGATGTGAAAATGCTCGGCCTGTTCATGGATGTGGGAGCCATGATGATCCGGAATGGCTCGGAGGTGAAGAGAGTGGAGGATACACTCAGACGAATGGGAGCTGCTTATGGAGCAGAGCGTATGGACGTATTTGCTATTACATCCACTCTGGTATGTACCATGAACATGCCGGATGGATCGGTGTGCTCCATGACCAGAGGAACCAGGGATGGGACAAAGACGGACTTCTGGAAGCTGGAGCGGATAAATGCCCTGAGCAGAGAGTATTGCAGACAGCCACTAGCCACTGAGGGCCTGAAAGAACGAATTGAAGAGATAGAGCAGGCATCAGCGCCGAGACTCCGGGTGTGCGTGGGAAGCGTGCTGGCGGCGGGGGCGCTTGCGGTATTCTTCGGCGGAACCATACTTGATGGAGCTATGGCGGCGGCATTTGCTGTGGGGATATGGCTGATGCAGATGTATTTCGCCCCGATATGTACCAACAACATACTGTTTAATTTCCTGTGTTCATTTGCCACGGGTGTATTGATAGGACTGGCGGGGAACGTGCTTCCAATACATGAGGACAAGGTCATGATAGGAGATATAATGCTGCTGATCCCGGGACTTGCGCTGACAAATGCAGTGAAGGACATGTTTGTCGGTGATACGATAACTGGAAGCCTGAGACTGGTTGAGTCAGTGCTGTGGGCGGCAGGCATAGCCTGCGGATTTGCATTGGCGGTATTTATCTGCAGATAACAACAGGAGGAATGGCAAATGGCGGTACAGATAATCACTGCGCTTCTGGGATCACTGGGATTTGCGCTTATGTTCAATCTTGGCAGGCGGAATGTGATACCGGCGGCGGTCAATGGAATGTGCACATGGATAGTATACATTCTGGTCAGAAATATCATAGATGACGTATTTATTCCATCTCTTGCGGCAAGCCTGTGGGCTGCCATATATGCTGAGATAGCGGCAAGGGTCATGAAAGCACCGGCAAATCAGTATCTTATAGTCGGACTCATTCCGCTTCTGCCGGGGGCTCCGCTCTATTACACACTGAGCGCGGCATTTGATTCAGACTGGAAGGCCGCAAGCGCATATGGCAATTCCACAATGCTGTTCGTGCTGGGGATTGCGGTGGGAATAAGCGCAGTCTGTGGATGTGATGACATAATAAGGAGGCTTAAGAACAAAAAGTCGGAAAGCTTGAGTAAACACATATAAGGTGTTATGATACAGGTTAAGTGTTATATTAAGGAGATCGAGGGTTATGCTTGAGAAGTATGGAAAAAAGCTGTTTATATTGCTTGGATGTGATGTAGTATATTTTATATTGTGGGTTATACCGGCCATAAGGATACCTGCTTCATCTGCGATTTTTACCGGACTTGGGCTTATGACCATGACGGCACTCAGCTTTGTTGAGGTTGAGGATGATACATTTGACAGGGTGACAGGTGATGAGAAGTGGTTTAAGATAGCCTTTCTGGTGGGAGCGGCACTCACGCTTGTGGGAATCATACTCCTGCTGATGTTTTTCAAATTCTAAATATAATGTGGATTATAGATCCCTTCCGTATGATTAGGTACATCATACGGAAGGGATTTTTTCGTCTTAAGAATATCTTAAAGTTCCCGGCAATTGTTTCTTAATGTACACCCATTTTACAATACATTATGAGCAGAGACATTTCTGAAGTTTAATGTGAAGGGAGGCAGAAAATGTCAGGAAATTCGTGGCGGAAAACTGCGCTGGTCATGTCTGTACTTGCCGTATGTGGCATATGTGGCTGTGAGAACAGGTCGAGCGGTGATGAGGGCAGGACAGAATACATATATGGTGATTCCATTGAGGAGGATCATGGCGGAGGACCACTCGGTATAAGGCTTGGCGTTCCTGATAGCTGTGATCTAACATTTGATACCGGTCATTCAAAGCTTTCGGAGATAAGTCTTGTGGATGATGACATACAGGTTGCAAATGTGGACAGGGCGTATACTGTAAGCTTTGACAGGATGAGGATGGATACGTCGAGGATACAGGACATGGTGGAGAGTGTATTTGACAAAGACCAGGGAATATATTGCCGTGATGACGGCGACGAGAATATGACGAAGGAGGAGATACAGAAGGAGATAGACCTCATAGAGGTGTACAGGCAGCAGGCGCTGGAAGAAGGGCAGCAGGATGTTGCGGAGATATATGAGAGTGACATAGCAGAGACGAAGAATCGGATGAAGGAAGCCCCCGATTCGTATACGCCGGTCAGAGAATATACGACAAATAAGATATACATAGGCCAGCATGACGGTGAACAGTACAGCCTGTGGATATCCGGGGATGACACAGCAGATGCATCTGGCAGGGTAAGCATAGTATATGAGCCGGCGGGTGATCAGGAGCAGAAATATCTTGCAGATGTGGAAGATGCAGTGATGACGGAGACCGCCGGGCAAAACTATTTTGGCGGCGATATTGAAGACCAGGAAAATAAATGTGGGATAGATGAAAATACAGCAGAGCATGAAGCTCAGGCATTTCTGGATAGGATGGGAATATCCGGAATGGCAAAATGCGGAAGTCAGGCTGTGGTGAGGTCGTGGCTGGACAGCGGATTTGAAATTATAAAAGCTGAAAAGAATGGGTACATGTTCGAATTTGGAATACAGATTGGCGGAGTGGATACTGCCTATATAGACCCGACAGGAGTGGATAACCTGAAGAATAAAAATGGTTACGTCATGTACGAGGGTGACAGGATATTCGTATGTGTGGATGACAGCGGAGTGTTTAATGTGAGAGCAACCTTAAGTACGGATACGGATTCATTTGTCAGGGAAAAGGTGGATCTCCTAAGCTGGGAAGATATGGTGAATAAGGCTGACGAGAGCATAGTGGAATATTATGAAAAATATCCTACCGCCTATTCAGAGGTGCGGTTTAACAATGTGGAATTTATGTATGTTCCCTGTATACAGGATGGAGAAAAGCTTGTGTACATACCGGCATGGGTACTGACCCAGTCTGAAAATAATGACATCTCAGAGGAGCATGGCGCATACGATAATATAGTGCAGCTTGTGTACATAAACGCAGTGGATGGAAGCTGTGTAGATATAATTGAGACTGCAAAATGTCTTGAGACATGGTACGGAACAGACCCGGAGACTGGGGCAGGAACAAAAACCATATCAAAATAAATGTGCTGATATGGTCAGATGAAATGTCTAATATATGAATATTTGCGAAATGACAAGGAGGAAGATAATCATGGGAAAGAGAGCGACAAGAATAGCGGCATGTGTGCTGGCAGGAGTGATGGCGATGCAGATGACAGGATGTGGAAATAAAAAGGTTGATTATACATTGGATGGAGAGTCGGGTTCGGCAAGTGGATACAGTGATGATGGCAGTAACGATGCGGGTGGCAGCCTTGCAAAGAGTCTGGGAATCCCGGAGAAGTGTGATGAGACATTTGATGTGGGCAATTCGGGCTTGTCAGAGATAAGCTGTTCCGGTTCGATAGATATTCCTGATACGGATTCCATGAAGAGGGTATATTACAGCACTATGAAGCTTGATGCTGCACAGATACAGAGCATTGTCGAGGGACTCCTGGACAAGTCCCAGGGCATATATATCCGCAAGGATGGAGTGCAGACCAAGGATGAGCTGAAGAGTATGATAGAGAGTACAGAGAAGTTTAAGAAGGAGGCTCAGGGGCAGGGGGATGATTCGTCGGATGCCTGGTATGATACCCAGATAGAGACATACAAGAAGCAGATGGCAGATGCACCGGATTCACTTCCTTTGCTGGAGAATTATGATGATCCGTATTCATCGTATACAGGCAAATATGGAGACAAGGAATATACGGTGAGTATATCACAGTATGGCGGTGAGGATGACAATACAGACGCAGGTGTGTATATATCATTTTACAAATCCGAGAGTGAGGAAAACAAGCTTTTGGATGGTGTGAGCGGCGCAACATACACCTATGTGACGGGCATCAGCAATGCCACAGACATAGATCTGACCAATGTCACAAATGAGAGCAAACTCACGGAGAACGATGCCATATCCCAAGCGATGAATTTCCTCTCAAAGATGGGGATAGACGGTATGGAGAGTACAAAGACAGAGCCGCTTGCCAGAATATGGTCGGATGACAATGGCGAGGTAAAGCAGACCAAGGTGAGTGGATACTCGGTAACGCTCAGCAGGTCTATATACGGAGCAAAGGAGAGAGAGGGCGAATTATATAACGTTGACAATCTCCAGACACAGAATGGCTATATGTTTGAGCCTGGTGACAGTGTAACATTAAATATTGATGATGATGGAGTTGTAGATATGTTTTCCCAGCTTTACACAGATCCTTCATCCCTGCAGGCGGAGGATGTGGAACTCATGAGCTGGAACGACATGATCGCAAAGGCAAATGAGGGCATTGCAACATATTATGAGAAATACCAGACCAGATATGGCAAGGTTCAGTTCAACAACGTGGCACTCAGATACATGGCGACAGCAGATGACGATGGAAAGCTCTGCTACATTCCTGCATGGATATTTACACAGAGCGAGGAGCTTCGGGGACAGGACACGGTAGGGGAGATATCCCAGATTATATGTATAAATGCAATTGACGGAAGCTGCATTGACATAGTGGATAATGCCAAGAAGATGAAGTTGTGGGAGACGTATTAAACGGATTATTACATCTAAATCTATCAAAAATTACATTTGCATTAATTATCACAAATTAGGGTATATAATATGTTTTGGTGTTAGCTTGTGTAATTTATGTGCAGATGATATTATGAATGATAGGAGAAGTTGTGAGATTTGTTTATAATACATTTATCTTGGATAGGGCAGAATATGCAAAAATCTGCAGAGAAATAAATACGAATTATAGTAAATACGAAGGAAAAACATACGCAGTACATATTTCGTATGGAATAGATAATAAACCATATTGGTATTATTTTGAGAATCATGGATATGATAACTATAATATATATATATATATGAGAATAGAAATGTAAGGGGGCGTAGTTATGGAAGAATTAAGAAAACTGCTCAACAATATAGATGATTCTTATTTTGAGTTTGTCTCGGCTATGGAGCATTATGCTCAGAAGAATGCGGCAAGATTAGAAATGCTCACTGCTTATATCAAAAGAAATCCAGGCGTAAAATCCGCAGATGTTATAAAGTTTGTTTCGGATCAGCCGGATTTTGCAGATGATGCCGCTTACATGAGGGTATGCTAGATATTGTAGTTATAAGAAAGTAATAAAAATACAGACAGTCAATTGTTTTTTGAGGTCACTTCATTCACAATTGTGCTGTCTGTATTTTTATTTGAAAGTATCAGTTTTAAGCTGACTAATTCTACAGGTGAAGGACTCTGTCCTTGATCTCCTGTGTACGTCCCTGATTCCAGAACTGGGTTCCGATATAACCGCAGGTACGTCTTGCAACGAAGAGAGTGTTCTGGTCGCGGTTGCCGCAGTTAGGGCACTCCCACACCAACTTGCCATAATCGTCTGTCACGATCTTGATCTCGCCGTCATAGCCACATTTCTCACAGTAGTCGCTCTTGGTGTTGAGCTCTGCATAGAGAATGTTGTCGTATATGAACTTCATGACTTCAAGGACTGCGTCTATGTTATTCTGGAGGTTTGGAACCTCAACATAGCTGATGGCGCCGCCCGGTGACAGCTTCTGGAATTCTGACTCAAACTTCAGCTTGCTGAAGGCGTCTATGTGCTCGGTTACATGTACGTGATAGCTGTTGGTTATGTAATTCTTGTCTGTTACGCCCGGGATGATGCCGAAACGCTTCTGCAGATTCTTGGCAAATTTATAAGTAGTGGACTCCATAGGTGTTCCGTATACGGAATAGCTGATATTCTCAGCAGCCTTCCACTCAGCACATTTGTCGTTGAGCTTCTGCATTACAGCGAGCGCAAATTTCTTGCCTTCCTCGGATGTATGTGTTTTGCCGATCATACGGACACACATTTCGCAGAGACCGGCATAGCCAAGGGAAATAGTTGAGTAGCCGCCGAAGAGCAGCTTGTCAATCTTCTCGCCTTTCTTAAGTCTTGCCAGCGCACCGTGCTGCCACAGTATAGGAGCGACATCTGATATGGTCCCGAGCAGTCTTTCATGTCTGCATCTGAGTGCCTTGTGACAAAGCTCAAGACGCTCGTCCAGGATCTTCCAGAATTTGTCCATGTCGCCGTATGATGAACATGCCACATCAACAAGATTAATGGTCACGACGCCCTGGTTAAAACGTCCGTAATATTTGCGGGATCCATCAGGATTCCTGATGCCGTCCTCCTTTGTAGGAAATGATCTGCAGCCCATGCATGGATATACGTCGCCGTCCTTCATCTCTCTCATGACTTTGGCGGAGATGTAGTCAGGAACCATACGTTTTGCGGTGCATTTGGCGGCAAGCTCGGTCAGATACCAGTATTTGGAATCTGTGGTGATGTTGTCCTCGTCCAGAACATATATGAGCTTAGGAAATGCCGGAGTGATCCAGATTCCCTTCTCGTTCTTAACTCCTTTGATCCTCTGATTCAGGACCTCCTCTATGATGAGTGCCAGGTCATCCCTTGTCTGTCCCTCAGGAACCTCATCCAGGTACATGAACATGGTGACAAATGGTGCCTGTCCGTTACATGTCATCAGGGTGATGAGCTGGTACTGTATAGTCTGTATTCCACTTTTGACCTCGTTCAGAAGTCTCTTCTCTGTTATCTTGTCGATAATGGCATCATCAAGGGATTCGCCACAGTCCTTGCGCTCCTCGATGACCTGTGCACGGAGCTTCTTCCTGCTAACATCCACAAATGGTGCCAGATGGGACAGGGTAAATGTCTGTCCGCCGTACTGGTTGCTGGCAACCTGTGCCACGATCTGCGTGGTGACGTTGCATGCCGTGAAGAAGCTGTGCGGCTTCTCGATCATGGTCTCACTTATCACTGTTCCGTTCTGCAACATATCCTCAAGGTTGATGAGGTCACAGTTGTGCTCCTTCTGAGCGTAGTAGTCAGAATCATGGAAATGTATGATTCCGGCCTCATGTGCCTCAACTATATCCTCAGGCAGAAGCATTCTCTTGGTCAGATCTTTGGATACCTCACCGGCCATGTAGTCACGCTGTGTCGAGTTGATCACCGGATTCTTGTTGGAGTTTTCCTGATTGACTTCCTCGTTCATATGGTCTATGAGCGCAAGGATTCCGTTGTCCGTGGTGTTGGACTTACGTGCGAGCTCTCTCTTGTAACGGTAACGCACATATTTCTGTGCAACCTCATATCCTCTCATCTCCATGATACCGGTCTCGACCATATCCTGAATGTCCTCCACGTGAACTGCGTGGGACATTGATTCTATCTGTTTCTCCAGGTTGTCCGCGATGGCGTGAACCTGATATTCGTTGAGCTGGTGGAGTTTGTCAACCTCATTGTTGGCAGCTTTGATGGCATTCTCGATCTTTGACAGGTCAAATGTCACCTCTTCTCCATTCCTTTTGATTACGTGTACGTGTGTTTTAGCTTCCTCTGACACAGCAATAGCCTCCCTCTTCCAATTCAATGGTAAATTTAATCGTAATATTCCAATCATTCAAGTTAACTGAAATCAGGCCAATCAGGTCTGGTTCGACGTAATATAGTAGATGCGGCTGCCTGTGCCGCATGGAATTATTTATAAAGAAAAAATATGTAAACACAATATATTTGGTGGAAATAATGTGAAGCACCCACTAGATATTGTGCTCTGTTATTATAGTCATCACAAATGATATTGTAAAGATGAAAAATGTGCTTTTACACAATAAAAATCCCGTGAGGCGCATAAACCTTGACAAATTTTGAGAAAAAATTTTTGAGGGCTGTCAAAGCCTTGACAAGCAACCATAAAAAGTGATACACACTTATATGAATACAATTTCTAACAGGTATTAATACAAATATCAAGGAGATAAAAAAATGCAGGAATTAAAGCCAATCAAAGAAGGTAAGGTACGTGAGATTTATGACAATGGAGACAGCCTGATCATGGTAGCTACAGACCGTATAAGCTGCTTCGATGTCATCCTCGACAATGTAATTTCCAAGAAGGGAACAGTTCTGACACAGATGTCAAAGTTCTGGTTTGACATGACACAGGACATTCTTCCTAACCACATGATCTCAGTTGATGTAAAGGATATGCCTGAGTTCTTCCAGCAGGAGAAGTTCGACGGCAACAGCATGATGTGCAGAAAGCTTGAGATGCTTCCAATCGAGTGTATCGTTCGTGGATACATCACAGGAAGCGGCTGGGCAAGCTACAAGGAGAACGGCACAGTATGTGGAATCAAGCTCCCAGAGGGATTAAAGGAGTCTGATAAGCTTCCTGAGCCTATCTACACACCATCAACAAAGGCCGAGATTGGCGATCACGATGAGAATATATCATATGAGCAGAGCATTGCTCACCTTGAGAAGTACTTCCCTGGCAAGGGCGAGGAGTACGCTTCAAAGCTCAAGGAGTACACCATCACACTTTACAAGAAGTGTGCAGAGTACGCACTTACAAGAGGAATCATCATTGCAGATACAAAGTTTGAGTTTGGTCTCGATGAGAATGGCAATATCGTTCTCGGCGATGAGATGCTTACACCTGACAGCTCAAGATTCTGGCCAGCAGATGTATATGAGCCAGGTCATGGCCAGCCATCATTTGACAAGCAGTTCGCACGTGACTGGCTGAAGGCTAATCCTGACAAGGGCTGGAAGCTTCCAGAGGATGTCGCTCAGAAGACCATCGACATCTACCTTGAGGGATATGAGAAGCTCACAGGCAAGCCACTTGGAAAGTAATCAGTACATTATAATATATAGATGCAGTGTTGAGTGATGGCGGATAAAACGTATGTCACTGGATGTCTGCATGGCAGAAAAAAGACTCCCGGCGCAATGATATGTCCGGGAGCCTTTTTTTAAAGCATTTTCGCCAAAAGATAAAAAACACAAAGTTATCTGACACCCGGCGGACAAGCCCTGAACTGGGAAATGACCGAAAATAGAGACTCATCAAGTTGTGAACTTCGTTGAAATAAATGTCTCCGGGTGGTAAAGTGTAAATGTTATGAAAAGGCAAAATCAAATGAGATTTTACAAGGAGGTAACAATGAAGAATATGCTGCGTGTGGCAGCCGTTACGCCGAAGGTCCACATCGGAAGTGTCAGCGGTAATGTCAGAGAGATAATGGATATATATGAAGAGTATAAGGATGCTGCGGATGTCATAGTGACGCCGGAACTGTCTATCACGGGATATACCTGTGCGGATTTGTTTGAGAATAGAAAACTCATAGATGGTGCGAGAAGAGGACTTCTTCAGCTTGCCATGGCTACATGTACTGGTCAGTCGGCACTGGTGGTCGGTCTGCCATTTGAGGTGGACGGAGAGCTGTTCAACTGTGCGGCGTTCCTGCAGGGTGGAAGAGTCGTGGCCATCGTGCCGAAGACTTACCTTCCAAACTACGGTGAGTTCTACGAGAAGAGATGGTTCTCAGCCAGAAAGTATGATGCGGTGATGGTCAATCTCATGGACCCGGAAGATGATGGAGATGAGCTTGAATACAATGCCGGTTCAAAGAAAGCCGGGGACAGGGCTGTTGGCAGTGAAGTGCTGTTTGGCAACAATGTGATGATAGAGATGGGCAGCGGAGACCAGAGAGTCAAGCTTGGCATAGAGATATGTGAGGATGCATGGACTCCAGTTTCGCCGGGAAGACTTCTAGCCATGGCGGGAGCTGAGGTCATACTCAACCTTTCCGCGTCAAATGAGGTCATCGGAAAGGCTGCATACAGGCACAAGCTGATAGGAAGTGTGTCATCGGACTGCCTGTGCGGATATGTGTATGTGTCCGCTGGAATGTATGAGTCCACATCAGATCTGGTATTTTCAGGACACAATCTGATGTACGAGAACGGCAAGCTCCTCGGCGAGGTAAAGCCATTTGAGGACGGAGTACTGATAAGGGATATAAGTCTCACCAAGATCAGACATGACAGGATAGCAAACAAATCATTTGCCGACTGTAAGCGTGATTTCGCATTCAGAAAGTATGAGACGGTGGTGTGCGATACCCCACTCATGGACAAAGGGAATGTGCTCATGAAGGTGAAGATGACACCATTTGTCCCATCGGGAAATAAGCTTGAGAGGTGCATGGCGATATTTAAGATGCAGGTTGCCGGACTTCAGAGAAGGATAGAGGCGACCCACTGCAAATGTGTGGTCGTGGGAGTGTCAGGCGGACTTGATTCCACACTGGCTTTGCTGGTTTCAGCACAGGCGGTGAAGAATGCGGGACTTCCATCCACAACTGTCGTGGGAATCACCATGCCGGGATTTGGAACGACAAACAGGACGAAGAATAACTCCACGGAACTCATGAGACTGCTCGGCTGTGACAGCAGAGAGATAAGCATAGCTGCATCGGTGAGACAGCATTTTGCCGATATCGGACAGGATGAGAGCGTGCATGACATAACTTACGAGAACTGTCAGGCGAGGGAGAGAACGCAGATACTCATGGATGTCGCTAACAAGGAGGGCGGATTCGTGGTTGGAACCGGAGATCTCTCGGAGCTGGCACTTGGCTGGTGCACCTACAACGGCGACCATATGAGCATGTATGCAGTGAATACAAGTATACCAAAGACGCTGGTGCGCTCACTTGTGAACGAAGTCGGACACTTCATGGAGGTTGACGGATTTGCGGGCATCGCGCCGATCATAGACGATATTATAGACACACCGGTCAGCCCGGAGCTGTTGCCACCGAACCCGGACGGAACCATCGCGCAGAAGACGGAGGACACCGTGGGATCATACATCCTGCACGATTTCTTCTTATATTATACGCTGCGATATGGAATGTCACCTGAGGAGGTAAATGAGCTGTGCAAGGAGGCTGTAAGACAGAGTGACGAGTACAATTTCTCAGACAGCGAGATCGATAAATGGCAGAAGGTATTCTACACGAGATTCTTCCGCCAGCAGTTCAAGAGGAACTGTATGCCGGACGGTGTGAAGGTTGGAACCGTGTCGGTCAGCCCGAGAGGAGATCTGAGACTGCCGTCTGAGATTGAATTTGAGGACTTTTTGTAGACATTTGCCTGGGATAGTTATTAACGTGGCAGAATCATAATAGCATACCAATCAGGGGTCGCTCCCGCTTAACTCAGCCTGCAACGGTACTAAGGTGCCGCCTGTTGCGCCACCTAAGGACCGGCGGCATCGTATTCCCCTGATTTGGTAGTGCTATTATGATTCTGCCACAATATAGCATACAAAGACAAATGTCTACAAAAGTCGTGTATATATTTTATATGAATAATATAATTTAGGAGGACAAAGAAATGCCATTTATAGATTCAAAGGTTACAGTGAAGATGAGCGATGACCAGAAGGAGACTCTTAAGAGCAGTCTCGGTCAGGCGATAACAACGATGAACAAGACGGAGAGCTACCTTATGATCGGCATCAACGATGGATACGACCTGTTCATGGGTGGAAAGAAACTTGATAAGGGTGCATATGTGGAAGTCAGCGTATTCGGTGATGTGACTCCGAAGGCATGTGATGCCATGACAGGAAAGATCTGCGATATATTTGCGGATGTGCTTGGAATTCCGGGAAATGCGGTGTACGTGACTTACCACGGCGTACATGACTGGGGCTGGAACGGAGGTAACTTCTGATGTGGGAGATAGAAGTCCTTGACGCTCTCCAGAATATACATACCCCATGGCTTGACAAGCTCATGGTGGCGATCACATCCCTTGGAAATGCGGGAATACTGTGGATAGTGCTGGCGGCTGTGCTGCTGATTATTCCAAAGACGAGGAAGGCAGGGCTGTGCATGGCCATCGCACTTATCCTTGATCTTCTTATAACCAACTGCCTGTTAAAGAATCTTGTCGCCAGAACAAGACCATATGATGTGGCGGATTTTACAGATCTGATAGTGAAGAAACCAACGGATTACTCCTTCCCATCGGGACACACGGCGGCGTCATTTGCGGCTGTCACGGCGTTGTTCATGAGCAGGAAGAAACTGCTGGGCGCAATATCCTGTGTGATAGCGATCCTCATAGCGTTCTCAAGAATGTATCTGTATGTGCATTTCCCAACAGATATCATTGGCGGAATAGTGGTAGGCGTGGCAGCTGGAGTGGCAGCAGGATTTATACTTAGAGCGATTGATAAATGATTTGGCGGATCGTTGGTTTGGAGGGATACGATTATGAGTGAATATACCATACTGCCGTTGATCAATGCAGCATTTCAGCCGGGTGAAGCGAAAAAGATGGTAGACAGTTTTGAAGACAGGGATTTTCAGGAGATAGCACGTGCTGAATACTATTATTTTACCGGGCAGGCGGAGGAGTGCAATCATATAGCAGAACGTTATCTGATGAGCCATAATATAAAATTGAAGATGTCATCCTGCCTGTTATATGTATACTCTAATCTGACACTTGGCAGAGAAGCTGCATCAAGGAAAGGACTGAGGGAGATTCAGAAATGTCTTGAAAAAGAGACGAAAAATCCTTCATCCGCTGAGGACAGGGCTGTCAGTGTATTTGCGGGATATATGTCCTCTGTGCTTTTGCATCTTTCGGTGGATGAACTTCCGGATGTGGAGCTTTATGCAGTAACATTGCCGCCTGGAATTAAGCTGTTTTCTGCCTATGTAATAGCTCACATGGCATATTTAAAAGGCGAGTATGGCAGGGCACTTGGAATTTGCGAGGCAGCATTGATGTTCAGGGATGATATATATCCTATTAGTATGATCTATCTGTATTGTATGATTGCAATGTGTCAGATGAATCTGAAAAATCAGCAGAAAGCAAAAGATGCATTGATGCTGGCGTGGAACGTGGCGAAAGAAGACGAATTTCTGGAACCTTTCGTTGAACATCATGGTTTGCTGCAGGGACTTCTGGAGTCATGTATCCGCAAGGAGGATTCAAAACTATATAACAAATTATCTGATAAAGTCATTGCCTTTAGCAGGGGATGGATGTCAATCCACAATCCTATGTCAGGAAATTCAGTGACGGATGCATTATCCACAGTGGAATTCTCGATTGCAATGCTGGCAAGCCGAGATTGGAATAATCAGGAAATTGCAGATTATCTGGGATTTTCACCCAATACGGTTAAAACTTATCTGAGCAGGATTTATGAAAAAATGAATATAAATAAGAGGGATGAGCTGAAAAATTATATGCTGAAATAGGAAAATATACATTTTCGTATCGAAACGGAGATTACATGGAAGAAGTCAAAATGATAAAATCTTTATATACAGAAATCACTAACCAAACTCAGATTTATTTTTAAGGGAGGGAACTATATGAAGAGAAGAATTTTGACCACCCTGCTCACTATGTGCATGGTGCTGATGCTGCTGCGGATACCGGCATATGCGGGCAAAGCCTATTGCGACATCTGTGGTAAATGGGTAAGAACAACCGAAACTTATGAATACAAAGACGCTGGATATCATTGGCATCACGTTTATTGCACAGAATGTGGCACTAATATCACCAATCCACGTTCTGCGCATGTGTGGAGCGGAACGGCAACCTGCACAAGCGGACAGACTTGCACGATCTGCGGAGGAACATCCACCCCTCTCGGACATGATTGGAACTCAAACTGGATTTCGGATGAAAACAATCATTGGCATGAGTGTAATGTCTGCGCAGAAAAGGGCGATGTTGGAATACATATTTGGGATAATGGCACTATAACTATTTCTCCAACCTGCACAACAGAGGGGGAGAGAAAGTATACTTGCATTGGATGCGGCAGAATAAAAACAGAGACGATCCAAGCTACGGGTCACGACCTCGTACATCACGATGCACAGGCGGCGACTTGTACCGCAAACGGTTGGGAAACTTACGATACCTGCAGTAACTGTGATTACACCACCTATACGGAGATTCCGGCAGTAGGTCATAGTTATGGAGATGTAACATACACATGGAGCACAGACAATCAACACTGTACAGCAGAAAGAAAATGTACAGCATGTGATGGCGTAGAAAGTGAGACAGCAGATACAACAGCAACAGTAATACAGGAAAAGAACTGCGTATTGCCAGAATTAACTACATACAGTGTGACATTTGAAAATTCTGCTTTTGAATCTCAAACAAAGGAAAATGTACGGACAGCAGAAAACGCCGGTCACGATATGGAAAAAGTAGAAAAGCAAGCTGCTACTGCTGCAAAAGAAGGAAACAGCACATATTGGTTCTGTGATAAATGTAATAAGTATTTTAGTGATGAAGAAGCAGAAAATGAAATTAAAAAGGAAGACACAGTGCTTGCGAAACTTGCCCCTGTTATTATCAAGGGAGACGGAGCGACAGTAACAGCAGGTGCGAAGAATGCACTATCATTCACATCTGATGCTGCATACAGGGATTTTATTCGTGTTGAGGTTGACGGAAAGACCATAGATGAGAGTAATTATACGGTGGAATCTGGAAGTATAATCGTAACATTGAAAGAGGATTATGTTGCCGGTTTTTCGGAGGGTGAGCATACACTTGGCATTGTCTCTGAGAGCGGAACAGCGACAGCTCATTTTACAGTAAACGAGAAGACAACGGGGACACAGGAGCCTTCGGAAGACACAACCGGTACAACACAGGAGCCTTCGGAAGACACAACCAGTACAACACAGGAGCCTTCGGAAGGTACAACCAATAAAACACAGGAGACAAGTACAACGGATAAAACAACACAATCATCTCCAAAAACTGGTGACAGTACAGACTTGCAGTTGTATGTGATTCTTATGTTTGTTTCAATAGTGGGGGTTGCAGGAATTTGTGTTAAGAAAAGGTTCAAGACCCATTGATGGCTTTGAATGAAATGGCTGTTAGAGCGGAAATTACATATTAGATCTCTATAAAATGAGGCATATGGACTAAAAAGATGTTCATATGCCTTATTTTAATATGTCTTTAAATACTTTAAATACACAGAAATTTCACAAACAAAACGCCTCTGTATACTATTGACATTAAAAAATAGAAGTATTAATATTTATGCAACTTGCGTTAAATCACACATAGCTGACGATCAGATATCGCATATCATAAATCAAGTTCCTGATTTTGTGCATCTGAGGATTCTGTCAGCATTTCAAACCGAAACAAGGAGGAAATAGAATGATCAAAACATTGCTTGGTCAGGTGGGCGAGTACAAGAAGGACTCAATACTCACACCTGTATTTACGGCGGCAGAGGTCTTTATGGAGATCCTCATTCCATTTGTGACCGCCAAAATAATTGACGAAGGAATCAACGGACAGGACATGAGCAAGGTGTATATGTATGGCGGACTCATGCTTGTGTTGGCTTTCCTGAGCCTTTTCTTTGGAGTGATGGCGGGCAAATTTGCTGCCAGCGCATCGACAGGATTTGCCTGCAACCTGAGGGAGGGCATGTACAGGAATGTGCAGGAGTTTTCATTTACCAACATTGACAAATTCAGCACCGCAAGTCTTATAACACGAATGACAACTGATGTGACAAATGTACAGAACGCGTACCAGATGCTCATACGAATCGCAGTCCGTGCGCCACTCATGCTCATTTGCAGTATGATAATGTGCTTTACAATCAACGTGGAGCTGTCACTTGTATTTGTGGCAGCACTTGTGGTTCTTGCATTTGGATTGTTCTTCATCATATTCAAGGTAACACCTATATTTGACGAGGTATTCAGGAACTATGACAACCTGAATGCCAGTGTTCAGGAAAATGTATCAGCGATAAGAGTTGTAAAGGCATTTGTCAGGGAAGAATATGAGGATAAGAAGTTTGGGAAGGCAGCAGAGGTTCTTGCGGAACTGTCCATAAAGGCTGAGAGTCTGCTGGCTTTCAACAATCCTATCATGATGTTTGTCATCTTTACATGTATGATGCTCCTGTCGTGGATCGGAGCACACTTCATAGTCAGTGGTAGCATGACAACTGGAAATCTTACATCACTTTTCAGCTATGTCATGAGCATGATGATGTCGCTGATGATGCTGTCCATGGTATTTGTCATGATCTCCATGAGTATGGCAAGTATGAGACGAATATCTGAGGTCCTTGAGGAGACACCTACCATGACCAATCCTGATGAGCCGATCATGGAGGTCCCTGATGGAAGAATAGATTTTAACCATGTTGATTTTGTATATAAGGCAGGAAGTGCAGAGGACACGCTGAAGGATATTGACATTCACATAAAGTCTGGAGAGACAGTTGGTGTGATAGGTGGAACCGGCTGCGGTAAGTCGACATTTGTCAATCTGATAAGCAGACTTTACGATGTGAAACCGGACGGTGGTTCGGTCTGTGTCGGAGGACATGACGTGCGTGATTACGATATGGAGGTCATCCGAAATGAAGTGGCGGTTGTGCTCCAGAAGAATGTGCTGTTTTCGGGTACGATACTTGATAATCTGAGATGGGGCAAGGCGGATGCCACGGAGAATGAGTGCCGTGAGGTGTGCGAGCTTGCCTGTGCGGATGAGTTCATAGACAGGATGCCGGATGGATATAACACCTGGATCGAGCAGGGCGGAAGCAACGTGTCTGGTGGTCAGAAGCAGAGACTCTGTATTGCCAGAGCGCTGCTCAAGAGCCCGAAGGTACTCATTCTCGATGATTCCACAAGCGCAGTTGACACCGCTACGGATGCGAAGATCAGGCAGGCATTTGCAACCAAGATACCGAACACCACCAAGATCATCATATCCCAGAGAATATCAAGTGTGCAGGATGCTGACAGGATCATAGTTCTGGATAACGGAATGGTCAGCGGCTTTGACACACATGAGAATCTGTTAAAGAACAACACGATATATAAGGAGATCTACGACGTACAGATGTCTGGCGGCGGTGATTTCGATGAGAAGATGAATTAATTATGAAGGAAAGGAGGCAGTGTAATGACAGGAAATACAGAGAAATACAGTGAAAATAAGATGGATGATAAAGTGGATGCAGGGCTGAAGAGACCTGGAAAGGATCAGGGCAAAAATCCCATGAAGGCACTTGGAAGGCTGATCAGATATATTCTTAAGGAATACAAGCTGGCATGTATTACGGTTGTGGTCAGCATACTTATATCGGCGCTTGCGATACTGAGTATATCGATGTTCATGCAGAAACTTATCGATGTATATATTGAACCGATGATGAAACAGAGCTCACCTGATTATGGTCCCCTGACCCACAGGATGCTGGGGCTTGGACTTATACTTGTGCTGGGAATCATCTGCGCATACGCATACAACAGGATCATGGTAAATGTGACTCAGGGAACCATGAAGAGACTCAGAGTTGAACTTTTTGAACGTATGGAATCCCTTCCGATATCTTTCTTTGACACACATGCACACGGAGATATCATGTCGGTGTACACCAATGATGTTGACACACTCCGTCAGGTCATAAGCCAGAGTATGCCGCAGCTTATCAACTCAAGCATCACATTTATCTCAACACTCATTGCTATGATAGTCCTTGATATACCGCTCACGGTTCTGTCGGTCGTCATGGTGCTTATCATGATAAAGGCGACGTCGAGCTTGGGCGCGAAGTCGGGAAGATACTTCATGAAGCAGCAGCAGGATCTTGGTAAGGTAAATGGCTATATAGAGGAAATGATGAGCGGCCAGAAGGTTGTCAAGGTGTTCTGCCACGAAGAAAAGGCATATGACGATTTCTGCAAATTGAATAGATCTCTTCAGGACAGCGCCTACAAGGCAAATATGATAGCCAACATTACCATGCCGGTGAATGCGAACCTTGGAAACATAAGCTATGTTCTCTGCGCTGTACTTGGAGGTGTACTTGCAGTAAATGGATGGTCAGGTCTTACCATAGGAACGCTTGTGGCATTCCTGACGCTTAACAAGAGTTTTACGATGCCGGTTACACAGATAAGCCAGCAGATCAACGCCATAGTCATGGCTGCAGCCGGAGCCGACAGGGTATTTACCATGACGGATGAGATGCCAGAGGAGGACGAGGGCTATGTTGAGCTGGTAAATGCAAAGAAGGATGCAGATGGCAATCTCACGGAGACCGAGGAGAGAACCGGACTCTGGGCATGGAGACATAGGCATGAGACTGGCGAGGTCACATACAGGGAGCTCACAGGCGAGGTTGAATTTGAGAATGTGGACTTCGGTTACAATCCGGATAAGATAGTTCTGCACGACATAAATATGTATGCAAAGCCTGGTCAGAAGATAGCATTTGTCGGAAGTACAGGCGCGGGCAAGACGACCATAACCAATCTGATAAACAGGTTTTATGATATACAGGACGGCAAGATAAGGTATGACAATATCAACATAGGCAAGATCAGAAAGCCGGATCTCAGACGAAGCCTTGGAATAGTGCTTCAGGATACACATCTGTTCACAGGAACAGTCATGGACAACATAAGATATGGCAAGCTGGATGCCACGGATGAGGAGTGCATCAAGGCTGCAAAGCTTGCAAATGCTCACGATTTCATAAAGCGACTTCCTGACGGCTACAACACGGTGCTCACCGGGGACGGTTCAAACCTCAGTCAGGGACAGAGACAGCTTCTTGCGATTGCGAGGGCGGCGGTTGCCGATCCACCAGCACTGATCCTGGACGAGGCTACATCATCCATTGATACGAGAACCGAGGCTATGGTTTCAAAGGGAATGGATGCCCTCATGGAGGGAAGAACGTCATTTGTCATAGCTCACCGACTTTCCACGGTCAAGGACGCGGACTGCATCATGGTCATGGAGCAGGGACGCATCATAGAGCGAGGCACCCACGACCAGCTCATAGATATGAAGGGCAGATATTATCAGCTGTACACAGGCAAGAAGGCCGTAGCTGGGCAGGCGTAAGCACTTGAATTGTATATAAAAAACTGAAAAATGCTTGCAATATAAAAGTTTGTGTGCTATTTTAGGGGCAATTAATGGTAGTCGCAGTTAAGCTCAACGAGATGAAAGTTTCGTTGGGCTTTTTATTTTCATAAGGAGGGGCCCGCGTAAGCGGGAGGAATCCTTGAGAAGCACGCATGCGCCTGCGCGAAGCGCTTTTGAATGCGCATGCTCAATATTATTTTCGTAAGGAGGAAATTATTATGCCACAAAACAAATTACAGGAATTTGTATTCACAACAATCATGGCCATGTTCATGGTCTATGGAATGATCTGCTACAATGTAGCATTAAGCACAGGAGGTTTCACCAATCAGACATTTGTCATGGCACTTCATGAGATGCCGATCATGTGGCCGATAGCTATTATGCTTGAGCTTTTAGTGGTTGGAAAGCTTGCACCGATGCTTGCGTTCAAGATTGTGAGACCGACTGACAGACCACAGGTGATAACCTTCATGATATCATTCTACATCTGCATAATGATGTGTCCAATCATGAGCCTTATAGCAACTGTTTTGTTCAAGGATTCACCAAGTGTTGGTACATTTATCCAGACATGGGGAATGAATCTCCCTGTTGCACTGCTCTGGCAGCTCTGCTATTGCGGACCACTTGTGAGATTGATATTTAGAACTATATTTAAGAGACAGCTTGCGGGTTCTGGCTGTGTAGAGCCATCCAAAGAACCTCAGCCAGAGTCATAATTCTCCGTTTTGGAGAGTTTTGCCTAAAGTATAGACAAAGGCTGGGCGAGGTGTTACAATCCGTTCAAAGCATAGGTTTCAAGTCGAAGGTTTCTATGAGTCCGAACGTAAGAAACGGACCATTCCAACGTATCTATAATTTGCGAATTTCTCATGCTTTTATATCACATTTTTCATAAGAGCAGGAATAATATTCTGGCTGATTTTTTGAAGAAGAATAAGGCGGAGATTTTGCGTATGAATATATTTGAATATGATCAGGAAAAGCATATGAGGCAGACATATGAAGAAACGAGGGGCTGTGTATGAGTGAGGAATACATAACGCTGGATGGATTGTGTCAGCAGCTTTCAATATCGAGGGCAACGGGGCGGAACTGGCTCAGACTTGGGAAAATTGAATCACAGGGCATAGATTCGGCCGGTCAGATGTATTTCACAGAGGAGTACGTAAGTAATCTGAAACAGTCACTGGAAACTGGCGAACGAAGGTCGCTCAGAAGCCGGCGAAATAAGCGGTATGTGTCCGGCAAAGGATTGTATGACAGATATGTGTCAGACATTTGCGAGAGTACAGACACAGTAAAAAGTCTGGTGGATAAGCTGGAGAGGCAGAATATATGTGTGACTGAGATGGTCATGAGAACTCTGCTGGCGGATTGTGCACTCAAGCTGCTGGTAAGCAGTGGTGAGATTACTGTTGACAGAGAAATATTCCCTGCATATATAGATGGAAGCTTGACAATTGGTGTATGGAGTGCGCTGATCGATGATATAATTCAGGACAAAAAAGCAGCATTATCATGGGCAAATAATAACAAAAATCTTATGGACACCAATTACTATTATCAAAAGGGGGAGGACGTACTTGGACTTCTCTATATGTCTATAAGAGATGCAGGCAGCCGGAAGGCGGCTGGTTCATATTATACGCCGACAAAGGTAGTAAGAACGCTGATAAGTGATGTGACCGGTGATATGGGAAGCAGAATATCTGAGGGCGGTAAGCGATTATTCGATCCATGTTGCGGAACCGGTAATTTCCTTATACAGCTTCCGGATGATATAGAACTAAATAATATATATGCGTGCGATATAGATGAACTCAGTGTACAGCTTGCGAGGTTCAATCTGGCACTTGGGAGATTGTCCGGAAGAAGACATGTCAATGTGGACGAAGCGATCTGGACAATATATGAGCACATAGAGCGCAGAGACTTCATTTCAGAATACAGGAATGATTCAGAATGTGGTGGGGATGATAAGAAGCTCTTGGCTGATCCGGGATATGACATCATCATCGGTAACCCGCCGTGGGGATATACATTTGACAGGGAGACACGGACATTACTCAGGAAAGCATACAGAACTGCAGCCGGAAGGGGCGTGGAGTCGTCTGATGTGTTCGTGGAGTGTGCGCTGAAGCTGTTGACAGATGAAGGAGTTCTTGCATTTGTGCTGCCGGAGGCATTGTTAGATGTACATAATCATAAGACGATCAGGGAGATCATAGCCGAATCGGCAAATGTGAGCCGGGTGAGTTTCCTTGGCGATGCATTCTATGGTGTGCAATGTCCATCGTTGGTGCTGCAGCTTGAAAAGAGTTCTGATCCTGGACATAGCAAAGGTGCGGTGATCGAGAGAGACGGCAGAGAGTTTGTTGTAGGAACGGACAGGCCGCTTGGCAGTGAGAATTTTATGCTTAGGCTCACTGATGATGAGTACAGGCTGCTTTGCAGAATAGAAAATACAGATAACTGTGAATTTCTGCGTGGACAGGCAGATTTTGCACTGGGAATAGTGACCGGGGATAATGCGAAATATGTGTCCACAGAATGCGGAGAGGGAATGGAGGCAGTGATAACCGGAGCAGATGTATACAGATACAGATGCGGAAAAACGGAAAAATATATGTATCCGGAACTTACCCTGTATCAGCAGGCGGCGCCGCTGGAGCTTTACCGGGCTCCGGAGAAACTGATCTACAGGTTTATCAACAGACAGCTTGTATTTGCATATGACGACAGGCAGAGGCTTACGTTGAACAGTTGCAATGTGGTCATTCCACATATACCGGGACTTGATATGAGATATATCATGGCGATACTCAATTCAAGGGTGGCGCAGTACATATATGAGAAGCGATACAACGCAGTGAAGGTTCTGAGATCCCATATAGAGAATATTCCTGTTCCAGTCGCAGACGAGGAGACACAGAGACGCATAATCTCAAAGGCAGAAGAGCTTATGGCAGAAGAACTTATCACAGAAAGTTCTGTGAATTCAGAAATGCAGACGTACAAGACAGGTAAAGACCATTTGCAGCGATACAGATTGTATGAAGAGATAGATGACATTGTTAGGAAGCTGTACTCAGTTACCGATGAAGAGTACGAGTTCATAAAGCAGTCTTTATCCGGTGACAAATATATGTTATAAAAATAATATACTTTAATTGATCAGGAAGAGGAAGAGACTATGAATAATATACTGCTTATAAACGATATGGCTGGTTATGGAAAGGTTGCACTTTCTGCGATGATCCCTATTATGTCCAATATGAAATTCCAGGTGTACAACCTGCCGACGGCATTGGTGTCCAACACGCTTGATTACGGAAAGTTTGATATTCTGGAGACGACCGGATATATGAAGAACAGCATGAGAGTGTGGGGTGAGCTTGGATTTACATTTGACACCATAGCAACCGGATTTCTTGTATCGGAGGAACAGACCAGGCTTGTGGCTGAGTTCTGTGAGAAGAAGAAAGACCAGGGTGCGTTTATATTTGTCGATCCGATCATGGGCGATGACGGAATCCTGTACAACGGTGTTACGGAGAATACGGTTGGCTATATGAGACAGATGTGCAAAGTGGCGGATCTCATAGTGCCAAACTGCACAGAAGCAGCATTTCTTGCCAGCAAATACACTGACAAGAGGATACTGACCACGGCGGAGGCCGAAGATCTGGCACATACGCTTCACGGATATGGAGCAAAGACCGTAGTTATTACCAGCGTGAATATAGATGGACAGACAAGCACTCTCCTGTTGGATGGCGAGACAGACAAAATGAACGTGTTCCCATATACAGAGATTCCTGTGAGATTTCCGGGAACCGGTGATATATTCTCTGCTGTGCTTATCGGAAAGTACAGAGGCGGACACAGCATAGAAGACAGTGTGCAGTCAGCCATGAAAGTGGTGGAGAAGCTTATAGCCTTGAACAAGGACAATGTTGACAAGTACAAGGGAATCCCTCTTGAACAGTACATAGAGGTGATAACGGAATGAGCAGACCGCAGATCAAGATAACACTCATAGACCGCAAAGGCCCTCACGGCTGCCACAGGGGGCATAAGATAGGTGACAGCTACGATTTTGATACTGAGCGAGGGCAGCTCTGTCCCATGGCCATGCATGTGGCATTTCCATATGTGGATATTCTTAGATATGGTGGAACCATCCCGGGAAATGAGCCGGGAACTGTAGTGTTCTGTTGTCCTGATGTGGACACGATCAATGTGTTCAGGATAGAGGTTGTCCAGCCTGAGCAGGATAAGAATTGACAAATAAACGGCAAAGAGACAGCTAAAGAAGCGGTGTATCGGAAGAAAAAAACTCCCTTATATAATATAATACATGGTAAGTAAGACAGATGTATTTATCAAGTATGGGAGGTGGCACATATGGCAGGATGCAGAGCGCATTACAATATATATGCATGGATAATTGCTGTGGTTATGTGCGTCTCATATCTTGGAGTTTGTGGGCTTTACAACCCGAATGTCAGGAATTATTCTGCGCATTCGGTATCATTGCTTGGTGAGAGTCGGGGAATAGACGCCGGGAACAACGATGTGCTCATGGTTGACAGTTCTGCGGGGCTTGTGATCCAGACAAGAAACATACGGACTGGAAATTCAGAAGAATCCATAGACGATACATGGATGCTGTCGGCGGTTCTTGCGGCATTGCTGTTGAGTCTGATATTCTGTGTATGTGCATCTGCAGGCAGATATCCCGAGATGACAAACAGCCGCAGATGGATACTTCTGGAATATATACACAGGTCAGACGGGAAAAAGCGCGCCTTCATTGGAATTTAAATAAATAAGATTACCAGTGAAGGAGAGATAATTATGGCAATGGATATATTGGCTTATACATTTGGGGTTATAGCACTTGCAGCGGCAATCAAATGCTTTGTGGACGAAAACTGGGGTGAGAAGATGCACCGTGAATCAGAGGATATCACGGCTCCAGATGCAAAAGACATGACTCAGGATAAGAAGGCAGCTTAGATGATAAGCAGTTTAACCAGACAATAAAATAGAGAGAGAATTATTGATCCCACAGATATTATTATGGATATCTGTGGGATCATTTTTATTTTTCCATCCGGTTAAGCTCCGGTATTACGGTTAACAGCATTGTGAAAAAGCATGCGCTTCCTCCGAGTATATTTGATATAGGTTCAGCCATGAATACGCCATTTGTTCCGAGATGGAAAGCATACGGCAGCAGGTATGTAAGAGGGACTACGATGATCGCCTTTCTGAGCAGAGAGAAGAAAATCGCCTGCTTTTTCTTGTTCAGCGATTTGAAAGTAGTCTGGCCGATATACTGAAGCAGCATAAATGCAAATGCAGCGAAATATATTTTGAGAGCCGGGATGGAGTCACTTATAAGTGAACTGTCTGAGCTGAATACAGATATAAGTGCTCCCGGAGCAATCAGGATGATTCCCCATGCTATGACCATATATATCACTGCAAGCAGAGACATGATGGCTATAGATTTTTTGACATGATCGGGCTTTCTGGCTCCATAATTGTAGCTGATGACTGGGGAAGCACCTTCGGCTATTGACCAGATAGGAGTTTCGACGATCTGTCTGACGCTTGACACGATGGTCATGACTGACACATAGACATCGCCTCCGGTACGTGACAGGACACTGTTACAGCATATTGATACAAGGCTGTTTGTGAGCTGCATCACAAATCCAGCGGTTCCCAGACTGACAATATCCTTTGCATATGTCACACACTCCCTGAATTGTCCCAATGAAAGCAACTTTACCTGCAATTCGGCTTTGTTCTTCAGAAAGTAGAGGACAAAAGCGGCAGACATGATCTGCGATATCACGGTGGCTATGGCCGCACCTCTGACGCCGAGATGTAGGACAAATATAAATACGGGATCGAGAATACAGTTGGCGGCAGCACCGACGGCCACTGTCAGCATACCTGTTACAGAATATCCCTGTGCATTGATGAATGGGTTCATGCCTGTTGATACCATGGATGGCAGAGTGCCAAGCAGATATATCATCATATATGGGTACGCATATGTGAGTGCGCTTTCCGATGCTCCGAACAGGACCAACAGCGGTCTTGCAAATATCATACCGACAGCCATGAGAATAATGGCAGCACCACATAACATAGTGAAGGCTGTATTCATTATGGTATCTGCGGTTTTATCATCCCCCATCCCTCTTCTGATTGAGAACAGAGGGGAACCGCCACTGCCAAACAGATTGCTGAAGGCAGTGATTATGATGGTGATCGGGAAACAGAGACCGACTCCGCCGAGAGCAGCGGTGCCCACATCAGGTATTCTTGCTATGTAGATCCGGTCGATCACGTTGTACAGAAGACTTATGAGCTGAGCCACTAGCATAGGCATGGCCACACCGAGTATATTTTGAGTTATCTTTCCATTTTCAAAGTTTACTCTTTTCATAGATTTCATTCCTTACAAAATGTATTGAATAGTTTACTTTCATATAATAGAACTGCAGTTAAAAATAATCAATAGACGTATATGGGGGTGTGTTATAGATATGAAACTACCTTCTCAATCATATTTTGTTTAAAGTGATTAAAAAATAATTAATATTTAACTAAATTAAGTTTGACTATTAGGTAGAGCTTAACTAATATGAAAACAGAAATGTATAATGTATATAGAACAAATGGAATGACAGGAGACAATATTATGAAGATCAAGCCAAATGATGTTATGATCAGGTATACAGGACGTATTGACTGGACAGATGCGGAGAAGCCGGTGTGGGTATATCCTTGTACATCTGCGGAGATGAAATTTACGGGCAATACTCTTAAGATAAAGGTGTTCAACAGGAATAACTATTGGGACAATTATCTTGGATGTATAATCGATCAGTCGCAGAGAAGTTATCTTTTAAATAAAGAGGGAATTACGGAACTTGATATAGTTGTTCCGGATAACGATACAAATGAACATTGTGTGCTGTTCTTCAAGAGACAGGATGCATGCCATGAGGTAACAATACTTGAGTATGAGATTGGAGATGGGGAGAGACTTCTTCCTTTGAAACCGCTGTCAGGCCGCCGTATAGAGGTGTATGGAGACTCGGTGTCAGCGGGCGAGGTATCGGAGGCTGTCGACTGCGTTGGAAAGGAAGACCCAGTACACAATGGCGGTTATTCAAACAGCTGGTATTCGTATGCGTGGATTACTGCAAGAAAGCTGAAAGCACAGATTCATGACATAGCCCAGGGAGGGATAGCTCTCATGGACAGGATAGGATGGTTCCAAGAGCCGAATCAGATTGGCATGGAAAGTGTGTGGGATAAGGTTCACTACAACCCTACATTTGGTCCGGTGACACAGTGGGATTTCTCCCAGTACACACCTCAGGTTGTTATAGTTGCTATAGGGCAGAATGACAACCATCCGTATGATTTTATGAAAAATGACTATAACGGCAGGCAGGCGGAAACGTGGCGTGACCATTACATGAAATTTCTGGGAAAACTCAGGAAGACATATCCGGATGCACACATAATCTGCTGTACCACACTTCTCTGCCACGACTGTTCATGGGACAAGGCTATAGGTGAAGTGGTTGACAATATGAATGATAAAATGATAACTCATTACGTATATGGAAGAAACGGATTCGGCACGCCAGGACATTTGAGGATACCAGAGGCGTGTGAGATGGCAACGGAGCTGGCCGAATATATAGAAGGTCTCGAAATTGAGGGGTGGAATTAAATTATATTCTAACTTAGAGGTAATATAGGATTATTAATGAGCTGATGTTCAAATATGGAGGATGAACCATGGGAAATTATGATCTTGAAAGAATAAAATCAGTTATACAGCGCGCTCAGAGTGGACAGGAACTTACAATAGGTTTCCTTGGCGGTTCGATAACGCAGGGAAGTTTGGCGACGGAGCATGAAAATACTTATGCATACAGAGTGTATAAGTGGTGGTGTGATACATTCCCACAGGCAAAGTTCAATTATGTGAATGGCGGAATAGGTGGCACAGACTCATACTATGGTGTGTCCAGGGCTGTGACTGATGTGCTCATGTATCAGCCGGACTTTGTGGTTGTGGATTTCAGTGTAAATGATGTGGATAACATATATTGTGAAGAGACCTTTGAGGGTGTGCTGAGAACACTGCTTGGCTGGTCATCAAGACCGGCGGTGGTGGTGCTCAATAACGTTTTCTACGACACGGGTGTAAGCACCCAGGATATTCACAACAGACTTGCGGATCACTATGGAGTGCCACATGTGAGCGTGCACGACACCATATACAGGCGGATGAAGGCGGGAGAATATAACAGGATCGACATAACCCCGGATGGACTTCATCCAAATGACAAGGGACATGGTCTGGTAGCCGGTGAGATAACAAAGTTTCTTGAGAGAATTATGGATGATCTCATACAAGATGAGAATTTGGCTGATGACTCAAATACGGATACCGCAGATGCTGGCGCGGACACAGAGAATGATATCCAGGACGAATCAGCCTGCTCATGTGTACTTCCGGCACCTGTGACCGCAAATGCTTATGAGTATGCAAAGAGGCTTACCATACGCGAGATATGTCCTAAGCTTTCAGGGTTCAGGGCTGATACTCATGAGAAGATGGGACACCTTGATCATTTCAAGAATGGATGGATCGGAGAAAATGCCGGTGATAGCATAACATTTGAACTTGAGGGCAACTGCATAGGAATACAGTACAGAAAGACAATATCAAGACCTGCTGTCAGGGCTCAGGCTGTGCTTGATGGAGATGTTGAGCATCCGGTTTTATTGGATGGCAATTTTGATGAGGACTGGGGTGATTGTCTGTATATAGAGCCTGTGCTTCATCACGATGAGAAGAAGAAACACACACTTGAGATAACGGTTCTTGATGATGAGTGTGTGGGTACAACACCATTCTATCTTATGTCCATAATAGTTGCATGATAAGTATGTGATTAAGAGAATGACAATGTTCAGATTGGCATAGATATTTGAAGAATTAAATTAAAATAAACAATATTGTGTATTGCAATATTGGGGATAGAGGACTATTATTAGCTCAGATGTACAAAGAGGTACTGCAGAATCTTGCAGTGCCTCTATTTTTTTATGATGAATTTTATATCCGTACAGATTTTTGAGGAGGATGATATTATGACACCGATGAACAATGCAGATTATCTTATCAGATTGCAGCACGCAGATGAACTTGACGCTATGAAGGCAGCAAAAAAGGCAAGCGGACTCACATATGAGGCGCTGGCAGAGAAAATAGGTGTGAATAAAGTATGGCTCGCATCAGCATTTGAGGGACAGCAGTATGTGCCTGAAGAATATTGCGATAAGCTTGCAGAAGCACTGGGAATAGATAAGTCAGCCACGGCATTTCTCGCAGAGCACCCATATAAAGGCAACACGGATCCTATTCTCTACAGACTTCATGAGGTCATTGATACATATGGCCCTGCCATCAAGGACATAATCCACGAGCAGGGCGGAAATGCCATCATGAGTGCCATCGATTTTGGCCTTGACGTGGATGTGACTGAGGATGCCGAGGGCAACCACAGAGTCATCATCAAGTTTGACGGAAAACTCCTGCCATATGCCAAGAAAGGACAGTATCCTTGGTAGAGTTGATGTGTTGACATTACAACTGTTGTAAGGTTTAATATCATGTGGGGACGGAGAGGACAGGTACCTCCGTCCCCATCAACATGAAAGACGAGGACATACATAATGGAGAAGAACCTTACGACCGGCAGTGTGCCAAAGACGATGGCGTATTTTGCGCTGCCTTATCTTTTATCTTATTTTCTGCAAACATTATATGGGATGGCGGATCTGTTCATCATAGGACAGTTCTGTGGCAATGATGCCGGTGCGACCACTGCGGTGGCAAATGGCTCCCAGATCATGCACATGATCACTGTGATCCTTGTGGGACTGGCCATGGGAACCACAGTCGTCATAGGAAAAGCGGTTGGGGCGAAGATGCTTCAGGATGCACAGGCGGCCATCGGCAACACTGTCACCATATTCATGATAATATCAGTGTCACTTACAGTGATACTTCTGATATTCATAAACCCTATAGTTGCAGTTATGGATACCCCTGCGGAGGCGGTCAAAGGAATCACTGATTATCTTGTAGTCTGCTTCATAGGAATTCCATTTATCACGGCATACAATGTAATAAGTTCCATATTCAGGGGGCTCGGCGATTCTAAAAGTCCGATGTACTTCATCGCCATCGCATGTGCCCTCAATATTGCACTAGATTATATATTTATAGGAGCCTGTGGTCTTGGCCCGCTCGGAGCGGCCCTTGGAACAACGCTAGCTCAGACGTTCAGTGTCATCATATCATTTGCCGCAATAAAGAGGATGAATACAGGGCTGAAGCTCACGAGAAATGACTTTGTTCCGAGAAAAACCGTGCTCGGCGAGATAGTGAAGATCGGTCTCCCGGTGGCTGTTCAGGACGGATGCATACAGATCGCTTTCATTGTGATAACAGTCATAGCCAACAACCGTGGTGTTAATGATGCCGCGGCAGTTGGAGTTGTGGAGAAGATGATAAGCTTTATATTCATAGTGCCATCCTCCATGCTGGCAACTGTATCCGCGCTTGCCGCCCAGAATATAGGAGCGGGAAAGCACGACAGGGCGGAGCAGGTCCTGAGATACGCACTGGGGATCATAGTGGCTTATGGAGTCATTGCAATAGCTGTTGTTGAACTGTTTGCACCTGAGCTCGTGGGACTTTTCAGCAAGAACAAGGTGGTTGTGACCATGGGTGTCCAGTATATAAGCAGCTATATCGTGGACTGCGTATTTGCGGGAATACATTTCAGTTTCACCGGATATTTCTGTGCCTATGGCAAATCCTACATAGGATTTATACACAATATGATAGCCATAGTATGTGCAAGGATTCCGGGATCTTACATTGCATCTATCATGTATCCAGACACATTGTTCCCGATGGGATTTGCGGCACCGGCTGGATCATTTATATCCATAGTGATATGCGTGGGAGCATTTGTGTGGATGAAGAGGCGCGGTACGCTGTATAAGGCCAACTTATAAGAGATATGTATTTGGTGATAGGAATGTTTATTGTGCGTTCATTTCGTAAAGGTATTATGATCGTTCGGATACAAGTGGCAGTTCATTGATCATCAGTCGTGAGGAATATCATGGAACCTTCCGTCCAGCTCCTCGGTCTTGACCACGTTGATAAATGCGTGCTCATCGATCCCGCGGATCATCGGTATGAGCTCACGCTTCGCTTCCGAGTTGATGACGGAGTAGATGAGGGTTTTCTCCTTCTCCTCGTAACATCCGACACCCTTGAACAGAGTAGCGTCATGGTGAGTCAGGTCGCTGATGGCGTGGTAGATCTCATTTGACTTGTCGGAGATGATGAACAACGTTTCTTTCTTATATCTCTTATACAGAAGCTGGATCACCTGCGTGCTGCAGAACTGGTAGATGATGGAGTACAGAGCCTTTGACCAGCCGAACAGTGCACCGGCGGCGATCAGCATCACGATGTTTCCGAGTAGTATGTAGTTCCACGCATCTATACCCTTCTGGTGGGACAGGAATATGCTGATGAAATCAGTTCCCCCGGTGCTGGTTCCAACGTTCAGGCACAGGCTGATGGCGAGTCCGTTGATGAGACCGCCGAACAGGCTTACAAGCATTATGTCGTCAGTGAATACATATGATGGCAGAATATCCACAAATATACTCGACAGAAGAATGACTATGATCGAATAGAGGGTAAATCTTTTGCCGATATATTTGTATGATATGTATGTGGGAAACAGATTCAGTCCAATGTTGAACACTGCAAAAGGCACGCTTATGTGCAGAAATTTTATTCCAATGTTCTGGAGAAGCAGGGATGCTCCGGAGAACCCGCTTGGAAACAGTCCTGCGGTCTTGGCAAAGCATCGGAGATTCCATGCGTATAGTATAGATGCAAATACGACGATGAACAGGCGGAATATCTGATAAAATCTTGGGTGTTTTAACTCTAGAGATTGAAACATAGCGGTACCTCCTTTGTAAGTGTCACTGTAAAATGCGGTTAATTTTCAAATGGGCGAACCCTCAAAGTCACGCCTAAATCCTTGCATATCTGGCGGCATCGCTTGATCTTATCCTCGGGCATGACCTTGTCAACAACTGTCATGACAACGTGTGGCACGTACCTTTTGGCAAGAACGGCAAAATCCTTGATGGCCGCGTAGGACTGGATCCCATAGCGTGATCTGGTCAGTTCAAGAAATTCATTTTCATCAGGGGCGTTCAGGGATATTGATACAGTGTCGAATCGGCCCTCAAGCTCTGGTGTGACATCTCTCCCATATATAAGATTGGCAAGTCCGATGGTGTTGAGACGGACTTTGAGATTGGGATATGTGTTTTTCAGTGAATCGATCACCGCGCACACGTCTTCAAGTCTCTCAAGAGGCTCGCCAAATCCACAAAATACAAGTTCATTTATGATATTCAGGTCATACTTTGAGAAAAGCTCCAGAACCTCCTCTATAGAAGGCTCGCCATCCTTCAGCCAGAGAGTATTGTTCTCCTGCTGCTTTTTTGTCTGCCTCAGGCAGAACACACAGCTGCATGGACATTTGTTTGTCATGTTTACATATATATTTTTGCCTGTGAGATCCCCGCTCTTTGCAATGTCGAGGTAACCTTCCTCACCGACTTTTCCGGTTACAGTGTATAAAACCATAGTTGAATCTCCAATCGTTTAAGTTATTCCTCAGTCAGATCCTTCATGTACATCTCAAAGCACAATCCCCAGTTCTCCGGAACATTGTTCTCAACGCAGTAGCTTATGCACTTTGATACATATGAAGCGGCCTTTTTCACGGACTCATAGACGCTGTGTCCGTTCAGATACATACCCGCAATGATGGCTGCGATCACATCTCCGGTGCCGCTCCTGTCGCCGCCGATCCTGTCAACCATGACCATCTGGAAATCCTCATCCTTGTTGTAGATGAAGTTGGCTATCTGAGTCTTATTGAAATGTATTCCTGTCACAACGATATGTTCCGGTCCCTGCTCCGCCAGGGCCATGCACATTTGCCTTAGCTCGTTCACGGTCACAGTGTGCTCCGGATATGGAAGATCAAGGAGGGTGCAAAGCTCCGTCAGATTAGGAGTGATAATGTCGGCATATTTTACAAGCTCCGTCATCTTGCTGCACATAGATGCGGTATAGGTTGGGTACAGCTTGCCGTAGTCACCCATGACTGGATCGACGATAACAAAATTCTTCTCGTTTTTAAAGTATTTGATAAAGTCGATAACTATATCAACCTGTTCCTCAGAGCCGAGAAATCCTGTTGATATGGCATCGAACTGCAGCTCCAGATCTTTGTAGGTCTGGATGTAATCCCGCATTTTGGGTGTGTAGTCATCAAAGTAAAATATAGGAAACTGTGTATGTGTAGATAGTATTGCTGTTGGCACAGTGACAGCCTGGATCTTCATGGCGGACACTATCGGCGCCATGACAGCGATGGAACATCTTCCGAATCCTGTAACATCATTTATTAGAGCGATTTTTTTCTGCATCTTAGTTCTCCAAATTCAATAAATATAGTAGATTTTATCATCAAATACAGGTGTGTTCAATATTTGAATTCCGTCAGACCAAGTGAAATTTATGTTCAAAAGGGAGAGAATAGATAAAATTTCCACATTGCCCCATATCTTGATACGTAGTAAAATATAACCATATTTTGCTGCGCTTCAGGAGGAATGAGTATGAATGAAGTCGTTTTGAAGATATATGTCTTTTTATCGATCATAATAGCCGCTACAGATATTATACTGGGTATGAAATCCATAAAAAAGAATAAGACGACTGGAAGGTTTCTGGGACTTGCCTGCATAGGAGCAGCTATAGTCGATATCAGTTATCTTATCAGCATTATAAGTGATTCGTATATGGCCATGTCCGTCATGTCGAGTATATATTTCGTAAGCATTGATTATATGCTGGTATGTCTGCTCATATTTATTGTTTATTTTACAAAAGGACGTTTTTCAAAGTATGGAAGAGCAGCGATAGGCGTCTGCTTTTTTTACTGTTTGTATGAGCTTGTAATATTTGCCATAAACCCATTCAAAAATATAGCGATAGGGTATGTCAGAAGAGACACCGTGATAGCAAAATACAGCTATGATATGAAACCGCTGTATGATATGCATCTGGTTTTTTCATATGCGCTGGTGGGAGTGGTACTCATACTACTTGTAAAGAAACTTTGCAAGATCCCACATGAATATCGTTTGCAGTACAGCAGTGTCATTCTGGGACTTCTTGCGCTTGTCGGGATAAATGCAATATTTCTCTACGTTCCGGGAGCTGAGGTATACAAACTTCTGGATTATTCCATCTGTGGCTATAGTCTTACATCATATATTCTGTACTGGAGCTGCTTTAATTATTCAACCCATGGAATGCTCAACAAACTAAAGACAAACATATTCGAGAATATAGGTCAGGGAATAGTTTTGTTTGATTATGACAATCATTTGATCCTGCACAATGACAGGGCGGATGATTTCCTTGGAAAGGAACTCCTCTGCAAATGTGAGAATCTGCAGCAGTTTCTTGAGACGTATGATCTGTCCGTTGATCTTGCAGCTGATGACGACAGTTTTTCTCTGCAGTGCTATATAAAAGGTGATGATGGAGACAGACCTTTAAGGTGCGATATCAGAAGGCTTGACAACAAGGAAGGCCGCAGACTTGGTCAGATGTTTGTATTTTCTGATATATCTCTGGAGACGGATATGCTTACAGGATTTCAGAAATGGGATAGCTTTCAGAGACTTGCCATGGAAGAGGTGGACCATTTTACGTTTCCGGTTGGAGTGGCAATATGCGATATCAACGGATTGTCTGTGATCAACAGCACTCGTGGTAATCAGGCGGGTGACCAGAGGATAAATGCACTTGCGGGCATCATGAGAAAGAACTTTCCGGAGAGAACATATTATGTCAGGGGTATTGATGCGCACCTGATAGCACTTTGCAGTCACAGCAGTGAGGAAGAGATGGCTGCATGTGTCGAAAAGGTCAAAGAACAGTATGATGGAAGTATACAGTATGCAGTGGGGGTGGCTGCGGATGAGGGACAGAGCATCGTCGCTGCAATCACTGATGCGGCAACAGCCATGAAGACAAAAAAGCTTGTGGACAGTGAATCATCGCACTCAGATATGCTGACATCGCTTATAAGGGCTCTTGAGGAGTGCGACAGCGATACGGAACAGCATGTGCGTCGTACACAGGAGCTGGGGGCTGAGCTTGGCAGACGAATAGAGCTGTCAGATATCCAGCAGAGCAAGCTGGCGCTGCTCTGTCTGCTCCATGACATAGGGAAGGTAGGAGTTCCTATGGAGATACTCAACAAGCCGGGAAAACTCACGGATGAGGAATGGAAGATCATGCGTTCCCACGTTGAGAAGGGTTATGAGATTGCCATGAGCAACACAGAACTCAGACAGATCGCGGAGGAGATAAGGCATCATCATGAGAGATGGGATGGAAATGGATATCCGGATGGACTGAGCCGTGAAAGCATACCGGTTCTGTCACGTGTGATCGCGGTGGTCGATGCATTTGACGCAATGATCAATGACAGACCTTACAGAAAGGGTATGCCGATATCAAAAGCGATAGAAGAATTAAAGAGCTGCGCGGGCAGCCAGTTTGATCCATATATAGTTTCGGAGTTTATAAGGCTTGTATCAGAGAAGTATGCAGATTCGCTGGCAGATGACTCAAAGCAAGGGGCTGCTGATGGTGGTGTCGGTGCAGATGGTAATGGAGAGAATGTTGGTGATCGAACTGCCCCAGGAGATGGTCTGGCGGACGCTGATGGTGATGGCGCCAGCACAGACGACGAACAGACAGAGATCCGGATTATGGCGCGCAGACAGATGGTGGATTTTACTGAATATGGCAAGGATGCGTTTCGTGTACATACAGTCAAATATAGCAGATATCTGGTGGATGAAAACTGGAGGATCATATCTGTAGACGATAATTTTGAGGAGCTTACGGGTTACAGCAAGGAGGACATAGAGAATAATATCATAACCCAGATCGACCTTATACCGGACGAGGATAAAACAGAATATCTCTGTCAGGTAAATGCGAATCTGGCAAAGAGCACATTTGTATTTCAGGAACACAAGATACATAGGAAGGATGGCAGGGATATATATGTATTATGTACTGGAAGAATGTTTTATGATTCGGCACTTCAGAAAGACAGAGGAGAAATAGTAATAGTGGATGTATCAAGTACATATGCTTTGAAGATGCTGACAGATGCGGAGCAGAATAAGGCGGATGTGAGACTCAGAAACTGGGAGAATACCTATCGTACAGATCCCCTCACAGGACTTTTGAACCATGCGGCATTTAGAAGTGACATGGAGCAGAGACTTCTTGAGTGTACGCACACAGCGGTGATGATCATGATGGATGTAGACAGATTCAAGCAGTACAACGACACCTACGGACATCACAATGGCGACAAATATCTTGTCCTTGTGGCACAGACACTGCAGGCGGCACTCCGCGGTGATGACCATGCATGCCGTATGGGTGGTGATGAATTTGCAGCCATGCTGTTCTTCAACAAGAGTGTGTCTGATGACGTGATAAGGGAACGTGCTTAGCAGATATTTGACAAGGTGAACCTGACTGTGAAGGCCACAGAGGGAGGAACAGGAATCTCCATGGGTGCGGTGATCGCAAGAACTGAACTGACATTCAACGAGATGTATGAGGAGGCGGATAACGCCCTCTATGATGTTAAGGAGAGTGGAAGAGGCAGGATTGAGGTGAAGAGGCATGGGGAGTAGATCGTATATCTTCAACATACTTCATAAAGATCTTCACAAAAAACTCCACAAAGAACCTTTGCTTCCTATGAGTCTGATCTTGTTTGCCGTAATTTTGGCATATTCTTTTCGACTTATTGGAAGAGGAAGTTTCTATCCTACTCTGTTTTCTTATCTGCGTAGTTTCATTTATATCGGGCTTTATGCCGCCTGGGGAATTTCAATCCGCCAACGTATCGTGCAGAAACAGGTCGGACAATATCTGGTAGGCGTTTCGGTGCTTTTGATTTTGTGGTTTACCTTTCGCTCAGCCAAATACTTTATATTCTGGCAGCCGGTTGCAATAAGATACCAGTGGTATCTATTCTATCTGCCAATGCTGTTTGTACCCATGCTTGCACTGCTGATCGCAATGTCTCTGGGCAAGCCCGATGAATATAAACTGCCAAAATCTGTCTGGCTATTGTCTGTCGTTTCGGGAGTTTTGCTTATTCTAGTGCTTACGAATGATTTACATCAATTAGTTTTCACATTCCCTAAAGATGCGGATGTCTGGTCTGATACAGATCATGGCTACGGTGTGTGCTATTTTGCCGTGATCGTATGGCAGGTGTTTTGTGCCGTAGCAGCGCTTATTTTTATGCTCTTTAAATGCAGGTTAAAGAACGGTAAGCATCGTTATTTGCCCGTAATTCCATTTGCGATATCGCTGGCTTATCTTGCATTGAACTATGTTGGTACGCCATGGCTGAAACATTTATTCGGTGACGTTACGGCGTTTCAAAGTCTTATGTATATGCTCGGTTTCGAGGCTTGCATTGCCTGCGGATATATTCATTCAAACAGCCGTTACGCAGATCTTTTTGCCTCATCTGTCGGCACATCGGCAGAAATTACTGACAGAGACTTCAACATTCGCTATGCAGCGTTGAATATTGAACCTATATCAAAAGAAACAATGAGAAAAGCCGAGAAAGCTCCTGTCACAGTAGACGGTGGGCTGACCGTACATACTATGCCCATCGGCGGCGGTTATGCGGTATGGACAGAGGATGTGTCGGCGCTGCTTGCCATTAAGGAAGAATCAGAATGTCTTGCGGAAGAACTTGCCGAAAGAAATGAGATCCTTCGCTATGAATACAGGCGGGAGTCGAAACGCCGCAAGGTGGAGGAGCAAAACCGACTGTTCGATCTATTGCAGTCGGCAACACAAAAACAGATCAACCGCATTGCGGCATTGACACAGGAATACCGCCGAATCTCAAAATCTGATACAGACAGAGTTAAAATGCTACTTGCCGAGATTGCCGTTTTATGTAGTTATATCAAACGCCGTAAGCATCTGACACTGCTTGCCGACCGAGATTGTAAGGTTGCAGTCAGCGAGCTTGAGAGAGCTTTTTCCGAATCGTTACAGACATTAAAGCTTTTAAATGTACGCAATACTCTGTATGTGGACAGTGAACTTTCCATGATTTCGGACAAAAATGCTGCTGCGATATTAGATTTTTATGAGGAAGTAATAGAAGCAGATCTTGAAAATTTAACAAGTGTGCAGATAAGCCTCGCAAATATAAACGGATTGCGGCTGTCGCTGAATGTCTGTTGCGAAGCCGACCTGTCGATCTTTTTAAATAAAGGTAACGTTCTTTATGAAATGGACGATGACGCAGGCTACCAGCATCTTGTATTTATTATTGAGGGAGGTGCCGCCGTATGAGTGCCTTTTCTTCACTTCCGGTCTTTTTGCAGACCTTAATACCACTTCTGCTGTTTGTGGAAGCTGTGCTTGAATTGGGACTTTTTATATATCAACTTTCGCATCGTTCAAAATTGCATGATAATTTACCGAGTCTTGTGATTTTTGCGTTTTTGCTTACGCTTTTGTTCTCGGTAACACAGGGGGATCCGTTCAATGGCAAGGATGCGTTTTTATTAGATGCCCCCTGGCTGATTTTCATTACAGTAATTTTCGTTGTTGTTGTTCATTTTGCCTTTGCTATGACGAGAGAGTATCGCCGCCGAAAGAACATGCTATCTCCATTTTCCGTTAAAGATGCCACAGACAAGCTGCCTATGGGTTTGTGCTTTGCTGATCCGAACGGGCGTATTGTCCTTTGCAATGACCGTATGCGTCATCTGTCGTTTGCACTGAGCGGGCATGAGTTTCAGATTACCGATGATCTTGAAAAAGCGTTGGAGCACCCCGATAAAAGTATTATTGCTAACGGAGATTGTTACATACTGCCCGATAAGACAGTTTGGCAATTCCGCAAGCAGAATATAGCCGTTGACAATGATGAAAACTGGCTTCAAATGACAGCGCATAATGTCACTGAACTTTATAATGGCAACGTTCGTCAAACTGCTATTAACGATGAGCTGAAAGAGGTTAATCGAAAGCTACAAGAAATGTATGAACGAATGGCCGATGATATAAAAGAAAAAGAAATTCTTGACCTGAAAATACATATACATGACACAATCGGAAGAAGCTTGCTGACAATTCGTGATATAATGGAAAGCGATGAAAACACTGACAAAAAGCTTGAGGCTTTACAGGAAGCAACCGCAGTGCTTACAAGTGATCGAGTGACAGCCAGCGGAACGATGGAAGAGGTTGTTCAGACAGCGGAAATCCTCGGTGTAACGGTGATGATGGATGGATGCCTTCCGGCCGATTCACTTGCCGAAGAGCTTACCGTTGTCGCTGCAAAAGAATGTGTAACAAATTGTATCAGGCATGCCGGAGGCAATGAGGTATATATCAGCGTAAATGGGCGAAAGGATGTGTTTGATATTACGATAACGAACAATGGCGCTGCACCGTCGGGCCCTATTAAGGAGGGCAGCGGACTCTCGTCGATTCGCCACAGCATAGAATCTGCCGGTGGAGAAATGCACACTGTATATAAACCACGATTTGAATTGCTGCTTATCATTCCAAAGGATGCGTCAAGTTTTATATGAAAACCTGACATGCAGCACCAGCTCTTGCCAAATACGATTATTAATGAGCTGATGTTCAATAAAAGGAGAACGATATATGATAAATACAATACTGGTTGAAGATGATTTATATATTCAAAAGCATTTTGCCGAGCGGCTGAAATCAAACGAAATTTTTCGCCTTGTCGGCGTATATCGTGACGCTTTTGAGGCAGAGAGAAACTGCAATAGCTCAATACAACTTATTCTTATGGATGTACAAACACAGCACAAGCACTCCGGTCTTGCCGCCGCAAAACGTATAAAAAAGGCTTTTCCGAATATCAAAATAGTGATTGTAACCTCACTTGTCGACCCGCAGGTATTGGAACGAGCAAAGACAGGTGCAGCAGACAGCCTGTGGTATAAAGACCACGGCACAGAGGAGCTGATAAGTGTGATAAGGCGTACCCTTGCAGGCGAAAAAGTATTTCCTGACACCTCTCCTGCAATTGAAATGGAAGGCACAATGTCCGATACATTCTCGCCCCGACAGCTTGATATTCTCCGCTTATACATAAAGGGCTTTACATATCAGGAGATTGCCGATAAACTGGGCATCTCCAAAAACGGTGTGCGCTGGAACTTAGACGATATGGTTGAAAAAGGTAGATTTGAGAATCGAGAAGCGTTGGTTGTGACAGCTATTGAGAACAAGCTCATGGTGACCACTTTAAAAGACGAATAGAGTAAATGAACCCCTTGACTGACACGGTCAAGGGGTTTTTATGTCCCAAAGTCAAAAAAGTTTGAAAATAGTTTTTTCTGTCACTGGCACTTGTGCCAGTGACAGACCTCAAAAAATCCGTACAATAGAATGTGTAAGACTATAGTTGTAGTAGAAAGGGGGGAGCAATGAATGTTGAAATATAACAAATACATTATGACCCTGTTGATGGTTTTAATTATGCCAGCCTTGGTTTCTGGATGTGTGGCAAAACCGTCAGAGGATTCCAATCTGACCGAAGATAAAACAACCGCCACAACCACAGAGGCGACCACAGAAGCAACCACAGAGGCGGCTACAGAAGCAACCATTGAGGCAACTACAGAAGCGACCATAGAAGCAACCACAGAAGCATCGGTACAAAAAGACACAGATTTATCAAGACTTCAAAACACAATTCTTGACAATAAAGAATCGGTTGGAATTGCCTATATCGGTTATGTCGGTTACGAGGCTGATGAGGAAGGAATCCTAAATTTCGTAAAAGACAGTCAGTATGCGGATAAATATGATTTTCTCTGCGGCGCGCCCCTTGTCAATGTGGGTGGTGCGGAGCTTTATGCGGTAGTTATTGCCGATACAAAATACAGTGTGTCTGTTTATCGGGCGGAAATAACTGATAATGGTGAATATTCTGTAAATACCGACAATACACTCTATAATTACAACGGAAATGGAATTGATTATTTTTTACTGCGCTGCAATGAAAGTGAAATACATTCAAATGTATCGCTGAGCTTTAAAAAAGGAAACGACTCTTTTTCGGTATTCCCGATGCTGTCAGGAATGGATGGGCAGCTTGTTGACGGAAATTACTATGATTTTTCAATATATTCCGATTATGGCGGCAGCGGTGAGTCCGAGGATAAGAATGTAGCAATAGCAAGGGAAATCCTTTTGGAGTCTCAGGAGGTGCAATACTACATAAGCATGGGCATGAGTGTACAGTATACGGGCCAGATTGATGAAATTGAGGGACGGTCGTAATCTACCGTGTGAGTTAAAGCACGGAATAATAAAATAAAAAAGGGAAAAAGAAAAAAAGGAGGGAAAAATATGGTAGATATTAAAGCAATGGCAGCTGCAACAGCCCCGAGAGAGTTTGAACTCTCTTATACAACCACAATTGAAGATGTATACGAAAAGCTTAGCACACATGCTTCGGCTTTTAAAATGCCTTTCAAAATCAAAGGGGGCATCCCTGGAAAGCGCATTTCCTTTGAGAAAGAACCGAACCTCGACGTTACGGTCTGGGTCTTTGTTAAGGATGGCAACAAAATTAAAGTCATGGCAAATATCCAGGAGAACACAACAACCGTCAATGGTATGCGAGTTGACAAAAACAGCGTAATTCAAAAAGGTGTAAGCGGAGTAGCTAATCTTCCTATTCAAAGAGGTGAGTATCTTGATGAGGTGACCGAAAATGTTAAAAAGATACTCAACGGCGAGCAGGTTGAAGATTATGTAGCACCCGTTGGTGTAAACGGCAGTGGACAGACGGAAAAGGATTGGCTTGTAGCCCTTCTTCTCTGCCTTTTCCTCGGCGGAGTTGGTGGCCACCGTTTTTATGTGGGCAAAGTAGGATCAGGCATTCTCTATCTTTTTACCGCCGGCGTTTTTGGAATCGGTGTACTTGTTGATCTGATAAAGATCATTACCGGCAAATTCACTGACAAAGACGGAAATCCTATTCAAAAAAAATAGACAGTACTTCTTGACAGCCTTTAGATAAATATGGCTTAAAATTGGGAACTGTGCCTGAACTCATTCGGGCACAGTCCTGATTGCGAAAGGAGAACTTGTTATGAGTAAAAGAAAAGAGCACATCAAAATGACCATATTTATTATGGTCGCCGGCATAGCATCGATGGTTTTGGGTGTATTCGGAATTGTCACAAGCAGAATTGAAAAGAAAGAATATGCAGCCTCAACTGATATACGGAAAGTTTCAGCTGTTATTGTTGACTTTTCAACCTACGATAGTAAGGATGACAATGGCGATGTAGATTATACAACATATAAATTCAGAATTTCATATGAAATTGACGGAAAGACCTATAAAGGAAAGTGCGAAGAACGCGTTTGGCCAAGAGATATCGCAAAAGGATACACATACGATAAATTGAGAAAAGGCGATACAATAAAAGTAGAGGTCTATAAAACTACAAAAGGAAATTACAAGCTTTCCCCGGAGGGGAATCCCGTTGATTTCCTTCTCTATTGCGCGGCAATCCCTTTTGGCTTGTTCCTTGTTGTTATAATGATATGTGACATTGTAAAAGACAAACGGAAAAAGCAGAGCGAAAATGAAGTGGTCAGCAAGGAATAAATCAGAGGTGATTTTATGGATTTATCAGTATCGCTGTGCATTGCAGCTTCTTTTGCTATATTATGTACATTCTATATCGGTAAAAGTATACTTGTAATGGATTTTTCGGAATATCTTCCCAAGAATTTGAAAAAAGCTAAGCTGGAAAGATTGCTGGCAAAAAGGGAAACTCCTCTACAGGATTCGAAAATCCGAAAGGATATAAGAAAAGCATTTGAAAGAGTACTGATTCCGCTTGGAAAAGCGGATCAAAAGCTTCTTACGGCAAGAATGGACCTGGCTTTCCGAAAAAAAATCGTCAGTCAGATCGACGTACTTAATAAGAATAAGCTATGCCGCAAAATTTACGTCACGGATGTTGTTCCCATTCCTAAAAATAACTTTGAAACATGGAACGATGATGGCAGAGAATGGCGGGAATCGGTTTTGAAGTGCAGCACCCTGGAGCGTTTCGAGTCAATGCAAGGCAACAGGGTTCAGCATGAGATATACCGTAAAAATTCATATCTCCGAATACTTCAGTCGAGACACGTTCGCCGCACAGACAAAAAAGAGAATAAGAAAAGCTATTATCACGATATGTTGAGAATAACCTGCCCATCATGCGGTGCAAGAGTCAAGCTGAACAGTCAGCAGGTTACCTGTGAATATTGCGGCGCCGTTATAAAAAACGAGTTTTACGATTGGCAGACCGAATCGTTTGAGATTTATGAAACGATCAGTACAAATATGAAAAGATTTTTACAGCTTCTTTTGTCCGGTTTCATACTTTTCTTAAGTGTCTTTCTATGCTTATACTTGATCGAGGATACGGAGATTTCCCTTGCAGCCGGCGTCGGTGCAGCGATTCTTGCTTTTGGAACGATTGTTACACCTATTATTTGTGGAAAAGTTAAACAAGACAATTTAGCGAAAAAGATCGTGGGATATTCAGAGAACTACCTCAGATCCTGCTTAAACGAATACTTTAGCAAAAACGAAAATGACAATGATCTGCTTGATTTCAGTATTGGCACGATCAAGCTTTTAAAAGTCTCTAACACAGATGAAATAACAACGGTTAAGTCTGAAGTTTATGGAACGAAAACCTTTCTTCCTGAAAATAAGAAACCGTTTACAAAAAAATTTAAAAAGAAACTGACCATGCAAAGGGCTAGATATCCAGAAAAAAGAAAGTCTGACGGTGAATTTTTTGTTGAAAAGGAATGTCCGAGCTGCGGAGCAACATTCTTGCCAGATGAAAACGGATGCTGTTCTTATTGTGGTTATAGCCTTCACGGAGATAGCGAAAAGTGGAAAATAAAAATCTGAAACCTGTTAAAATTCTGCATTGCCGATTAAGGTAGGGAAGGGAAACATTTACATATTATTAATTTTAAAAGGAGGGAAACTTATGAACAAAAAGAAAAAACTTTTGACTGTCGTAACACTTGTCATACTGATGCTCGGGGCATCAGTATTTACTGTTTCGGCAGCGGACAATCATTCGGTTGACGAAAACACAACCTATGTAACTAACTTTGCTGAGCTTGAAAAAGCTCTTGAAGCCACCTCGAACGAGACAAACCCACCCGATAAGCTTGTTGTTCTCAAAAACAACATAGATTACGAAGAGCAAGTTCCGGGCGATTGGAGCTATCAGGATGAGCAGGAGTGGTATTCCGAAATCACAGTTAGCTATCCTGGAAAAATCACCCTTGACTTGAACGGAAAAACCCTGAAAGTTACAACAGATATTCGTTCAGACGAGGAGACAAGGGATCTGTTTGTGGTTTTTTCAGGTTCCAAGGCAAACACCGACTTCACAATTACCACAACCCAGTCCGGCGGACAGATAATCTTTAACTCAACAGCCAACGGAACTTCGATGATCGCTGTGAATAACCCAAACGCAGATGTGAATATTCTTGGAAAAGCAGGGAAGTTTATCAACTATAATCTCACTCTTACAGCACAATCCGGAAGTGACACTTATATAAACGATAAGAACAGGCACCACGTTATTTCCTTCTATGATATAAACAATCTCTATATCACCGGTACTCTTATTCAGAATAATGCACGCGTCCCGTCTTGTATATATTCATACGGACCGGAGCCGCAGGGCAATGTTACAATAACAGGAAACTCAGAAATAGAAGTAATTTCAAATCAGCTTCTTAATGAACAGCCGTTCAGCACAATATATTTCCAAAACACCCCATCCAGCAGAAAAGTAAGGCTTGGCGGCTGTTATATTGGACAAAAGGGAAATGTAAATTCAATCTATTACGGTGGCCAGCCTCCTCATTTCTATGACATAGTTCTATCACAATCTCTGGAAAAGCCGAACTATGTTATTATGCACAACGGTACCAGGGCATACAATACCTGGCCTGACTTTGTTAAGTTGGATGCGGATATAAAAATTATCTCCTCCTGTCACGATTCTGAGCCTGAATTAGAGGAAAGGACATCACTTCTTGGTCACTACAAGTACTGTAAAAAGTGTGATGCTCTTGAAAGCTTCCAGGAGCATCAGTTTGGCAGAACTCTCGCTGCTAAAGAGGCAACATGCATCAGAAAGGGAAGAACGGTCGGCTATGAGTGCTTCGGCTGCAAATATTATGAGGGTTACACCGAACTGCCAGCACTTGGACACGATTTGAGCGACACCTATACGGTTGACTGGCCGGCAACCTGCGACAAAGATGGAAGGGAATCCAGACACTGCAAACACACTGGCTGTGAGTATGCAATTCAGAAAGTCATTCCGAAGCAGCACCAGAGCCTTGTATGTAATGGCACATACTGCCAAAGCTGCAAGCAATATGTTAACCCGACCAAAATAGGTTACGGTGACAATTCCTGTAAAAACATAACCGCTTACTTCTTTACTCCGACGGAAACGAAGGTTTATCTTATCACCATAACTTCGTCAAATCTCGGCAGCGGAAATATTCAGGGAACAGAAGTAAACCTTGTTGAGAATAACCGGCTTAGTGAATTCGTCTCTAGTAACAATAAAGGCAAAGTTACCGAAGTCAGACTTGAAAAAGACAAAACCTACGATGTTACACCGTATATCACTAATTCAGAAAGTCAAGACTGCATAGTTAACATCTCCTGTAAGGAACATAATGCGGTTATAGATAACGAAATTAAAGCAACCTGCACAAAGACGGGTCTCACCAAAGGTAAGCACTGCTCGGTTTGCAACACCGTTATAGTCGCTCAGACCAAAGTCAAGGCTCTCGGACATAAGTACTCCAAGTCTGTTGTCAAGGCTACTCTTACCTCAAATGGCAAGATTACCAAGAAGTGCACTGTTTGCAGTACGATAGAACCAACAATTTCGATAGCGAGAATTAAGTCAGTTTCGCTGAAAAAGTCGGCGTATACATATAACGGAAAGGTTCAGAAGCCTTCGGTCATCGTTAAGGATGCAAACAAAAAAACGCTTAAGAATGGAACAGATTACACCGTTGCTTACAGCAAAAACAAAAATATCGGCAAGGCAACAGTAACCGTTACCTTCAAGGGCAATTACAGCGGCAGCAAAAAGCTGAATTTCAACATTCTTCCCGCCGCGACGAGCAAGATCAGCGTTAAGCAGACCACAAACTCAATCACGGCTTCATGGAAAAAGGTTGCCGGTGTAAGCGGATACAGAGTATACCTTTACAAGGGCAAAAAGCTTGTCAATAGAGCTGATACAACGAAGCTCTCACACACATTTAAAAAGCTTTCAAAGGGTACGGAGTACAAGATTGTTGTCAAAGCCTATAAGAAGATTGATGGCAAAAAGGTTCTTTCTCTCGTTTCAAAGGAGCTTCTGACCGCAACAAAGCTTTCTGCGCCGACTTCGGTCAAGGTCAAAGCAGGAAATAAAATGGCAACCGTCAGTTGGACAAAGGTTAAGAGTGCAAACAGCTATACGGTATATTACAGCACAAAGAAAAACAGCGGCTTCAAAAAGCTCACTGTTATCAAAAACAGCGCAAACATCAAAAAGCTTTCAAGCGGCAAGACCTACTACTTCAAGGTTGTTGCCAACAAGAAGGCTGGAAAGGCTGTTGTGGCTTCTGATTACAGCAAGCTTATAAGCGCAAAAATCAAGTAATGGTGTTATCTGAACCGGTCAACAGATAACCGCAAAACCCCGAAGCAGAAATACTCTGCAGCGGGGTTTTTTTGTGGCAAAAAAACGGTGTTTCTGTTATGCTAGATATATTAAGAGATTGATATGTAGTGATGTTATTTTGACATTAAGAAAGGTTCAAGGTACTGCTTATGATAAAAAGGAAATTAGCAACATTTATGTTGACATTAATACTGGTGATGACAGCCGCACTGACGATCCAGGTGATAAGCTATGCGCAGGAAGAATCTGCTGGTTCATCAACAAATCCCCAAGAGGGAGTTACAGAATATAAGTACAGTGTTGAAAGTGATCCTCAAAAAGGTGTCGCATTAAAGGTTGAATGGAACGAACCCAAATTAGGAGAGGATACAACATTCCACGTTTCGGCGGATGGTGGCAGTGGCCGGTATTTGTTTAGAATGGATGCACCGAGTTATTCCAATCCGGGTGAGTATAGTTTTGAATCCGTGGCGGATCCAAGCCGCGGAGCGTGGATTCAATATACAGATGAGTGCGAATCTCACGACTTTGAATTCACAATGACCGCTTCGGGAATCTATAACTTCAGGTTTTATGTAATGGACAAGACGTCAGGTGTCTATTATATGCGTGTGAGCACAAATATACAGGTATCGGACAGGGCTTATCCGAGCGTGGGTGACATCGTGAATGCTGCGGTAAAAAAGTGCAGCAAGGAGACGGATGGTTCGGACTATGAAAAGGCATTGTGGCTGCATGACTGGCTGTTGCAGCAGCTTGATTACGATCATTCCCTGAAATGGTCTTCGGCAGAGAGCGCACTGACACGAAAGCTGGGCACATGTCAAGCCTATGAGAGTGCCTATTCAAAACTGCTTACTGCAGCCGGCATAACAAATGCTGAGACAAGGGATACCTATGATGGACATACCTGGAATGCCATGAAGCTGGATGGCAAATGGTATCAGGTGGACTGTACATGGGATGATACAAAAGACAATTATTATAACTTTGATCAAACGCATTTGTATTTTGGACTGACGGATGAACTCATGGCGTTGGCACACAACGGTCATGATCAGATTTATACGGCAAGCGGTTATGGCACACGTTCTACAAGCCTGGCAGACAACTACTTTGTCAGAAACGGAGATGCCGCAAAGTGGGCGCGAGCCTACGCTGAGAGGATTCAGAAAAATCTCAATGCAGGTAAAACCAGATTCGAAGTTAGCACTGACAATGCGTCATATCCGCCGAGCATTTCGGGTATTCAAAATGGGATTATCGCATATGCCTTAAATCAGATGACGTGGAAGGCGGGAAGTAAAAAGGTTGCATTGCGTGTGGCAGGAACATCCACCAAGCTTTCTTTTACTGCAAAATATACGGACACAGTAAAGCGCGTGAGAATAGTATTTGCTCCAAATGGAGGGCGTGTGAGTTCTGGAAGTAAGACAGTCATTTGTGGAAAAACTTACGGAGCACTGCCGACACCGACCAGAAGGGGATATACATTTGCAGGCTGGTACACAGCAAAGAGTGGCGGCAGCAGGATCGGCAGCAGCTCGGTTGTGAGGACCACCAGGAATCAGACATTATACGCAAGGTGGAAGCTGGTAAAGTATAAGATCCAGTACAGGCTTGGCAAGGGGACAAACAGCCGGTCCAATCCAGCCGGTTATACCGTCAGATCTAGGACTATAGTCTTGAAGAATCCGGTCAGAAAGGGTTATACATTCAAGGGGTGGTACAGCGATCCAAAATTCAAGAAAAAGGTTACGAAGATTGCAGCCGGCAGCACCGGTAGCAGGAAACTCTATGCCAGGTGGGTGAGAAAATAAATTCGTATAAATCGATGCAATATCCCCCTTTGTTGTCGAATTGTGAAAAATATGCGATAATGAGTGCTGGAGAAAATATTTGGCGCCAAGGAGGCATAAAGGGGATTATGGCAAAAATTGCGTTTTGTGATGATGATGTTTCTGTGCTTGCTGAGATGCAAAGGCTTATGGAACAGTATTGTGCGGAGAGAGACTGCAAAATAGAATACAATATTTTTAATCATCCTTTTGACCTGGTGGCGGAAATAGAGAAGGGAAACAGATATGATATCCTGTTTATGGATGTCTTGATGCCGGGAGAGAATGGAATTGAAGCGGCAACGGAGATACGAAAATACGATAAAAACGTCAAGATCATATTTGTCACTTCGTCCTCTGAGTTTGCGGTGCAGTCTTACGTTATAGGCGCATACTATTATCAATTAAAGCCCATCTGGGCAGAGAGCTTTTTCCGTTTGCTTGATTCTGTGCTTGCAGCCTGTAAAAAGGAGGCGGAGACCAGCCTCATTCTGCGATGTAAGAGTGGAATCACCCGTATAGATATAAAAGCCCTGGAATATTGCGAAGTCATTCATCGCACCCTTATATTTCACCTGAATACAGGAAAAGTACTGGAAAGCGCCGGCAGCATGGATGAGCTTGTAAAGCAGCTTTCCACGTATCCTTTTTTTCACAGACCTCACCGTTCTTATCTGGTAAATCTGGAATATGTGCAAAACATAACATTTAGGGGGATTACCATGTCTAGTCTTGCAGAAATACCGGTTCCACGGGGAAAATACAATGAAGTAAAGGATGCATTCCTTGAATATGCGTTCCAGAACAGGCAGGTAATGATATGAGCCTATATATTTCGCTTCTTAACAATATGGCTGTGAGCTTTTTTGGGGGAATATTATCAGCGTCTTTTTGTAATGCGCTGTCCACTAGGAAAAGAAAACTCATTTTCATAGGATGCATGGTTTTACTCCCTCTGATACAGAGCATATTATATTTCAGCAAGGGCGCTGATTTTGTAAGACATATTTATCCGTTGGCGGTGCATCTTCCATTGGTCATTGTTCTCTGGATGTTGACAGGGAAATTGCTGTGGTCTGTTTTTTCTGTACAGGCGGCATACTTGTGCTGCGAACTTAGAAGATGGGTTGCACTTGCCACAGTTGCTGCATTTTCGGGAAGGCAGATGATGCAGGATATTACAGAACTTGTGGTTACAATCCCTGCATTGCTGCTTCTGCTTCATTTTGTGTCACCTGCAGTCAGAGGATTGTCAGATAAAAGTCTCAGGGAGCAATGGCAGTTTGGAATCATACCGGCGCTATATTATGTATTTGACTATTTTACAATAGTGTATACGAACCTTCTTTTGAGTGGCAGTTACGTTGTAGCGGAATTTATGCCTTTTGTATGCTGTGTTGCATATCTGGCCTTTCTCTTATATAACTCCAAAAAGGAACAGATGCAGAATGAGATGAAGCTGATCCGGAATAATCTGGATCTGCAGTTAAGTCAGGCGGTGAGGGAAATCAGCAGTCTGCGCGAGTCGCAGACATTGACCAGACAGTATCGCCATGATATGCGTCATCACCTGCAGTATGTGTCTACATGTATAGAAAATGGTGAAGTTGAACAGGCGCAGGCTTATATATCGGGAATATGTAAGGAGATTGAGGCGCAGAAGGTCCAAATATACTGTGAAAATGAGGCAGTGAATCTGATCCTATCTTCATTTGCGGGTAGAGCCAGGAAGAAAGAAATTGAAATAAAGATACAATGTGCAATTCCCGCAGATTTTACTGTGTCGGAAAGTGATCTGTGTGTGCTCTTGTCTAATGCCTTGGAAAATGCCTTGCATGCATGTGTGCCTTTGGCTGCAGAGGGAAGATCATGCGAGATTGATGTGAATTTTTATGAAAGAAATAAACACCTTTTTTTACAGGTGGTAAATGACTGTAAAGCTCCCATAAAGTTTCAAAATGGAATACCTGTGTCTGATATGGAAGGACATGGTATAGGCGTTCAGAGCATATGTGCGATCGTGCAGCGTTACGGTGGGGTTTTCAGCTTTGCGGAAAAGGATGGCAAGTTTACGCTCAGACTGTCATTGTAAAAGAGTGTCGATTCGATACATTTTTGGTACGATTCGTGCATTTAGACCTCACTGATTGCAAATACATAATAAAATATACTCAGATTATGTGATTGCAATAAAGAGGAGGATATTATTATGAAAAAGACAATGAAAAAACTGATGGTTCTCATAATGACCATGATGATGGGAATGTCTCTGGTGGCATGCGGCGGTGCAGATAAGCAGCCTGCGATTGATGCGTTCAATAAGACAAGTACATCTTTTAATGAGGTTGCAAACATTATCAACGAAAATCCACAGGCTTATGATCAGGATTTGGTTGATACAATGGTCGACATGGCCGGTGTGCTCAATGAGCATAAACAGATCTTAGAGAGCGATGATGATGTTGAGGAAGAAAAGCTTCAGGAAATGATCGACTGGTATGGTACGGTTGATGAGTGGGTTGCTCAGGTTAAGGAAGAAATTTCAAAATAGTTTATTATTAGATCACGTGGTGAAGACTGCATACCAGAGGGGCGGGCGCATTGGAGTGCCTGCCCTTTTTTAATAGCAAAAATTAAAATTCTCTTGCTATATTGCAAAAAGACGTTTAAAATGCATGTGTATTTTTATGTTTTATATCTCAGTCTGGACTCTATCTTCGACAGAGATATACACTCCGTGAGGATTGCTGAGCCGCTGATATGATATATGTCAGCAGAGCTGACTGGCAGCTTGCGGCAAGATTCGCCAGCGAATCTTAAGAATAAAGACATTCAAATAAGAATATGGCAAAGGAAATAGTGGAATTATGAAAAAGGTAGTAAAATTTGGCGGAAGTTCATTGGCAAGTGCAGAGCAGTTTAAAAAGGTTGGAGCAATCATCACATCAGATGAGAGCCGTGTATACGTTGTTCCTTCTGCACCTGGAAAGAGATTTTCAGATGATACAAAGGTAACAGATATGCTCCTTCATGTGTATGAAACTGCGAAGGCAGGGAATGATTTCACAGAGGAAGTGAAGGCGATTAAGGCCAGATATGATGAGATCATCACAGGCCTTGAGATTAAGGATTTTTCACTTGATAAGGATTTTGAGGAGATTACAAAGCAGTTGGAGGATCTTACCAATCCGGACCCAATGTGCACACTGGACTATGTGGCATCAAGAGGAGAGTTCCTCAATGGTAAGATTATGGCTGCATATCTTGGCTTTGAGTTTATAGATGCTGCAGAGGTTATCTTTTTCAATGCAGAGGGCAATCTCAATAGCTATAAGACGGAGAAGGTACTTGGTGAGAGACTTGCCAAGACACAGCATGCGGTTGTTCCAGGATTCTATGGACTTGGCAAGGATGGCAAGGTAAAGACATTTTCCAGAGGCGGTTCAGATGTAACGGGCTCGATAGTCGCACAGGCAAGCAGAGCCGATGTATATGAGAACTGGACAGATGTCTCAGGCTTCCTTGTAGCTGACCCACGTATTGTTCCAGATCCAAAGCCGATCAAATATATTACTTACAGAGAGCTTCGTGAGCTTTCATACATGGGTGCATCAGTTCTCCATGAGGATGCGATATTCCCTGTACGCCACTGTGGTATCCCGATCAATATCCGCAACACAAATGCGCCTGAGGACGCAGGAACCTGGATAGTTGAGAGTACTTGCCAGAAGCAGGATTATGTTGTAACAGGTATTGCAGGTAAGAAGGATTTCTGTACAATCTTTATTACAAAGGCTATGATGAATTCAGAGATAGGATTTGGAAGGAAGGTGCTTCAGGCATTTGAGGAGAATGATATCTCATTTGAGCATATGCCATCAGGTATTGACACGATGACTATCGTAGTTCATGCTGATGAATTCGTACACAAGGAGCAGAGAGTTATATCTGCCATCCACAGACTTGCAGAGCCGGATTCAGTTGAGATTGAGTCAGGACTTGCACTTATAGCTGTAGTAGGCCGTGGAATGAAGTCAGCAAGTGGTACAGCAGGCAAGTTGTTCAGCGCACTTGCAAAGGAAGGCATCAACATAAAGATGATAGACCAGGGTTCATCAGAGCTGAATATCATAATCGGAGTAGAGAACAGTGATTTTGAGACAGCCATAAAGGCAATATATAACACATTTATAACTAACAAGTAATGACAGACAAGTAATAACAGATTGCTAAGCATCGTAGGGGTGGGCACGTATTGATAATGCATACCTTTGCAGAATGGGGCAACACAGGGCAGAATATGGCGGAAAACCTCCAAACTGATGATTACTCAGTTTGGAGGTTATTTTTATGGCAATAAGAAAAGACAGCCCACAAAAAGCAGCAATGAGAGAAATGACGGTAGAACTGTTCACAAGTTTTAGGGTATAATTTGAATGCAAATTGAGCAAAAAATCTGGGAAAACGTAATCATCAATGTGTAAAATGTGATAGTCATGAGGAAAAAACGAGAATTACCGAAAGGGTGTGGGAGGCATTGTGCGGGAAGAGGACCAAACAACCAGTAGCCTTGGCTGTATTATTTGTTCTAATGTTTATTGGTGGATGTTTTTTTGTGAAAGCCAATCAAGCAAAGGAATTTGAGAAAAACGATTATGGGGTGTTTTTAAATGCGGACGCCTCATCTTTGGAACGATTTAAAATGTATGAAACGATTGTAATTGATGCACAGTATTTTACAAAAAGGGATATTGAATTGCTCCATCAAAATGGAACAGTCGTATATACATATCTAAATATTGGGTCGATTGAAAACTTCAGGGAGTACTATACAACCTATGCGGAACTGGCAATCGGTGAGTATGAGCACTGGGAGGAAGAAGAATGGGTAGATGTAGCAAACCCAGACTGGCAGAAGTTTATAGGACAGCTTTCTCAGGAACTATATGAAAAAGGTGTTGACGGATTCTTTATAGATAATTGTGATGTATATTATTACGATCCGCACGAGAGTATTTTTGAAGGCATTACAGCGATTCTACAAAACATAATGACGTTTGGAAAAGCGGTCGTCATCAACGGTGGAGATACTTATGTGGCGGAATATAGGGAACGCTATGGGGCGATTGATCAGATTATGACAGGTGTAAATCAGGAATCAGTATGGAGCAGTATTGATTTTGATAGCGGAACTTTTCATGAACAAACGAGCGAGACGAGAGATTATTTCTGCAAATATTTGGAAACGTGCAAGGCGGATGGGGTGGAAGTGTATCTGTTGGAATATACAACTAATCAAAAACTGATTCGAAAAATAAAAGAATACTGCAAGGAACAAGATTTCCATTTTTATATTTCCAATTCCCTTGAACTTAGATAATGAGTGTTGAGAAATACGAAAAAGATGAGCAAATTAAATTTCGTCACTTCGTTCCGTCAAGGTGGCTACACCCCCTTGCGCCGCTAAAGCGGCTATCCCCTGTGGACTTGCCGTCCGCAAACAGCATAAAATGCTGTTCGCCGCCAGCAAGTTTGAAAAAGAAACATAAAGCTTTGGAGGTGCTTATTTGAATGAAAAAGTTGATAGCATTGCGAGCCGTCCGTCACATGGCGAAATCTGGCATGAATCCTAAGACATTGCAGTACCTCATGGGGCATTCGGATATTGCCGTGACACTTAATGTTTACACCCATGTTGGACTTGAGGATGCGGAGAAAGAACTTCAGAAGATGCAGGGGTTGGAAAATGCAAGAAAAGAGATGGGGATTTCGGACAAGGATGATAAGCCTTTGAAACAGAATATGTTCAAGGTGATTTGATAATAGAATATTGGTGGAAACTGGTGGCACTCAGGCATATAGCTTGGGTGCCTTTTTGACTGGTAAAAATATGCCTTGGCCGATATAATGTAAATTGAAAACAAAAAACATTTTGTTAAGGAGAGATTTGATGGGAACATGGGGAGTAGGCATTTATCAAAATGACATAAGTGCAGATGTGAAAGAAGATTATATTGCAAAACTTAAGTCGGGGAAAAGTGATGAAGTTGCTCTGAAGGAAATATTATCAGAATATCAGGAGGACATGGAGGATATCGACTGCAAATATGATTTTTATTTTGGTCTGGCAGATACGTTGTGGAAAAAGGGAAGATTGACAGAAAAAATTAAAACAATAGCACTTCAGTTGATAGAAGAAGATAGAGTATCGCAACGTTGGCAAACAGAAAGAATTAGGTATGAGAGAAGTAAGGTATTGGACAAGTTGAAAGTGCAGTTACAAGAGACGATGCCGGAATATAAAAAAATTCCTGTTCATAAACCATATGTCTTGGGATGGGAAGAGGGAGATGTATATTTTTTTCAAATTAAAGAGAAAATAGAGAGTTATGAAAAATATCTTGGTTGGTATGCTTTGTTTTATGTGAACAAAATATATTTGAGGGATTGGAATGTAAATGGAGTGGCTGATGAAGTAGCAGATGTATACTTTTTCTTAACTAAAGATAAACCCGAAAGTATAGATGCTCTTCGTACATCGAAAAGAGTATGCTTTCATATAGGAAAAACAGGTAATAGATACCAAATGCATATTTATGAGAGCTCGAGGAGAAATCGTCCAAAGGATTTAACTTTGCTTGGGAAGTGTGACGGAATTCATTATCCTTTAAATAATAGTAGTAAGGGAGGCCATTTTTGTTGGAGTAGAGTAGATATAAGGGAGATATTATATGGTTACGAAAATCAGTTGAAATTAGACAACGAGGATTAACATTAAAATTATAAATAATGCACATCTCTATCCGTAGTCTGACCCCCTTAACTGACTACGATTTGACTACTACACAAGGCATCCGTTTGCTCCGTTTTGCATTATTTTGCAAAAAGTGTAGTTTTAGAAAATAAAAATACGATGCCCGGAAAAGTCGATAAATCAACGCAAAACACGGCAATACAGGGCATTTCAGAACAGGAGAAATTTATGATTAGGGTTTTATTCATCTGCCATGGCAATATATGCCGTTCCCCCATCTCCGAGTTCGTCCTCAATGACATGGTAGAAAAGCTCGGTATAGCAGATAAATTTGATATAGCCTCTGCGGCCACCAGCACTGAGGAGATCTGGGGCGGAAAAGGCAATCCGATATATCCGCCGGCGCAGGAAGTGCTGAGGGCGCATGGCATAGGTAAGACGGCTTATACAGACTTTAGTGGCAAGCGGGCAAGACAGGTCACACAGCAGGATTATGAATATTATGATTACCTGCTCTGCGCAGATACAGCAAATGTGATGAACACAATGCGCATAACCGGTCCGGACTACCAGGACAAGATACATTTGCTGCTCGATTATGCGGGAAGATATGGACAATCTATAGCGGATCCGTGGTATACGGGACGATTTGATGAGACATACAGGGATGTGTGTCAGGGATGTGAGGGCTTTCTTGATTATCTTAGGCAAGGCAATAGGTTGTAGATAATATTATCAAAATGGGAACAATGGGATATTATTGAGTGCACCAGCTGAACGCAGGTGCATTTGATATTGTCAGATTGTTCCTTTTTATTCTGACAAGGTATTGCCGGTATGTGTTTACACTCTCGAAGGCATGGTTTTATATTGATTTTATATTGCTTGTTTTATATAGCAACGCCACGGAAAACGTGATATGATTTACGCGTAAATGCATGAGAGAAAATATATAAACCACCAACGGAGGGCACACAAATGGAATTATACAAAGGCAGACCGGATACAAATGAAGGACGACTTGAGAGGGAGATCAGAGTTTATGATTTCCTTGATGATCACGGCATAGAGTATTGGCGCACAGATCATGCACCAGCAGACACAATGGAAGTATGCTACGAGATAGATGCGGTGCTTGGGGCAACCATTTGTAAGAATCTGTTTTTGTGCAACAGGCAGAAGACGCAGTTCTATCTGCTCATGATGCCGGGCGACAAGCCGTTCAAGACAAAGGAGATCACATCGCAGATAGGCAGCGCGAGACTTTCATTTGCATCGCCGGAGGATATGGAGAAGTATCTGGATATCAGGCCGGGGGCGGTCAGCGTCATGGGTCTCATGAATGACCATGAGAATCATGTGCAGTTGCTTGTTGACGAGGATGTTATGAAGGGCGAGTATCTTGGATGCCATCCGTGTGTGAACACATCAAGTATGAAGGTCAGGACGGAGGATATATTTGGAAAGTTTCTTGGGGCGGTTCACCACGATATGATCAAGGTGACGCTCACTGGAGAATAGGAGCGATAAAAATGATGGCAGAGCGAAGAAACGGGGGCAAACCTCGCAGAGAAGAAAAAAATAAAACGAGTGGCAGCGTAAACGAAAGAAAAAGACAGACACATAGCAGAAAGTACGATGCAACAGGTGGAGAGAAACAAATAAAAACAGGAAGCAAAGGTAAAAATGTACAGGGAAAACCGCGGCAGGCACACTCATCACAATATAAGCCCAACCCAAACAGCAAATGCCCTATATCCCACCTGTGCGGTGGCTGTCAGTATGTGGATATGCCATATGAGCAGCAGCTTGCTGAGAAACAGAAGTATATAGATGGCCTGCTCGGAGCATTTGGCCCGGTGGACAAGATAATAGGCATGGAGAATCCGTATCACTACAGGAATAAGGTCACTGCGGCATTCAGGAGAAAGAAGAGCGGAGAAATAATTTCCGGGGTGTACGAGGAGGGGACACACAACATCCTTCCGGTCGAGAACTGTTATGTGGAGGATGACAAGGCTGCAGCCATCATCAGGACATTTGCCGGACTCATAAAGTCGTTCAAGCTCCAGATATACAACGAGGATACAGGAACCGGACTTATCAGGCATTTGCAGATAAGAGTTGGAAGAAAGAGCGGGCAGATCATGGTGATCATAGTCACCGCATCGCCGGTATTCCCGTCCAAGAAGAATCTCGCAAAGGCACTTGTGACGGCTCATCCGGAGATTACAACGGTTGTTCAGAATATCAACATGAAGGACACCAGCATGGTCATCGGCGACAGAAATCAGGTCATTTACGGCAAGGGTTATATAGAGGATATTCTGTGCGGAAAGCGTTTCCGTATATCGCCAGGCAGCTTCTATCAGGTCAATCCGGAGCAGACCGAGGTTCTATATGACAAAGCCATCAAGTACGCGGATCTCAAGAAGAAGGAGACCGTGATCGATGCCTACTGCGGTATAGGAACCATAGGCATAGCTGCAAGCGACCGGGCAAAGAAGGTCATCGGCGTGGAGCTGAATGAGGCAGCAGTGCATGATGCCCGTGTAAATGTGAGGATGAACAAGATACAGAATGTTGACATTTACAGCAACGACGCCGGAAGGTTTATGATGGATGTGGCTGAGGAAGGCGACAGCATAGATGTGGTATTTATGGATCCGCCGAGGTCAGGAAGTACCGAGGAATTCATGTCATCGGTCATCACTCTTGGACCTAAGAGAGTAGTGTATATATCCTGCGGCCCGGAGAGCCTTGCCCGCGACTTGAAATATATGACAAAGCACGGCTATCAGGTCATCAGGATGACACCGGTGGACATGTTCCCGCTCACCCGCGGGGTAGAGACCGTGGTGCTCCTCACAAGGGCGGGTGCGGTACATCGTGGATAAAATTAACAAAAAGCCGGTTCTCTATGAGTGAGAACCGGCTCCGTTTATATAAAATGGAAGGTTTTATCGTAAATTAAATCACGTTACATATATTTGACAAGCTCATCGATGATAGGAGCGTAGTGTTCGCCTTCAAGACCATAGTCTTTTTCTTTGTAGTTCCATGCGGCGCGGCCTATTCCGTACTTTTCAAATACAGAATGGATATCTTTGTACCAGTTCAGAGTTCCGTCAAGTGGTGCCTGATCTATAACACCATATTCGCCGCAGTACATAAATCCGTCTCTTTCTTCAACAGCCTTGATGCCGTCGAGAAACATTTTTTCGAACAAATCAGGTCCGATGGAATTAAGTCCAAGGCTACTCTCGGTGATGGCCCCATGCATACACCCTTCGATCTGGCGGGATTTCTCCATGTAGTCATTGAAATCCCCCGGATATTCGATATGAAAATCTGAAGGCATACCTGTTACCCAGTAAGCAGACTGGTGGGTAAATACCATTGGCTCGTAACAGTGGAAATTGTAAACTATGTTCTCATCGTTGTGATGAGGGAGAAGCTTTATAGATGTAACAGCATTGTAGCCAACCCCACCGAGCAGGATCTTGGCAGTAGGTGCTTTCGCACGGATGATCTCGATGCATTTGCTTGATATTTCGTTCCACTCGTTTACAACGGTCGGACTTACGACCTCGTTCAGCGGCTCGAACATCATTATGTCTGCATCCTTTGCATATCTGTCTATGAGCTTTCTCCATATTCCATAGAATCTTTCCTGAAGAGGTTTCTCATGGAAGAATTCAAGAAGATGAGCCTCGTCGTCAAATATATATCCATATGTCTTGTGCAGATCAAGAACCATATTGAGGTTGTATTTTCTGCACCACTCTATACAAGAGTCGATGTAAGCATAGCCGCCTTCCTTGTCAGTTCCATCCTCGTTTTCAAAATTGTCGTAATCAATAGGAAGACGAACGTGGTCAAGTCCCCATGATGCTATTCTTGCAATATCTTTTTCTGTGATAAATGTGTCGAGATGCTCCTTGTCAAGTGGTCCCTGTGAAAGCCATCCACCTAAATTTACGCCTTTTTTGAATCCGTCTAAAGTTCTCATAATCTTTAACCTCCTGTGAAATAGTAAAATATATATTGCACTCATTGCCTGTTTCGTTTTCTGTGAGTTTATAGTAGCATTTGCGTTGATAAGAGAATATAATAAATGTGTCAATTATATAACAAATGTGTGATAGAGATATATGAATATCACAGAGGAAAGGCAGAAAGACAATGAAGATATCGAATGAGATAGTAAAACAGCAGTTTGTCCAGAGGGAATATGGACTGGCACATTCCACATACGACAATGAGCTTGATTTTTATCAGCTTGTGAGCAGCGGTGATGTGAAAGCTTTGTCTGGAATGTTGCTGACAGGCGATGAGGATGAGGCTGTTCTTGCGTCAAGAGGAATATTGTCAGATGACAAGGTTCGCAATAGGAGATATCACGAGATAGTGCTAGTGGCAATGATTTCCAGATTTTGCATAGAAGAGGGGATGGAGGAGATGGAGAGTTACAATCTCAGTGACTTCTATATTAATAAGCTGGACAAGGCGCAGACAGAACGGCAGATCATAGATGTACATAACCAACTGATTATGGACTATGCCAGGCGGATGAAAAAGGTGAAAAAGAAAGCTGCTATATCACCTCATTGTGTAAGGGCGATGGACTATGTGTATGATCATCTGCATGAAAAAATAGAAATTACTGATATTGCAGAATTTGTGGGAGTGGAACGCTCTTATCTGAGCAAACTATTTCATAAGGAGGTCGGTCAGACAATCTCAGATTACATCATGGAGAAGAAGCTTCAGACTGCCAGAAATATGCTTCTGTATTCAGATTTTTCCTGTACGGAGATATCGCAATATCTGGCATTTGCCAGCGGAAGCTATTTTGCAAAATGCTTCAAGACAAAATATGGATCGACTCCGAATTCATATCGCAGGATAAATTACAGGAAACACTGGAAAGAGGCGAAATCATAGTCTTGTTATGTGCTGGTATAATTGACAACATCTGTCAAAGGTTGTAGAATTACATGAGTTTTATTTGTATATATAAGGAGAATGAATAGCTATGTCATCTTTTAGATTTCATGTGGCTCTCGCAGCCGCAAAACTGAGCAAGGGACTCATCCAGCTCCTGGGTAGGAACGGTACGCATACACCTGGAGTTATCGCCCTGAAGATATGTCCGGATTTCCTGGCACAGGCGCCCAAGGCACCGCTTACGATATGTGTCACAGGAACAAATGGTAAGACCACCTGTAGTAACCTGATAACTGATGTTTTGGAGAAGGATGGAAGAAGAGTTGTCAGCAACAGAACAGGTTCCAATATCGTCCCTGGCTGTACGACAAATGTCATCAACAGCCTTACATTTACGGGAAAGGTCAGAGTGGATGCCACTGTATTTGAGGTGGATGAGCGTGCTTCAAGGCTGATACTTCCATATGTGAAGCCGGATTATCTTGTTGTAACAGGACTTTTCAGAGATTCACTCAAGAGAAATGCTCACCCTGACTATATTTTCAGTGTCATAGATACCTACTGCCCTGATTCTGCAAAGGTTATCCTGAATGCGGACGAGCTTTGCTCAAGCATGTTGAAGAAAGACAGCTACAGAGTGTTCTATGGAATCGGCAAGCAGCCTGATGACAAGACCGAGCCATACAACCTTATCGCGGATTACCAGATCTGCCCTAACTGCGGCGAGAAGCTGAAGTACAATTACCTCAGATATCATCACATCGGCGATGTGGTATGCCCGAAGTGTGGACTTCACTCACCAGACAAGAAGTATCTGGCAACCGACATAGACAGAGAGAAGATGACAATTACTATACAGGAGGGAGACAAGAAGACAGTTTATCCGCTGATCCATACAGCTCTCTTCAATATATATAATGAAGTTACAGTTATTTCGGCACTGCGCGAGATCGGTCTCTCGGCTGAGAGAATCAAGGAACTCATGGGTCAGATCCATATACCGGATTCCCGCCACAACGAGACCACAGTGAATGGTGTTACAGTAATCCAGGCGCTTTCAAAGGGACAGAGTGCGGTTTCTTCATCCAGAACATTTGAGTATGTGGCAAATGAGGAGGGCAAGAAGGCTATCCTCCTTGCGATGGACGATCTTGAGGACAGACAGAAGAGTATAGAGTTCTCAGGCTGGATATACGATCTGGAGTATGAGCAGTTCAACAGGGATGATGTTGTACAGGTCATCTGCACAGGACCTAGATGCTACGACCACAAGGTGAGATGCTTACTGGCTGGTATCCCTGAGGAGAAGATACTCACAAATCTCAGCGAGGTCGCTGCGGCAGATGATGTGACTATAGATGGTGTTGACAGAATATATATCCTGTACGACTGTGAGAATTACGGAATGTCATGTGAGATGAAGAAGAAGATAATCAAGAGACTGGAGGGTGACAAATAATGAAGATTGAGATTTTATATCCGGAAATATGTACACTCTACGGTGACAAAGGAAATACAATGTACCTGCAGAAATGTCTGCCGGATGCGGAATTTGTGACAACAGGACTTAATGAGAAGCCACTCTTCCTCAAAGAGAATATAGACATGGTGTATATGTGTTCCATGAGCGAGAAGAGCCAGGAGCTCGTGCTTGACAGACTGATGCAGTACAAGGACGAGATCGCAGCATGCATGAAGGATGGAAAGGCGCTTTTCCTTCTGGTTGGCAATTCCATGGAACTCCTTGGTGATTATATCAAGAGAGAGGATGGAACCAGAGTTACAGGACTTGGCGTTGTTCCGGGCATGTACTCAGTCCGCCAGACTCCGAATCGTTTCAACACGCTCATCAAGGCGAAGTTCAACGATATGACACTCATCGGATACACAAGCCGATTTGCCCACACTTACGGAATACCTGATGATATGACATTCTGCAAGGTGGAGATCGGACAGGGCAGCAATCCTGATACCATGAATGAGGGAATCTGCAAGAACAGAGTAATTGCGACATACATTCATGGACCACTGCTCATTCAGAATCCTGATTTTGTACATTATCTGTTGGAAAAACTGGATGCTCCTATGAAAGAGATACCATTTGAGGCAGCTATGCGCAAGGCATATGATGTGAAGCTTGCTGAGTATGGCAAGCCTGATCTGGAGCTGTCATAATATAGAGAATTATAGTGATAATTAAGCCCCGGTGGCCTTTGATATGTACCTGAAATCCAGGACACATGTCAGTATGCTGCCGGGGATTTTATATGTAGTAATGTATAAAACTATACATTTTGTATAGTTATGTAAACCCATTGAAAAGAAAAAGATAATATGTCACAATACAGATGTTGCCACCCCTAGACAGGCTAGGAAAGGGGGGAGCGCAGTGACAGAACGGAGATAAGTAAGTGGTAATCAGCCCAAGGAGTACGTCGCCTTTAAAAGACGGAGAAAACCCCAGTAGCGCCAACTACTGGGGTTTTCGTTATGCTTTTGGGAAAGCATATGTCAGAATTTCTTGTTTCATTGTTGCTGACATTATATCATATGAATTTTACCTTCGCAACATTCATTTTCCTCACATATCTTAATGTTTTTTCAGATGTATCAACTCAAAAGAAAGTAGTATAATGATATCGCAAGAAGAAAAATGCGCGACGCGAAGCGGCATTTGTATTAGTAAATGCGAAGCGGCATTAGTTTCTGTAAATCGGGGTATATTATTCATAAAAACAAATGAAGAGACAATGTGAAAGGAGCAGTGGGTTACATGTTAAAGGACTGGAACAAGCCGGAGCGTCCATCGGATGAGGAGATAGACACTCGGTTAAAGATTGCCAGAGAGAATCTGACACGCAATCAGATCAAGGTAAAGGAAGGTAAGATACCTGTATTTGTCATATTTGAGGGCTGGGGAGCCGCAGGTAAGGGAAGTCTTGTTGGAAGGATCATAAAGAATATGGATCCGAGATTTTTCAACGTTGAGTCAGTGAAGTATTCCACAGATGAGGAAAAACGCAGACCATTCCTGTACAAGTATTTTACGAGAATACCGGAACAGGGGGAGTTTGTATTTCTGGATGGTGGATGGATGAGGGACATAGTAGGTGGCAAGATGTCTGGAGAATTGTCAGACAAGGAATACCGGAAGAGAGTTGACAGCACCAAGAGATTTGAGAGGACTCTGGCGGACAACGGATATCTGGTCATGAAATTTTTCTTCCAGATAGACAAGCATGAGCAGAAGAAGAGGCTTGAAACACTTCTTGAAGATGATACTACAAGCTGGAGAGTGTCTAAGCATGATCTGAAGCAGAACAAAAAGTATGACGAGTATCTTGAGGCATTTGACAGCTTTATGTATGACACCAATCTGTCAAATGCACCGTGGTACATGATAGATGCAAAGGAGAGAAAATGGGCTGAGCTGCAGATACTTGACATCATCAATCAGGGAATAGATACTGCGCTGCTCAATCAGGGGCATGCTGTACCTATACTGCAGAATACATTTGCGCTCAAGAAGATCCCGAAACTTTCCGAGGTGTCTCTCGACAAGAAACTGACGGATGAGGAGTACAAGGAGGAACTTGACAAGCTGCAGAAGAAACTCGGCAGACTGCACAATGAGCTTTACCAGAAGAGGATACCTGTTATCATAGGCTACGAAGGTTGGGATGCGGCAGGCAAAGGTGGAAATATCAAGAGGATAGCGGAGGCACTTGATGCGAGAGGTTATGTGGTAAATCCTATAGCAAGTCCGGAGCCACACGAGAAGGCAAGGCATTTTCTGTGGAGATTTTGGACAAGACTTCCAAAGTCTGGGCATGTGGCTATATTTGACAGAACATGGTATGGCAGAGTCATGGTTGAGCGACTTGAGGATTTCTGCTCGGAGAATGATTGGCAGCGGGCGTACAATGAGATAAATGAATTTGAGAAGGAACTCCACGACTGGGGTGCGATCGTCATCAAATTCTGGGTTCAGATCGACAAGGATACACAGCTTGAGAGATTCACACTCAGACAGAACACGCCTGAGAAACGCTGGAAGATCACAGATGAGGACTGGCGCAACCGTGACAAATGGGATGACTATGAGACTGCGGTGGATGAGATGCTGGAAAAGACCAACACCAGCTTTGCGCCATGGCACATATTGGAGTCAAATGACAAGAAGTATGCCAGAATAAAAGCCCTCAAGATCGTTATCAAGGCGATAGAGGATAAGCTGGAGCAGGTTGAAAAGAACTAAAAATGCATATAGGACTGAGAGTCCATGCTGGAAATAGAACACATAAGGCGGTGATACACAACAGAAGTATCACCGCCTTTTTCAAAAAGGTTTAAGGAAGGAAAAAGTTATTATCAGATTTAATTATTTTCCTTGATGATGGATACTCCAAACGGAGCCAATTCCATTTTGCCATCAAATATATTCTTCGTCTGAATGTCGGTTCCGTGAACTTCAGATATTGTCTGAGGTTCGTTGGTGTTGTTCAGGTAAAATCCATATGCAGTTCCGTCATCTGCATATCTGCAGTGATACTGAACTCCGTCAGGGAGATCTTTTATGGCGATACCGGCGTTCACCATCATCTGCTCCATGATCTCACCGAGTTTACTGTAATCTATTCTTGCAGCCACGTAGTAAGCTTTGCCCTTGCCGTAGCCGTTCACAGTCACTGCTGCATTCCCTGCATAGAAATCAGAATCGTAGGTTCCCAGCACTTCCGCTGTTCCAACTCTCAGGATCTCCGCATAGTCACGGAGTTCACATGAACTTCCATCTGTGAAAGTTACGCTGTTTCTGTCGGATGGATACAGAGTATCGATCTCCTCACTGATGATTCCGAATACATCTGCAAGCCCATTTCCCGGGAATCCACCGAGTATACAGAGCTGATCCTTGTCTACATAGCCCGTAAAGTAAGTGGATAGAAGCTGTCCGCCCCTCTTTACAAATGCGGCAAGAGACTCGGCTGCGCCATCTCTCAGCATGTAGAGCATAGGTGCAACAACCACATCGTAATCGTCGAGTGGTTCATCGGATGCAATGACGTCCACGTCAACGCCGCGCTTTGTCAGCTCTTTGTATACAGACATACAGGTCTCAGGATATTTTTTTGATTCCTGCCCCAGAGCCTTGACATCATCTATGGCCCACATATTGTCCCAGTCGAACAGCAGTGCAACCTTTGATCTGATGAGTGTGCCGGTTATCTCGGAGAGCCCATCAAGCTCTGCGCCGAGGGCGGCAATCTCCTTGAATATTCTGGTGTCATTTGTTCCGAGATGGTCAACAACGGCACCGTGATACTGTTCAAATGAGCCCCTGCCCTTTCGCCACTGGAAGTACTGAACAGTGTCAGAACCGCAGGCTATAGCGTTGTATGAGAACAGCTTGTGGATGCCTGGTCTTTTGAGTTTGTTATATGGATGCCAATTTACAAGCCCCGGAGCACTCTCCATGAGCATGAAAGGCTTATCCTTCTTCATGGATCTCATGACCGCGTGGTCAAATGTATTCTGGCCCATGACATCCGCAAGACTCTCGTAGTCATTGTGGAATCTAGGGTATGAATCCCATGAGATCACATCCAGCTCCTTTGCCATCGGTCTGTAGTCGAGACCGTCATAGAGCTGCATAAAGTTGGTTGTTATAGGTATTTCAGGGGTGAGTTCACGGAGGAGCGTTATCTCTGATTTCATGTAATCGTTCATGTTCCATGTGGTAAATCTCTTCCATTCGAGGTTCAGCCCCATGATACTGAAATCACCATTTTTGTATGGCGGCTCAATCTGTGAGAAGCTGTTGTATGAGTGACTCCAGAAGGTGGTCCACCATGCTTTGTTCAGCTTGTTTATGTCGTGGTCGAACTTCTCTGCGAGGTAATTCTGAAATCTTTTCACACAGAGACGACAGTAGCACTCCCCGCCAAGCTCATTTGACACATGCCACATGATGAGTCCCGGATGGTTTCCCACATGGGCGTGGAGCTGACGGATGATATTGGCAACTTTTTCTCTGTATACAGGTGAGCTCATGCAGTGGTTCTCACGGACGCCCTGATGTTCCCTGACGTCATATGAATCCACACGCCTGATCTCAGGATACTTCTGTGCCATCCATGCCGGTTTGCCGCCCGATGGCGTGGCAAGAACGGTGTAAATGCCTGCATTATACAGGTTGTCCATAACATCCTTCAGCCAGTCAAAATGGTATTTGCCCTCAACAGGTTCGTATGCTGACCATGAGAAAACCCCAAGAGTAGCGGAAGTCATTCCTGCCTCCTTCATCATCTCGATATCCTTTGCCAGAATATCAGGGCGGTCGAGCCACTGTTCAGCATTGTAATCACCGCCGTGTAGTATTCCGTTTATCTGTGGAAAAAGCTTGTTTTTGTTCATTTATCTGTCATCTCCTATAAATAAAGGTAATGTGCTCTATGTGATCTGTTTTTAGTGTAGAATATATGCGCAAACGGTTGCACAGCTTGCTATTTAAAGGTAGCACAAATAGACAAATAATTCAATTGTAATTTGACAATACATTTTAATTTGTGCAAAATATACAAAATATATACACTGCCATTCATCAGGACAATATTGTATATAATTAAGAAAAACGGCTTGAAATAAGAGATATAATTGCTTATGATTAAGATATCATGAATTGCTCAAAGTTGCGCAATTTGTCAATTCCTACAAGATGTACAAAAGTGAGGTAAAAAGCTATCGAACAGTGTCAAAAATCTATATAATAAAAGTATTGAGGGATGAACGGAAATATAAGGTTGGAACGTATCGTTTAAGGAGGAGTTTTATGATAAAAAAGAGGAAATCATATAGAGTGGTGGCAGGCAGTATAAGGTCTGAGTTGTTAAGGGGGCTGAGCAGAAAAATCTGTATCGGTGCCTTGGCATTTTCAGCGGCGGTTGTGCTATTGCCAGGCGGTAAAGTGGGAGCATATGCATCTGATCAGACACGGGTAAGTTCAGATGAGAGTCAGGTTACGGTAGGGTATGATGATCTGGACGACACTTTGCAGAAAGGCGGACTTGGCGTTGTCGTTGAGCAGCAGGATGGTGCGGCTTCACTGGCATCTACATATGATGCAACAGCACTTGAGAAGCTTATTGTTGAAGGAATCAAGGCGTGGCAGACGAGTATAGATGTATCGGAACTTGGCCTTACGAGAGACGATATTGATAACGGGGCAGTAAGATCTATTATCAATTCTCATCCCGAGTTTATCAGTCTGTCGGGAGGCTATACATATTGGACTTCTGGCTCTTCAATCACCAAAATACAATTTACATATTTGACAAATGCAAAGGAGGAGCAGCAGGAGCTTGATGCTGCACTTCAGGAAGTCAAGAGCAAGATAGATACCAGTGGAATGAGCGCTGAAGAGATAGTACTTGCATATCATGAGTATCTCACATCCACAGTTGCATATGCATATGAGGATTATTTCAATGGAACGATCGCTGCAAATCACGGGTACGATATGTATGGAGCTTTGGTTAAACATAGTTGTGTGTGTCAGGGATATGCCGAGACTATGTTTTATCTGCTAAGAGAGGCTGGTCTTTCATGTGCAATCGCATCAAGTGAAAATATCAATCACGCATGGAACATAGTTAAGATCCGTGGCAACTGGTATCACATAGATGCGACGTGGGATGATCCGGTGTGGGATATGCCTGGAAGATCATATCATGATTATTTCCTTGTCAGCTTTGATACAATGAATAAGAATACACTCATCAACCATACTAAGGACAGAACGGATATGGTTGTCAGCGCACAGTGGGGAGATACATATACGACAGCGGTGGACACCACTTATGAGAGTGGTAAGTTCTGGAATGGTATTGAGAAAGCTATTTTTTATAAAGACGGTTATTGGTACAGCATAAGTGAGGGCAGTTCGAAAACATCATTTAACATAAATAAGTACCAGTATTCGACTAACATAAACAAGGTTTTGTATTCGGGCACTGCAAAATGGACAACTCCGAGTGGTGGGTATTATCCTGGTGTTTATAGTTCAATATATCTCCGAGGTGATAATTTATATTTTACTACTCCGGATAGCTTGAACAAGATAGATATAACATCGACAAATGTAATTCCTACAGAGCTTATAAATATACGAACACAGTATAATAGTTCAACAGGAAATAATTTATATGCGTTTGGAGAACAGTATGGTAAGCTGGTGTATTTTATTACAGATTCTCCTAATATAAAGAAAACTAAGGATTCAAGCAATTCAAGCAAGTATAACAAGGAGTATGCCGAGTATACATTCGAGATGTGCATAAGCCACAAGTGGAATGCTGGAGTGGTGACAAAGGAGCCGACCTACACAAGTACAGGAACCAAGAAGTACACCTGTACAAACTGCGGTGAGACCAAGATCGAAACGATAGCCAAACTTGTATGTACGAGCCACGTGTGGGATAGCGGCAAGGTTGTGACAGCGCCGACATACAAGACAGAGGGAACCAAGAAGTATACGTGTAAGAATTGCGGAACAACCAAGACCGAAACGATAGCCAAGCTGGTATGTACAAAGCATGCATGGGATGCCGGAGTAGTGACAATACAGCCAACATACAAGACAGAGGGAACAAGAAAGTACACCTGTACAAACTGTGGCGAGACAAAGACCGAGACTATAGCTAAGCTTGTATGTACAGATCATGCATGGGATAATGGAATGGTTACTAAGAAAGCTACATATACAGCTACAGGAGTCAGGAAATATACGTGCAAGACATGTGGCGCAGCAAAGCAGGTCACAATTGCAAGGCTGAAGCTTGCGAAGGTAACCGTAAAGTCTGCACAGCAGGCCGGCGCGATAAAGCTTACCTGGAATAAAGCGTCAGGGGCATCTGGTTACAAGATATACAGGAGAACCGCCAAGGGAAGATATGTATGTATCAAGACAGTCAAGTCGGGAACGACAAGCTATGTAGACAAGACAGTCAAGTCAGGAAACAGGTATTACTACTGTGTAAAGGCATATAATGGAAATGTACTCAGTGGATATACAGAGGCAAGTATTCTCTACATCAAGGCTCCGGTTGTCACGGTCAGGAAGTCAGCACAGGGAGTGAAACTTTCCTGGAAAAAGTCTGCCGGTGCAAAAAAATACATTGTGTATAGAAAGACACCAACAGGCAAATACAGGGCAGTCAAGACTGTAACAGCGAAAACTCTCAGTTGGACAGACAAAACGGCAAAGAAAGGTCAGACTTATTATTACATTGTGAAGGCAGTGAATAATAAGACATACAGTGCAGCGTCACCGCAGAAGAGAATAAAAAGGTAGATGCTTACTGCGTAATTATAAGGGAGAAAAAGAATGAAATATGAAAATGTAAGACTCACAGAAGCTGTGCGGCGTATCAGGATGATATTTGTGGTGGGCGTCATCGCTGCGTGTGTGCTGTACGGCGGGAAAATACCAGCATTTGCGGAAGATACTCAGGAACAGTATGACTCATCACAGAGCAGCTATGGTCAGTTGCTTGAGCAGGAGGGCGATACTTCAGGTATCCTGCAATTTGGCGGACAGATAATAGAAGATGAAGCATCGGATTCATCGGAAGCGTCACTGGCAGCGGCAAATTCAAAGAAATATGAGAGTGCCATTGTCGGCGCTGTGGAGAAATTTTCACCGAGACTCAATGTAAAGAGCTGGGGATTGACCACACGAAATGTTGCAAATGTAGTCACAACTGCAATGAATGCGCATCCCGAGGTCGTGTATGTGGCAAGATACAGTTATCTGTATGACCAGACCACAGGAAAGGTTGTGTATCTGAAGTTCTCATACAAGCCAAATGCCCGAACCGAAAAGAAGCAGTTGGATGCAGCCATAGCGGAAGTGAACAAGCAGATAAATACAAAGAACATGAAGCCGGCAGAGATCGTGCTTGCATATCATGAGTTCCTGACATCCACAGTTGCATATGACACCAGCGGGGCTAAGGAATTTGATCCAACAACCGGAAGAGACCACATGTATGATATGTATGGTGTATTGGTTAAGAGGAGCAGTGTGTGTCAGGGATATGCGGAGACCATGTGGTATTTCCTCAGGAAAGCCGGGGTTCCGAGTGGAGTTGCCACAAGCCAGTATGTAAACCATGCGTGGAATGTTGTAAATATAGGTGGAAAGTGGTATCACGTTGACGCAACCTGGGATGATCCCGCAAGTGATATACCGGGAAGGTCGATGCATGATTATTTCCTTGTAAGCTTTGACACCTTGAACAGTAAGACTAAGGCCGCCAGCAGCGATTATTATCTTGGCAGATATGACACAAAGGTGGGAAATGTATGGAAGGGAACATACAGCAATGCCACGGATAAGCGATATGAAAAAGGCCAGTTCTGGAATGGCGTTGAGAAGGTCATCTTTTATAGAAAGGGCTACTGGTACAGCATAAAGCAGGGCAGCCAGTCATCATACTATCAGATAAACAAGTACAGCTTCACCAACGGTGTAAATACAACGATATTTACCGGGCAGGATGAATGGCTGGATACAGATGGTACGGCACTTAACAAACAGTATGGAACACTGTTCCTTGCACAGGAAAAGCTCTATTTCTGCACATCGAGATATGTTGCATGGATAGATCTTGAGGTAAATGAGCGCAAGGCGTGGGCTATATATGACATAAGACAGAAGTATGTATCAGGTGTAAACATATATGGAATGGGATATTACGGAAATGATGTTGTGATCTGGGTTTCCGATACTCCATCCTGTACAAGAAAAGACGCTTACTATCTCGGAGCATGTATGAGCCACAAATGGCAGGCGGGAGAGGTTACAAAACAGCCGACATTCACATCCAAGGGATCGCAGAAGTACAAATGCAGCAACTGCGGATATACCAAGAATGTCACACTCGACAAATTGAAGCTTGCGACGGTGACGGTCAAAACGAAGAATACAGGTAAGGGAATAAGCCTCACCTGGAATACCGATTCAAGAGCCACCGGTTATAAGGTATACAGACGCACAGGCAAGGTTGCATACAGACTTATAAAGACAGTGAAGGGAAGCTCTGTGAGATCAATGGTAGACAGATCTGTTGTAGGAGGAAAGGCCTACACATACAGAGTATCGGCATACAACAGCTATACAAAGGGCGGCTCCAAGGCAAAGAGCCAGTATTATATAGGTTGCACGACCGCAAGAGCAAAGAATACCTCACAGGGAGTAAGAGTCTCCTGGAAGAAGACAAAGGGAGCCGCCGGCTATAAGATATACAAAAAGACAGGCAGCGGCAGATTCAAATGTGTGAAGGTTGTGAAAGCAAAGACCAGAACATATCTTGACCGCCGTGTGAAGTCAGGAACAAAGTACACATACTTTGTAAAACCATACAAAGGAAAGACGGCAGGAACCTACAAGAAGGCTAGTGTCAAGTACAGATAAAAAGTAAATAGAGCGCGTAAAAAATACCATGTACAGCATTTCGCCTGTACATGGTATTTTTGCTTTTGTTATATGCTTAGAATGATATTATTTTTCATTCTTGTGTTCTGTTATGTCCCTGTGGGAATTGTCGAACAGATCTGTGTCGGCCACATCTGATGAATCATTTCGATTCAGCGTCTCGCCTATGCGGGCCTTTGCCTCAGTTCCGGCAGCCTTGATACCCTCGGTGATCACCTCGCTCTTTTCCTTGAGATTTTCACTTATCACAGCGCTTTTTTCCTTTACGTTCTCTGTAAGCTCCTCAGCCTTCAGTTTGATCTTCTTTGTTATGGAGAAGCTTTCAGGGTTATTCTCAAATGCTCGTTTGATCGATGCTGTATCGTGAAGAGAGAGAAGGAAGCTTGGCTTCTCCTTGAACTTCTCACGATCCAGAGCCAGTCGGGACTTGAGTTCCTCAACACGGACAATAAGATCATTCTCTTTCGCAAATTTCTTCACCTTGCTCATCAGGTTGAATGATACAACACAGTCGATCACGAATACCCCGTAGAAGAAACCGATGAAGAAGGAGAATGTCAGGTGATCCGCCAGCCAGTACACAGCGTTCAGTATGTGTGGATGGAGGAAGAAATAGTACAGTGCCGCGATCACACCCCAGAAGAATGAGAACAGCGGACATATGATGCCCTGTATATTGCCCCACTCATCTGAGTAGTCCCACAGCTTGATGTTCATTCCTATTATAAATATACGTCCGGCAATGTATTCCACAACGGTCATGGCGATGGCCATGATCAGTACCACCAGAACCTTTTGCAAAACAGGATGGGCGTCAACAGCATCTATATGGATCAGGGACAGGAGATACAGCACCACCAGGCCTGAACCGTAGAGAGGCAGGTAAGGTCCGATGAGGAATCCCGGGTTGATCCATTTGTGGCTTGGGTTGCTCTTGGAGAAGAACTTTCTGAATATGACTTCAATGCACCAGCCCATGACGCATCCTATGAAAAATAAAAATAATATTACCAGAATACTTTTGATATTGAAATTATCCATACATGGAATCTCCTTTGTATATATGACTTTGCCAATAGTAATAAGATAGTATATAGAAGGAAAAAAAGCAACCTTACAAAATGTCACAAGTGTAAGATAGCTTGTTGATACTTATTGAGAAAAAAAGTCATTTAAATTGCGAATGTTATATTGGACTAACGCCGGGGCAGTGCTATACTTACAGCAAATAAAAAGCCACGAAACAGATGCAGACTCTTTCTACAGTACGAAGATCGAGAATGCATTTTTACGTTAAGGAGAGTTTGATTGAACAAACCGTGATTAGAAAAATCGAATCACGGCGAAGCCTGTCATATAATCCACCTTGCGTATAAGTGGTCATATCATTAATCAGAATAAATATATAATCAAGGAGGACAAAATCATGATGAAGGCATTAAAGAAGGTAAACTGGAAGAAGCTTGGAATATTTGCAGGTGGAGTATTATTTGGAACAGCTGGTATCAAGGTTCTCTCAAGCAAGGATGCAAAGAACGTATATACACATTGTACAGCTGGTGTTCTTAGAGCAAAGGACTGTGTCATGAAGACAGCAAATACTATCCAGGAGAACTGTGGTGATATCTACGCAGGAGCAAAGGATATCAACGAGGCAAGAGCACAGAAGGCAGCAGAGGCTGACTTTGAGGATACTGAGTGCACAGAGGCTGAGAGCGCTGATGCAGCAGAGACTGTAGAAGAGTAATCAGTATAAGACAAAACATAAGAAAGAGGCGAAGATCTTGAAGTTTTCTATTTTAAATGAAACAAAGAATCGTCTGCGTATACACATGGCACAGAGCCGCATGACCATGGCACAGGCCGACATACTTCAGTATTATCTGGAGAACTGTGAGGCAGTGGAAGAGGTCAAGGTGCACGACAGAACCTGTGACGCGATCATCATATATGATGGTGACCGTGCAGCGGTGATAGATGCGCTGAGACAGTTTGGATATGACAGGGTGGAGGTTCCGGCGGATCTCACAGAGACATCAGGCAGAGTCATGAACAGACAGTATGAGGACAAGCTGTTTTGGAAGACCGCCTGGTACATGACCAAGAAATGGATCATGCCAATGCCGCTTCGGTATTGTCTGACATCCGTCAAAGCTCTCAAGTATATAGGCAAGGGGCTCAAGTGTCTTGCGAACAGGAAGCTTGAGGTGCCGGTTCTCGATGCAACAGCCATAACAGCATCCATTCTGACAAATGATTTCGCGACAGCGGGATCAGTCATGTTCCTTCTGGAGATCGGTGAGATCCTTGAGGAGTGGACACATAAGAAGTCGGTGGATGGACTGGCAAGAAGCATGTCACTCAATATCAATAAGGTATGGGTGCGTGTGGATGATTGTGATGTACTTATGGACAGTGCGAAGATCGCAAAGGATGATCTGGTAGTGGTTCATATGGGCAATGTCATTCCATTTGACGGTGTTGTGGATCAGGGCGAGGGCATGGTCAATCAGGCATCCCTCACCGGAGAGTCAGTACCGGTCCACAAGGGACACGGAGACAGTGCATATGCAGGTACAGTTGTTGAGGAAGGTGAGCTGGTAGTCAGAGTTGTAAAGACTGGTAAGACCAGCAGATATGATAAAGTTGTTGCGATGATAGAGGAGTCTGAGAAGCTTAAGTCAGGACTTGAGAGCAAGGCAGAGCATCTTGCAGATGGTCTTGTGCCATGGACTCTCGGTGGAACTATCCTCACATACCTTTTAACAAGGAATATCACCAAGACACTTGCGGTGCTCATGGTCGACTATTCATGTGCACTGAAGATGTCCATGCCTATAGCGGTATTGTCTGCTATACAGGAGGCAAACAAGCATCACCTCACAGTCAAGGGCGGCAAATTCCTGGAGGCTGTAGCTGATGCAGACACGATAGTATTTGACAAGACAGGAACACTTACAAAGGCATCACCTACGCTTGTACGCGTCGTATCATTTGACGGAAGAGATCCTGATGAACTGCTCAGGATAGCTGCATGTCTGGAGGAGCATTTCCCTCATTCCATGGCAAGAGCGGTTGTGGCAGGAGCTGCAGCCAAGGGGCTGGAGCATGAGGAGATGCACTCCAAGGTTGAGTATGTTGTGGCTCACGGTATCTCATCAAGCATAGACGGCAAGAAGGTTGTCATAGGAAGCTATCATTTCGTATTTGAGGATGAGGGCTGTGTGATACCTGAGGATAAGATAGAGCTGTACGAGTCGTTGTCCAAGACTCATTCACATCTGTTCATGGGAATCGATGGCAGGCTGGCAGCAGTCATATCCATCAAGGATCCGGTCAGACATGAGTCGGCCGAGGTTGTTTCAAGGCTCAAGAAGCTGGGAATCAAGAAGGTTGTCATGATGACAGGAGACAGTGACAGAACGGCCAAGGCTATTGCAGAGCAGGTAGGGGTGGATGAGTATTACTCAGAGGTCCTTCCTGAGGACAAGGCAAAGTTTGTCGAGGCTGAGAAGACTGCGGGTCGAAAGGTCATCATGGTGGGAGATGGAATCAATGACTCACCTGCACTGTCGGCATCCGATGCTGGAATTGCCGTAAGTGATGGCGCGGAGATTGCCAGAGAGATCGCAGATATAACTGTCAGTGCGGACAATCTGTACGAGCTCGTAACACTTAAGGAACTCAGTAATAAGCTGATGAGCAGGATCAACAGGAACTATCGCAAGATAGTGACCATCAACACAGGACTTATCATCCTGGGCGTGATGGGAGTTATCCAGCCAACCACATCAGCACTGCTTCACAATTCATCGACGCTTCTCATAAGTCTTGACAGTATGAAGAAGTTGCTGGATTGATGATCGGAGCATAGAATTATATTGATGATCGAAGCGTAGAATTATAAAGAATATAAAATAAAGCTGCCCTCTTCACTGTGATGAGTACCCGGGATTCCGGAACATTAGTGAGGAGGGCAGTTTTGTAGTTAAAAGATGATTTTAAATAATAAAAATAATCTGTAAGAATTGTTGACCGGGCCGACAGAATATGACAAAATGTACGTATAAATCATGAGTAGATAGCTGAACATAAGGGCAGAATATTAGCAGATATTATCTGGAATGTTTATGAAATGAAAATATACAGATGTGTGTGGAACACAGCATGATGCGTGTGTTCATCACAATAGAATGGAGGATGATTAGTATGGTAAAAACGGTAAAAGGCGATAATTTTGAAGATATAAAGGCATGCGGTGTGGCGGTTGCGGATTTCTCAGCAACATGGTGCGGACCATGCAAGATGATGGCACCGGTATTTCACACGGTTGCAGATGAACTGAATGGTGAAGTGGATTTCTTCAGTGTGGACGTGGATGAGAATCCCGGACTTGCGGCTGCCAATAAGGTGTTCAGTGTTCCGACATTGATACTGTACAAGAATGGTGTTGAGGCATCGAGGAGTGTCGGAGCTATATCCAAGTATGATCTTCTCGATTTCATTGAGAAGATCAAATAATTGTCTGTGATATGTATCCCGGATATTTTAATTGGAATCTGAATTGAAGTGGGGATACAAACTAGAAACAGGAAAAACATAAAGCCCTGTCAGACTTAACATTCATATGGGTCTCATATTATGGATACATATGAATGTTAAGTCTGACAGGGCTTTAAGGTTATTGAAAACACATTGACTATCTGGCGTTTCTGTCTACATATTCTCTATACTTAACCAGACTCTTATATGCCGGTCTGATGATCTTGTCCGTGGTGACAAGCTCCTCGATTCTGTGAGCGCTCCATCCAACTATACGTGCCACTGCAAAGAGCGGTGTGTAGAGCTCCCTAGGAATTCCGAGCATCTCATACACGAATCCGCTGTAGAAGTCTACGTTAGGGCTGACACCCTTGTATATCTTGCGTTCCTTGGCGATGAGCTTTGGCGCGATCTTCTCAATGTTGTTGTACAGAGTCATATCCTCGTCCCTGCCCTTGGCAGCGGCAAGCTGTTCGACAAATGACTTGAATACTTTTTCTCTTGGGTCTGACAGTGAGTAAACGGCATGGCCCATACCATAGATGAGTCCCTTGTGGTCGTAGGCTTGCTTGTTCAGCAGCTTATCCAGATATGCCTCTATGGCCTCTTCGTCATGGTAATCCTTTATGTGCTCCTTGATATCGTCCATCATGTTCATAACCTGCAGGTTGGCACCACCATGCTTCCTTCCCTTGAGGGATGAAAGGGCGGCGGCAATGGCAGAGTATGTGTCAGAGCCGGATGACGTTACAACTCTTGTGGTGAATGTGGAATTGTTACCACCGCCGTGCTCCATGTGAAGCAGAAGTGCTATGTCAAGAACTCTTGCCTCAAGCTCGGTATACTTCATGTCAGGCCTGAGCATCCTGAGGATGTTTTCAGCCACGGAAGCATCCCTGTCAGGTCTGTGAATGTACATACTTCCGTCGTTCTCATAATGGTTGTATGCGTGATAACCATACACAGCCATCATAGGAAATGTTCCGATGAGACCGATACACTGTCTGAGAACATTGTCTATATCCAGGTTGGTAGCCTGATTATCGTATGAAGCCAGAGTCAGCACACTTCTTGTCATGGAGTTCATTATATCCACACTAGGTGCTTTCATGATGACATCACGGGTAAAGTTGGTCGGCAGGTTCATGGACTCGGCGATGACACTGCTGAATTCTGAGAGCTGAGCCTCGGTAGGCAGTTCTCCGAAGAGAAGAAGATAAGCAGCTTCCTCAAATATATGGCGTTTTCCTTTGCCGCCTTTTACGAGATCCTGTACATCATAGCCTCTGTACAATAACTGTCCGTCACACGGAACCTTCTGGCCATCCACATCCTTAAATGCTATGATCTGTGATATATTGGTAAGACCGGTCAGAACTCCCTGTCCATTCTCATCACGCAGTCCTCTTTTTACTCCGTATCTGGCATAGAGCTCTTTGTCTATCACATCATGCTGCTGACAGAGAGAAGCCTGCTTCTCCACGTATTCTGTCAGATTCTCCATATACTCCATATAAGTAACTCCTTTCCGTTTGTATGATAAATCAGATGATCTTTTTGCATATGTCGCTTAGACAACATGCGTCGCAATGTGGCTTCGTTCTGGCTGTGCACACGGATCTGCCGTGATCCACCAGCCTGTGACAGAAGTCATTGCTCTCATCTGGAGGTACAAGCTTCCACAGTTCCATCTCAACCTTCTTCGGATCTTTTATCCCGTCAACCAGTCCCATTCGGTTGACAAGGCGTATACAGTGGGTATCTGTTACAATGGCAGGTTTGCCGTAGATATCACCCATGATGAGGTTTGCGCTCTTGCGGCCTACGCCGGGGAGCTTAAGCAGCTCATCTAGACTGTCAGGAACCTGGCAATCATAGGAATCAACAAGCATATTCATACATGCACTAATATCTCTGGCCTTGCTCTTCCCCAGTCCGCAAGGTCTCACAATGGCCTCGATGTCACTGACATCGGCAGCAGCCAGTTCTTTTACTCCCGGATATTTGGCAAATAAATCCTGGACTACCACATTCACCCTTGCATCAGTGCACTGCGCCGCCAGGCGGACACTGACAAGAAGCTGCCATGCGTGTGAAGTATCGAGGGTGCATACTGTGTCAGGATATTCCTTCTTCAGCCTCTCGATAATGTCCAGTGTTCTCTGTTTTTTCGTATATCTCTTCTGTGATTCCATAAAAAAGACCTCCAGTCTCTATATGATAACATGAAAGGCCTGCAAATGGATATCGAAAAAGAATTCTTAATAAAAATGTTAGAAGTGTGAAAATGTTGGGAAGAGAAGACATGCCGCAGCCCAGTATATGTGCTGGGCTGCGGCATGTCTTTGCTGGTATAAATAGCATGTCTGAAAGATTTTACTTTGTTCCGAAGATTCTGTCGCCGGCATCGCCAAGTCCTGGGCAGATGTAAGCGTTCTCGTTCAGCTCGCGGTCAACATGACCAACGTAGAGCTGGATGTCAGGATGAGCCTTGAGAAGTCTCTCAATTCCCTGCGGTGCAGCGATGATCGACATGAACTTGATATGCTTACCGCCATGCTGCTTGATGAAATCAACGGCAGCAACAGCTGATCCTCCGGTTGCAAGCATAGGATCCGTGACAACTATAAGTCTCTCATCGATAGGATCAGGGAGCTTGCAGTAGTACTCGTGAGGTTCATGAGTCTCCTCGTCTCTGTACAGACCGATGTGTCCGATCTTGGCTGTAGGAACCAGAGCCTGAAGTCCACTGACCATTCCAAGTCCTGCACGGAGAATAGGTACAATCGCAAGATTTCTTCCTGCGATGACCGGAGTCATGCATTCCTCGATAGGAGTCTCTATACATACATCCTCGGTAGGAAGATCTTTCAGAGCCTCATATCCCATGAGCATGGCGATCTCTTCAACAAGTGCACGGAATTCGGCAGTTCCGGTGTTCTTATCTCTGAGCTTTGAAATCTTATGCTGAATAAGTGGATGTGTCATAACTGTGTAATCTGTCATATTGTGTAACCTCCTAATAAATAATATACAGATAATTATTATGCCTCAATGTCAGAGTTCTGTGGATTCATTCCAAGTCCGCGGCTTACATCACCCTTGGTGTTCTCACCAAATGTATAGTCGTTACCAGGCAGTATAGCATTCAGCAGGATGCCGAATATAGCTGCGAGGGCAAGTCCTGTAAGAGTGATAGTTGTGCCTCCGATCGTGAATGTAAGGCCATTTTTGAAACCAAGTCCACATACCATGATAACGGCTGCGATGATCAGGTTTCTTGACTTCGTGAAGTCTACGTGGTTCTCAACCACATTTCTTACACCTATGGCTGAGATCATTCCGTAGAGGATGAAGCTTATGCCGCCAATGATGGCGAAAGGCATTGAGCGGATGACTTCTGCAACCTTAGGTATGAAACCGAGGATGACTGCAAAAATGGCAGCCAGTCGTATAACTCTTGGATCGTGAACGCGGCTGAGCTCGAGAACTCCTGTGTTCTCTCCGTAGGTTGTGTTGGCAGGACCGCCAAAGAGTGCGGAGAGAGATGTTGCCAGACCATCACCGATAAGTGTTCTGTGGAGACCTGGATCCTCAAGGAAATTCTGATCTACAGTTGCTGATATGGCACATATATCACCTATATGCTCCATCATGGAAGCGATGGCGATAGGAGCCATGACAAGTATGGCAGTTAAGTTAAATTTACAGATCTGGAAAGGTGGCAGACCGAGAAAATGTGCGTCTGAAACTCCAGAAAAGCTGAGTATTGCTGAACCATCAGGGTTGGTCATACCACAGAAGTGAAGTATGAGTGCAACGCCATATGAGATAAGTACACCCATGAGGATAGGTATGATCTTGAACATGCCCTTGCCCCAGATGTTGAACACAATGACAACAGCCAGTGCGATAAATGCAAGCAGCCAGTTAGTGGATGCGTTTGATATAGCTGATGGTGCGAGGCTCAGACCGATACATATGATGATAGGTCCGGTAACCACTGGTGGAAGGAATCTCATGACACGCTTCACGCCGACAAGCTTGACGATCAGTGCAAGTATCAGATACAGAAGTCCTGCAACCACAATACCGCCACATGCATATGGAAGCTTTTCGCCCATTGGCATGTCCTTGAATATGCCTGTTTTAAGGTCTGCAACTGTGGAGAAACCTCCCAGAAATGCAAATGAAGAACCGAGAAATGCAGGTACCTTAAGCTTAGTGCATAAGTGGAAGAACAGTGTTCCAAGACCGGCACATACAAGAGTTACCTGAATTGAGAGTCCCTGACCCTCGAAGTATCCGTTTACGAGAAGCGGAACAAGAATTGTTGCACCAAACATGGCAAACATATGCTGGAATCCAAGTAAAAGCATCTTTGGAATTCCAAGCTTACGTGCATCACGAATGGCTTCTTTTTGATTATCCATAAGTAATAATCCTCCCATATTTTTTCTTAGTTAAATATTATAAAGTTTATTTACACTAAGGTCAATTTGAATAGTGAAATTTCCAAAATAAACTTAAGATATGTAATATATGTCAGCACTTGACAAAATGTTACAGAATTGTTACAATTCTGCTTGGATTGAGTAAAGGGGAGAAAAATAAAGATACAGGTCGAAGGAGACTACAGATATTATGATTGAATTAGAGAACGTGAGTATGACATATCCTGGGGGCAATCAGGCACTCAAGAATGTCAATATTAATATAGAGAAAGGCGAGTTCGTATTTATCGTTGGAAGCAGTGGTTCGGGCAAGACCACTCTGTTCAGGCTTCTGCTCAAGGAGCTCGATCCTACGGAGGGCAATATCACTGTTGCCGGATACGACTACGGCAAGATCAAGAGGAAGGATATACCGAAGGTCAGAAGAAGGATAGGGGTTGTGTTCCAGAACTTTAGACTTCTCAAGGACAGGACTATATACGAGAATGTCGCATTTGCACAGAGAGTCATCCAGACCCCGGCGAGATATATCAGAAGACGAGTTCCGGCCATGCTGACGCTGGTTGGACTTGCAGACAAATACAAATCATACCCGAAGGAGCTCTCAGGTGGTGAGCAGCAGAGAGTTGCCATGGCGAGAGCACTGGTCAACAATCCGGACATCATACTGGCGGACGAGCCTACAGGAAACCTTGATCCTAAGAACTCACTGGATATCATGAACCTCCTTGAGGATATCAACAAGAGAGGAACCACAGTTGTCGTGGTAACCCACAATAAGGATATCGTCAATGAGATGAAGAAGAGAGTTATCACCCTGAAGAAGGGCGTTATAATCAGTGATGAGAAGGAAGGAGGCTACATAGATGAAGATTAGTACATTTTTCTATGTCCTCAGACAGGGCTTTGCGAATATAAGAAGAAACATACTGTTCTCACTTGCATCACTTGGAACCATCATATCATGTCTGTTCCTTTTCGGAATCATATATGCGGTGGTTGTAAACTTCCAGTCAGGTATGCAGGAGCTTGAGAAGACAGTCACCATATCTGTATTCTTCGACGAGGATGCGTCAGATGAGACCATACAGCTCATAGGTGAACAGATAAGAACGGTCGATTATGTTGAGACGATGGATTTCATCTCAGCCGATGAGGCATGGGACAAGTTTGCAGATCAGAACTACGATGATCCACAGGTTGCAAAGAATGCATTTGGCGGAGATAACCCATTAAAGAATGCTGCGTCATATGAGATCACGCTCAAGGATGTATCAAGACAGCCGGAGTTCGTGGCATTTGCCCAGGGCCTTTCAGGAGTCAGAAAGGTAAAGAGTTCTGACGTGACTGCAGACAGCATCACGACACTGTCATCCCTTGTGGGATATGCATCCATAGGAATAGTTGTGATACTGATGCTGGTATCTATATTCCTTATAAGTAACACGATCACCATAGGTATCACAGTGCGAAAGGAAGAGATAGGGATCATGAAGCTGATCGGTGCGACAAATGTATTTGTAAGGGCACCGTTCATCATAGAGGGTGTGATCATAGGCGCGGTCGGTTCGGCTATACCTCTGGTCCTTCTGTACTACATGTACGATAAGATACTGACATACGTTGCCGGAAGGTTCAAGGTTGTCACAACGCTGTTCGCATTTGTGAGCCAGCAGGATCTGTTCAGGACTATGGTACCGGTCGGACTTGTGCTCGGTATCGGTGTTGGTCTGGTAGGAAGTATTCTTACCACAAGAAAGCACCTGAGAGTGTAGTGTTAAATGCGGTCAGAGCAATGCACAAAAAATTCACAAATTGTTATTACTTTTTTAGGAACAATATGTGTTATAATGTTGATAAGTAGGGCAAAAAGATAATAACATTATGAAATGCGATTAGGAGGCATGAATGATGAGAATAGATTTATACAAGATAAAGAAGAAAGGTATGCAGGTGGCAGTGGTTACTACAGGAGCACTGCTCATGTCGTTTACATCCATATTTGCGGCTCCTGTGTTCAGCGTGCATGCTGAGGAGACCAAGGAGGATGTTGAGCAGCAGAAGGAAGAGGCTCAGCAGGCTCAGGAAGAGGCGAATGCAAACGCAGAGAAGTATCAGAAGAAGGTAGACAAGCTTACAGCGGCTGTAAATGAGCTCGATAAGCAGGCCACAGATATAAGCACACAGATCGTGGAGAAGAAACAGCAGGCTGAGGATCTTCAGAATGAGATAGATGAGACTCAGACAAAGCTTGCAGAGGCTCAGGTCAGTGAGGATAATCAGTATGAGGCGATGAAGAAGAGGATACAGTACCTCTACGAGGAGGGCGATGTTGCTTACATAGATGCACTTATGTCATCGGCTTCATTTGAGGATAGTCTTAACAAGTCTGAGTATGTTGATCAGCTCAGCACATATGACCAGAAGCAGCTCAACAAGCTGGTAAAGACTAAGAATGACATAGCAGAGTATCAGCAGACACTCAAGGATGATCTGGCGGATGTAGAGAAGGTAAAGGCAGACCTGGAGACCAAGCAGGCAGACCTCGATGATGTTATAAGCCAGAAGAATGCGGAGATCAACAAGTACAGTGATGATGTTGAGATGCAGAAAGCTCTTGCGGCTGAATACGCAAAGCAGGAGTCAGAGCTGGATGACAAGCTGGCAGAGCTTGCGCGTCAGGAACAGCAGAGACTGGAGGAGGAGCGTAAGCAGAGAGAAGCTGAACAACAGCAGCAGGATAACAACGGTGGAAGCGATAACTCAGGCAGTGACAGCGACAACAGTGGAAGTAACAATGGCGGTTCAACAACCGGTTCAGGTCAGTTCATATGGCCTGTATCAGGACCTATCACAGACTACTTCGGACCTAGAGAGTCACCGACAGCAGGAGCAAGCTCCAATCATATGGGTATAGATATAGGATGTTCATACGGAGTGCCTATCGCAGCGGCTGATGCAGGTGTTGTAACGGTAGCCGAGTGGGGCGAGAGTGGTGGTAACTACGTTATGATAGATCACGGTAATGGATTTGTGACGATGTACCTTCACAACTCATCACTTGCAGTAAGCGTTGGCGATGTGGTTTCACAGGGACAGACCATTGCGTATGCAGGTTCAACAGGATATTCAACAGGTACACATTGCCACTTCTCAGTATTCCTGAATGGCTCATATGTCAACCCACTTGATTATCTGTAAGATGAGGCTGAGACATGGCATAGGGATATGTGTCATATCATAAGATCTTAATATGATCATATATAGAACAGAGAAAAAATGCGTGATTCATGAAATATGGATCACGCATTTTTTATGTTAATAGGGGCGTGGATATGGGCGAAGTACCATATGTTGTGGTGGTGAGAAAATATGTCGAAAACAATAGTTTTTTTAAGAAAAAATAGGATTAGTGTCGGTTGACATAAGTGGTAAAAGTATTTATACTCACACTGGACTGAGTATTTATTTAAGGAGTATATTATGGTTTTTTCGAGCATGGAGTTCTTATTTAGATTCCTGCCTTTATTTTTGCTTATCTATTTTGTGACAAAGCCGAAGTACAGGAATGTTGTACTGCTTTTAGGCAGCCTTGTGTTCTACGCGTATGGCGAACCCATATACGTGTTCTTGATGATGTTTTCTATTATATTTAACTATTCGGTGGCAAGACGAATCAAGCGTTTTTATGATATAGAAGTATATTCGGAGATCGACTGTTCATTTGAGAGAAACTGCTGGCTGGCGGTGGCTATGGTGTTTGATTTTGGAATGTTGTTCATATTCAAATATATCAACTTCTTTATAGAGATAATAAACACTGCAGCGGGAACAAAGATATTTGATAGCGTGGCGATCACACTGCCGCTTGGAATAAGCTTCTATACGTTCCAGATAACATCGTATATATTTGACGTGTACAGGCTCAAGTATCAGGCGGACAAGAGTATAATCAAGTTCGGAACATATGTGAGCATGTTCCCTCAGCTCATAGCCGGCCCTATAGTCAACTACGATGAGGTGAAGCCTGAGCTGGATCACAGAGAGGTCAAGGCGGACGATATAGAGCGCGGTGCGACACTGTTTGTATTGGGACTTGCGTACAAGGTGCTTCTAGCAAATAAGATAGCCAGTCTGTGGAACGATGTGCAGACGGTTGGCCCTTATGGAATAAACACTGTGACCGCATGGCTTGGTTCATGGGGATATTCATTCCAGCTCCTGTTTGATTTCATGGGTTATTCCGTGATGGCAATAGGAATTGGCCTTATACTTGGCTTCAGGATACCGGAGAACTTTGTCGATCCTTATATGGCACATTCCCTCACAGATTTCTGGAGACGCTGGCATGTTACACTCGGACGCTGGTTCAGAGAGTATGTGTACATACCGATGGGCGGCAACCGAAAGGGAAAGCTCAGAATGATACTTGCCATGTTCACTGTGTGGATGTTTACCGGATTGTGGCATGGTGCGGACTGGAATTTCCTGATATGGGGCTTGTTCCTGTTCGTGTTCCTTCTCATGGAGAAGCTGTTCCTTGGCAAGGTATTTGACAAGGTGAAGGTTCTTGGCCATGTGTACATGTTCTTCCTGATACCGATATCATGGACAATATTTAACATATCTGATCTGAAGCTTCTGGGACTGTACCTGAAGAGAATGTTTGGCATGAACATAGAGGGATCAGTCACCACACATGCCATGGACAAGCTGATCATGCTGGGACACACATACTGGTGGCTGCTGCTGATCTGCGTGATCTTCTGTACACCGTGGCCTAGAAAGCTCATAGAGAAATTCTACAAGAACTGGGTATGCAAGCTTATAATGCTCGCACTGTTCTGGTTCTGTGTATATCAGATAGCAAAGGGTGGCTCCAATCCATTCCTTTATTTTAGATTTTAGGAGGTGGGCAGATGAAGAAATTATGGCAAATGATAAAAGGCTGTCCACTGTTCTCGATACTCATAATATCCGGCGTGATAGTTACCGCAGGCGGTTATGTGGGAGCTGCGCTTGGCGTGTATAAATGGGATGTCAGCTTTCATCATCCTATGGCCCAGACTGTGCTGCTTGATGAGAGGGTGGCAACCGGAACTGACGCAACAAGCACGGATGCTCCGGGAAAGAGCGAACTGACGTCGGAGTCCACGGGCAGTGCGGCTGCAGAGGAGCAGACAACGGAGGTGAAATCCACGGAGAAGCAGACTTCTGAGAATGCATCCACGGAGAAGACAACAGAGAAATCTACAGAGAAAGCGACCACCGAAAAGGCAACTACGGAAAAAGCAACCATAGATACAGGCGGTTCGGCTGCTCCGGTGACAAGACAGACTCAATACAAGAAGGTTAAGAAGAGAAAGGCAAGAAATAGCTGCTACAGAGATCTCACACAGATCGCTCTTGAGACCCAGTACCCATATATAAAGGTTGACAAGTCTTATTTTGACGATGCTCTGTTCATAGGTGATTCCAGAGTGGAAGGACTGGCGTTGTATTCCGGACTGGACAATGCAGAATTTGCATATATGGAGGGCCTTACTTCATTTGGACTGATGGGTGAGAAGATCGCCTCAAATGGAACAAAGACACTCACAGAGCTGCTTAAGAGCAAACAATTCAAAAAGATATACATCATGCTCGGCATAAATGAGGCGGGTTACGATACGGAGACATACGCATCCACATATATCGATGCGGTGGCCCAGATACAGGCGCTTCAGCCGGACGCAGTGATCTTTATGATGGGCTGCATGCATGTATCCAGCGACTATTCGGCAAGCCACGATATTGTGAACAATGACAATATCGATGACAAGAATGGTGCCATAGCTGCATATGCTGATGGAATAAAGCTTTTCTATCTGGATATGAATACGGTTGTGGACGATGGCAAGGGTGGTCTTGTAAAGGACTATACCTGGGATGACATACATTTGCAGGCGCAGTATTACAGTCTGTGGGAGCAGTATCTGTATGAGCATGGGCTCAAGGATGATGCTTTCAAATAGATAAAGTGCTGCGGGACCTGATGGCATTTTATCATTATCGGGAGTTGATCAAATGGCAAAAATACTGGTAATAAAAGATAAATATAAGGGAATCCTGTTCATAATCATGGCAGGGTTCTTTTTCTCACTGATGACCTTCTTCGTGAGACTGTCTGGAGATCTGCCAACTATGCAGAAGGCATTCTTTAGAAATGCAGTGGCCGCTGCTGTGGCCATTGCCATGCTCATGAGGACTGAGGAGAAATTCAAGATAAAGAAGAGCAGCTGGCCGGGAATCGCGGCGAGAAGTATATGTGGAACGACGGGGCTGATATGTAATTTCTACGCAATTGACAAGTTGAATATTGCTGATGCCAATATCCTCAACAAGCTTTCTCCGTTCTTTGCTATCATCGCATCATACTTTGTGTTGAAGGAACGGGCAAACCGGGTAGAGTGGGCATCTGTTGTGCTGGCTTTCGCTGGTGCATTGTTCGTTGTGAAGCCTTCGTTTCATATGGATTTTCTGTATGCCATGGTTGGTGTGGCAGGCGGCCTTGGGGCAGGAATAGCCTACACCTATGTGAGAAAGCTTGGAAAACAGGGGGAGCGCGGACCGGTCATAGTCATGTGTTTCTCTGTATTCTCATGTCTGGTGACGCTTCCATTTATCATATTGGACCACGCACCTATGACATGGCAGCAGATTGTGTGCCTGCTCTGTGCCGGACTTGCGGCGGCTGGTGGACAGTTCAGTATAACCGCAGCATACCAGAAGGCTCCAGCTAGGGAGATATCGGTATTTGACTACAGTCAGGTCATATTTGCGGCTATATTGGGATTTGTATTCCTGGATCAGATCCCTGACATGCTGAGCATTATAGGATATGTGATAATCATAGGAAGTGCAGTTTTCAAATGGTGGTACACCATGAGACAGGACCGCACTTAGCATGATCGGCAGGGCTGAGAGTGGCAGTGCCTTGTACAAATACTTGTAGAATAATTGATATATACAAAAAGACGGATGTCAGAAATGGAAAATGGGTAAAAGTTTCATTGTCTGATATCCGTCTTTTTTATAAAAGTTATAAAGGAAGGTTTTAGGTGTTGTGACCGGACTTGTGAGGTATCCGGCCTCCCATCTATATAAATTGGATTGTTGTTAGTTTGAGTGACGGCAGATACGCTGGTGCTGCCTGGGCATGTCGCACATCTGCTGTCCTCATCAATCTGTATATATAATAAGACGGTACTGTGTACATTCTGTGTATCGGATGTTAAAGAAATATGTTCATAAAAGAAATAATATATAAAGCGTAAATAAATGTTCTATAAATGGTAAAGCTTCTGAATATAGTGAGTATAAGGTTGTGGGTATAGTTGCTGACATGTTAAAATGAAACACACATATGATCATAATTGGTGGATATATCAGATGACAATATTGGATAGAGCAGCTTTATTATGGAATAGTAAGGGGGATTAATATATGGATAAAGAAAAGGTTATACAGGAGCTTCAGGAGAGAACAGAGGAGATAAAGGAAAAGGCCGGGGAGCTTCATAAGGCGATAGAGGAGACTATATCGCAGAAGAAGCAGATGCATTACACGGAACTGGGCGGTCAGGACGGGCAGCCGGATGTGCCGGTTAAGGAAGGATACGGTCTGGTGCTCGGTGGCGGTGGTGGCCGTGGCTCCTATGAGATCGGAGTGTGGAAGGCTCTTGAGGAGTACAGAGATGTGATCGATATAAAGGCGGTGTCAGGAAGCTCGGTAGGCGCACTGAATGCGGCATTGTACGCTTGCGGCGATCTGGATAAGGCTACACAGATGTGGTACGACATAACCAACGACAGGATACTGTCCAACAAGGATATAGACGAGGACAACAGGAACAAATGGTTTGAGTCCATCAAGGAGAAGCTTACGACCATAGACAATCCAGTCATACAGAGTGCAATAGAGTGCATAGGACTGGATGCTGTGGCAAAAGGCATGAGGATAAAGGATGGCTTCTTCTCCAGAGAAGGACTTATGGACATACTGGAGAATTCACCAGTACTTGATGGTGTGTCGAACAGTGACATGAGCTGTTATGCTACATGTCTCAATGTGGAGGGCAAGCCTACTCCTGAGAGATTCCAGCTGTCAGGCATGGAACCGGAGGAGATAGAACGTATACTTCTTGCTTCTTCAGCCATACCGGTCATATTCCCTATGGAGACGATAGACAAGACAAAGTATTATGATGGAGGCTTCTTCCTTGGGGGAGATAATGTGCCAATACAGCCTCTCTATGATGAGGGCTACAGAAAATTTGTCGTGGTGCATCTCGATGAGAGGAAGACCAATAGATACGATGATGCAGAGATGATACATATATATCCGTCTATTCCTCTTGGTGGTGCCATAGATGGCATGCTTGACTTTTCGCCTGAAGGTGTTGAGAAGAGGATAACACAGGGATATGACGATGCAAAGGCGGTGCTTGTTGAGAAGTTTGGCCCAAGACTGTTCTTCACCCGCCATGGGCAGACCGTGTGGAATGTGGAAAACAAGATATGTGGAGCCACGGATATTGAACTCACAGAGCTTGGACATCAGCAGGCGGAGCAGCTTGGTGAGATGATAAAGAATGGAGATTATCACATAGATGAGATCCTGTATTCGCCTCTGGTCAGGGCTTCGGAGACGGCAAGACATATATCCGAGATAACAGGAATTCCTATGAGAGCCGAGGAGAGACTCCGTGAGCAGTGTTTTGGCAAATACGAGGGAACAGCCAGAAACGGCGCTATATTCGCCAAGGCGAAGACGCATTTTCTGGATCACTATGAGGGTGGAGAGACCATGGTTCATCTGTGTCAGAGGGTGTACAATTTGTTAGATGAGCTTAAGGCTGAGTCGGAAGATTCCGGTAAGACATATCTTCTGGTTGCCCACAATGGAATATCAAGAATAGTACAGTCGTATTTCAATGATATGACAAATGAGGAATTCGCAGCATTTGGCATAAAGAACTGTGAGATAAGAGAATATAGATTCTGATCGCCACATGTGTGGAATCAGATGTAAAAAAGAGAAAACAGCAGGCAGATCAATATGATGTGAATGTGGTTTTCTCTTTTTTTCTGGGATATCCCCAAATGCTCCTGTAAATGTGTATAAAAGAATACTTGATATTATTTATCACTAATATAGTTGACACAGAGCCTACATATGTGTTAATAAATATATGAACATATAATCATATGTTTAAATATTAACGTACGGCATGAGAGCTATGCGATGCGTTTATGGAGAATATAAAATGTGGAAAAGGAGAGAATCATGGGAGACAACAGTTTTTTGAAGATAAGTGGGATAAAGAAAAGCTTCGGTTCAGGGGATAACCGAACTGAGGTACTTAGAGGAATTGATTTTGAGGTCGCAAAGGGAGAGTTCTGTGTGCTGCTTGGCCCATCGGGGTCTGGCAAGTCAACTCTGCTCAATATCATAGGTGGGATCGACAGCCCGGATTCCGGTTATATCTCCATAGATGGAGAGAAGACAGGGGATATGGATGAGAAGACACTGACCAGATACAGGAGAAAGCATCTCGGTTATGTATTCCAGATGTATAATCTCATACCTAATCTCAATGTAAAGGAGAATGTGGAGGTTGGAGCATACCTTAGTGATAATCCTTTTGATGTTGATGATCTGTTAAAGACTCTGGGGCTTTATGAGCACAGACATAAGCTCCCAAATCAGCTGTCGGGTGGACAGCAGCAGAGGACCTCGATTGGAAGGGCAATCGTGAAGAATCCTGATATACTTCTCTGTGATGAGCCGACAGGTGCCCTTGACTACAACACTTCCAAGGAGATACTTAAGCTCATAGAGGATGTGAACCAGAAGTATGGCAACACAATAATCATGGTCACCCACAATGATGCCATCAAGAATATGGCGGACCGGACTGTGAAGCTCAGGGACGGCATGATAAGACGCAACATTGTAAATGAGAACAAGATATCCGCTGTAGAGCTTGACTGGTAATTGGGCAGACAGGGTAGATGTTCAATAGGAAAGGGGATCTGTTATGAGAAATCCATTGTGGAGAAGAATTCCAAAGGAACTGAAGGAAGAGCTTGGAAAATATATAGTCATATTCCTGTTCATGGTCATCACGACGGGAATGGTGTCGGGCTTCATGGTTGCAGGTGAGAGCATGAAGAAAACCTACGACAATACATTTGACAAATACAACGTGGAGGATGGACATTTTGATCTGTCGGATGAGGCGTCAGACAATATGAAGGGCAATATAGAGGATGAGGGCGTGAAGCTCTATGATATGTCGTATTATGAACTGCCTATGAGTAAAATCGGATCAGACTCTGATGGCAATAGTGGTAATGTGGAAGGCAATGCAGAGACAAAAGATGATACGGTGAATTCTGTAAATGATGCTGCAGATGATGGGGGAAGGACACTGAGGATATTCGCACCAAGACACGATGTAAATAAAATGTGCCTGATGGATGGTGAATTTCCTGTAGGAACTGATGAGATCGCCATTGACAGAATGTATGCGGTGAACAACGATATAGAGATCGGTGATGATATAAAAGCGGGTGACAAGGTATACAGCGTGTGCGGATTTGTGGCACTCTCCGACTACAGTACCATGTTCCAGAACAACAATGATACCATGTTTGATGCCACGATATTCGGAATTGCGGTTGTGTCAAATGAGGAATTTGATGATCTTCCAGAGAAAAATAAGACCTGGTCGTATTCATGGATGTACGATGATGGAATGCCGGATGAGGAGAACGATGAGAAAAAGCTGGCGGATGACCTTCTTGAGATTGTGTATACACAGGCGGTCATGAACGGCATTATGGTGGAGAACTACATTCCAAGGTATCAGAACCAGGCGATCAACTTTGCAGGGAATGATATTGGCAGTGATACAAATATGATGAAATGGTTTGAATACATCGTCATAGTTATACTTGCATTTATATTTGCGGTAACCATCAGCAACACTCTGACAAAGGAAGCGTCGGTTATTGGAACATTGAGGGCTTCAGGATATACGAAGGGCGAGCTGCTTATTCACTACATATCACTTCCTGTCATAGTTACATTTGTGGCATCAGTGGTGGGAAACGTGCTGGGCTATTCGGTGTTTAAGGATATGGGTGCGCAGCTTTACTATGGAAGCTATTCCCTCACTAAGTATGTGACGTATTGGAATGCCGATGCATTTGTGCTTACCACAGTCATACCTCTTATAATCATGATCGTTGTGAACCTGTTAGTGGTAAACAGCAAACTGAAGCTCTCACCACTGAGGTTCCTGAGGCATGATCTCAGCAGATCAAAGAGAAAGAAGGCGGTGAAGCTGCCTCACTGGAAGTTCATGACAAGGTTCAAGACCCGTGTCATACTTCAGAACATTCCAGGATATGTGGTCATGCTTCTTGGAATTTACTTCGCACAGGTTCTTCTGATGTTCGGACTTATGTTGAATCCTATGCTGAAGCACTATCAGAATGACATATTGGATAATATGGTAGCTGACCACCAGTATGTTCTGGATTCACAGGTGGAGACGGCAAATAATAATGCGGAAACCTACTGTATGAAGACGCTAAGGACGACCGGAGATATAGATGATGAGATCATGGTGTATGGAATACACTCGGACAGTAAATATTTCCCGGTTAAGCTGGACGACGGAGATGTGCTGGTATCTGACAGCTACGCAGACAAATATGAGATAGTTGATGGCGACAAACTTGAGCTCAAGGAGAGCTATACTGATGACACATATGAGCTCAAGGTGACGGGTTCTGTGGTGTATCCGGCAGCCCTTGCGGTGTTCGTGACAGAGGGTGATTTCAGAGAAATATTTGACAAGGACGAGGATTACTTCACCGGCTATTTCTCGAATGACAAGCTGACCGATATAGAGGATCATGTAGTGTCAGAGATCACAAAGGATGATATGATAAAGGTGTCCAGACAGCTCACCAAGTCCATGGGAGGTATGTTCTACATAGTGGTTGTATTTTCACTTGTTATGTTCATGCTTCTCGTATATCTGCTCACAAAACTAATAGTGGAGAAGAACACGGTGTCCATATCCATGGTTAAGATACTGGGATATGACACAAAGGAGATCAGTAAGCTGTATCTGTCATCCACAACTGTCATGGTTGCGGTGGTGACACTGCTCGATATACTGCTCAGTTACCTGTCGATCAAGGTGATATACAGGGCAATGCTGATAGATATGCTAAGCGGCTGGATGCCGATATACATGGCACCATGGATATTCCCACTCATGTTCGCGCTCAGCTTTACCTGCTATCTGGTGATCTCACTGTTGCAGATGAAGAGGATAAAGAAGATTCCTATGGACGAGGCGCTCAAGAATGTGGAGTGATGTGTCAAGCTGTGTTCAGGTATTATATTGAAAAAAGAGAAAATTTTGTGCTGTAAATCCCCCGAATCCCTGAAAAGGATACATGGATTAGAAGTTGTGTATCTTTTCAGTGGGAATCCGGGAGTTTGAGCACAAAATTTTCTTTTTTTGCTATTTTGTGGGAAATGTTCCCAAAGCTGTCAGGTTGTCGACCCGGACAGGCTCATGCCAGCTAGATGGTTCCTGTGACAGTCACGGTTGCTGTTCCCGGTGTTGTGGTGATGACTCCTGTGGCTGTATTCTGTGTGAATGTTGCCGCTGGAACAGTGATCTGTCCGGCAACTGTTGCGAACTCGCCTGTTGCTTCATTGTAGGTGTAGCTGGCTGGCGCTGTCCATGCATTTCCATTGTATGCCACAGTGATTCCGGTGAGAATCGGATTGAAGGTATCTGTGATGATGACGTTGTCACTTGCGGATGCCTCGGTGTTGCCGTAGTTCTCTATAAGGAAGGTGTAAGTGATCTGACCATTCTCTGCAACTATGCTAGGACTCACAGACTTTGTGATGGCGAGATCGGGAGCTACAACAGGGGAAACCGACTCAGTTGCAGTGACTGCGTTGGTAAGTCCTGCGCCGGTTACTGTAACAGTGTTGGTCACGGAATCCTCATTGCCTCTAGGTGTAAATTCATTTGTTGTTGTCTCATATATAATAGTAGCATTTCCACCCGCTGGAACGGAGATTCCAGTGAGTGTCAGCGGAGCTGCAGCACCGACAGCCGGAGCGGCTACCAGAGTTCCATTGGTGTAGTATCTGATGGAATCCGGAATATATGTGAGAGGATATACTGTTGTATTTCCCACTGCATATGCTCCCAGATTATCTGTGAGAGACAGACCTGTGAGTGTGGTAGTTCCGGAATTGATGAGACTTATCACATACGTGATCTTATCCGGTGTTCGGTAGGTGTCCACCACAGCCGTCTTGGAGACTGTGAGGACTTCAATTATTTCTCCAGTTATGATATTGGAATTGGTGGATCCTCCGTTGTAGGACAGAGTTGCCTGATTAGTGAATGTTGCCATTACTTTACCTCCGTATTGTGTTGTCAGAGGTTTATATACCTCTGATATAAAATATGTGCTGTGGAGGCTTTGGGTTACAGATATTACTCACCATCTGCGGCACATTTATGTTATACTAAAAGATAACTATGTGGTTTAAAGAGCTGTTTTTATATACAGGAGGAATATAGGTGAGAAGGAAAAGGTGGTCGTACCTGATTGCCTGTGTGGTGCTGGCAGGTGGGCTGGCAGCGCCTGGCACATATACCAAGGTGTACGCGCAGGATTATGAAAATGTAGAATACGTAACCAGTGTGTCAGAGCTTAGAGATTCCATGGACGAAGCTGATGTGGTAAACTCGGCCGATGTGATGGATAGGGGAGCGGATGTCGACGCCACGGCAATGTACAGCAGTGAGTCAGCCGACATATACAGTCTTCGCAGGATCATATTGTATACAGATGAAGTGCCGGAGACCTATGGCGCGACAACAGTCATCTGTTATGACAAATACGATTACTATGTGCTTGGCTACGATACCGAGGAAGCGACGAAACAGGCATACGAAAAGCTTCAGGAAGAGTACGAGCCTGACAAATGTATGCTTGATCAGGTCATATATTCAGAAGATGTGCTAGCGGATTCAGATTTGGATTCAAATTCGTATGCTGCACAGCGGAACGTTGATGCCATGCTTGCCGCATCGGAGACATATAAGGCTGTAAGCTGGGGCACAAGGTACATGGGAATGGACAGGCTCAAGGCGGAGGTGTCAGAGTACAAGCTGGATGCTAAGGTAAATGTGGCGGTCATAGATACCGGAGTTAATTCCTCGGATACTCTGTTTGAAGGCAGGATAAATGAGGAAGGAAGTATGAACTGCTGCGAGGGCGAAGACCGGAGCGACTACGGAGACAACATGGGACATGGAAGTCATGTGGCGGGTATAATAGCGGATGCGACACCGGACAATGTCCGGCTCACGATCATCAAATGTTTCACAAGCCGGGGAGCAACAACAGTGTCAACGGTACAGCAGGGAATCATGGCTGCGCTTGACAGCGGTGCGGACGTGATCAATATGAGCTTCTGCTTCTATGGTAAAAATGCAAGTGACAACACCAGGTCGAAGCTTGACGAATTGTTAAAAAGTGCAAAAGAAGATGGCGTCATCATGTGTGTGGCAGCAGGCAATACGAATAGCACTGTGAACAACTGGGAGATCAGCGACGTGGAAGGTGTGTCATATCCTGCGGACAGCAGTGATGTGATAACAGTGTCGGGGCTTATGCAGAAGGCTGGAACGGAGGAGACAGCAGACATGATATCGACGGATGCGGTGAAATTTGACGATAGCTATTCTTACTATGGAAATGCCGTAGATTTTTCCGCTCCCGGAACGAAAATAACATCGGCGTGGAAGACCGGAACAAATCATGGGTTTTCCACTTCAGGAACATCCATGGCGGCTCCGCATATATCAGCGGCGGCGGCCTACGTGAAGCTGGCGGAGCCAGAGCTTGACAGTGACCAGTTGAAGAATAGACTTATCTCATATTCCGTGGATCTGGGAACAGCGGGAAAGGATAAATACTACGGTTACGGTTGTCCATACATGGCGGATTATTTTGCTAATACATTTGGCGGAAAACATCCGGAGACAAAGGTCGGAACCTGTGCGGTGGAAAGTCTTGGAAATGCGAAGGATGGACTGAGACTGTCGTGGACTTCGGCGGATAATGCAAGTGGGTATAAGATATACAGGAAAACTGCGACAAGCGCATACAAATGTATAGCTGAGATAAAAGGTTCAGGAGTCAGAACATACACTGACAAGACTGCGGCGGCTGGAATCAGATACAGATATGCGGTGAGGGGCGTGAACGGCACGGCCGAGGGACAGCCGGCGGCTACAAAGGCACTGGTCAGACTTACCCAGCCGAAGTACAACGTGAAGAATGCATATTCCGGCGTGAAGGTATCCTGGAACAAAGTAAAGGGCGCGAGTGGATACAAAATATACCGCAAGGCACCGGGGCAGAACGGATGGAAGCAGTACAAGGTGCTGTCAGCGGGAACGCTCACATTTGTCGATAAGAATATGACTAATTACAGAAACTATACATACACGGTCAAGGCGTTCAAGGGTACTTCTGCAAGCTCGTATGATACTGCGGGGGTCAGGTTGTACAGGATGCCGGGATGCAAGGCGAAAACGGTCAGATCAAATTCCAGAAAGACGATGGATGTAACATGGAACAAGGTCAGGTATGTCAGCGGGTATCAGATTCAGTACAGTACATCGTCGAAATTTGACAGATATAAGGTGGCAACGATAAATAAGTCCACAAAACTCAGACGCAGGATAAGCTCTCTGTTCTCAGGAAAATATTATTATGTGAGGATGAGAACCTACAGAAGAGTTGGCGGCAAGACCATTCATGGCGGTTGGAGCAGTGTACAGCGCATAAAGGTAAAATAGTGAAAGGCAGATAAGATGGCAGAAAATAAGGATTTGGAAGGATACAAGATCTCCACGATGGAGGATGAAGAGGATTATTTTGACAATGTGGAGATGGAGCTCGACTACAGCATCAGTATAACTGAGGGTTCCATGGAGCTTGGAAAGGACAATATAAAGGAACAGAAGAAGTACATGCGTGACAGCCATGGAGACATGGACGACGAGGAGTTCCTGCAGAACATGCAGTCGGTGAACAATGATGAGGCGTTCCTCAGAAGAGCTGCGAAGCGCCTGGAGGTGTATGAGCACCAGAAGAAGGTGCCGTACTTTGGCAAATTTGTATTCAAATATAAAGATGACGAAGAGTATCTCACGGTATATGTGGGTATGAGCGGTTATCAGTCAGATATGAATGGGCAGCAGCTTGTGTACGACTGGAGAGCACCTGTATCCTCTATGTATTATGCTTATGAAAAGGGACCGGCATCCTACAATGTCCATGTGGATGACATGGAAGATGACGAGTTTTCTGGAGACATAGTGGAGAAGAAACAGTTTCTGGTGTCAAATGGCAGACTTAAAGACGCGGTGGATACTGACTCCAACATCAACGACGCCATATTGCTGGAGGCCCTTGGCGGCAACAGTGGTGTGAAGATGAAAAATGTGGTGGCTACCATACAGAAGGAGCAGGATGCGATCATAAGAAACCGCACGGCGTATAACCTTATAGTGGACGGCCGCGCCGGAAGCGGCAAGACGGTCATAGCCATGCACAGACTGGCGTGGCTGTTGTACAATTACAAGACACTTGAGAGTGACAATGTCATGATACTGTCTCCAAACAGTATATTTGGCGATTATATATCAGAGGTTCTCCCGGAGCTCGAGGAGAACAGTGTGCCTGAGAAGGAATTTGACAGTCTGCTTGAGGAGCTTCTTTTCATAGAGGAGGAATATGAGAGCAAGCTGGATCAGTCGGAGTTCATTATAGACAGCGGCGATCAGGACAACCAGAGGATGAGAAATATCAAGGTCAAGTCGTCCATCTCTTTCTACGACAGTTTCAATGAGTATCTGGACAGGTATGTGTCAGGTATAAAGTTCAGAAATTTCCACTATCAGAAGGTGGAGTATACAGGCGAGGATATAGCTGCCATGTTCAATGGAAGATTTGCAAGAAAACCTGTGTATGAGAGATTCGAGAACATAGCATACTTCATAGTAGACAGGGTGGAGGATAATTCACCAAAGGAGTTCCCGGACGAGAAGAAGCGTAATCTGGCAAGGCAGATACAGAAGCAGATGGTAAATTTATTTGCAGAGAGGAATCTGGTTGAGTTGTATGTTGGATTCCTGGCGGAGATGGAGAAGAAATATCCGGGTATATCGGAGTACAGAAATGAATATGGAAAGATATGCTATGAGGATATCCTTCCTATACTTTACCTGCAGGTGTATTTCTACGGATGTCATTCCTACAACAATATCAAGCACCTCGTCATAGATGAGATGCAGGATTACAATATATTCCAGTATGCGGTGATAGACAGGGTGTTTGGCTGCAAGAAGACTATCCTCGGCGACAGGTATCAGGTACTCTTCTATGATCCTGAGGAGACTGTTGTGGATGTTCTGACGAAGATATTTGCAAAGAGGAACGGACAGGGCGGCTATGAGCTCAAGGAGCTGTTCGCGTCGTACAGATCCACGGCGGAGATCACCGAGTTCTGCAACGGTATACTTGGCGGAGAGGGCGTAGGCGGCAACACTGTGGAGAGACACGGCAGGGTGCCTGAGGAGATACAGTGTGAGTCACTGGATGAAGCTGTGGAGTTCATAAATGACAAGCTGAGCTACGGAGACATGGACGCCTACGACAACATAGCAATCCTGACAAATGACGAGGCAGACGCCTACGAAGTGTACAAACAGCTTTCCGAGTACACCGAGGTGACGCTCATCACCAATCAGTCGGTTGTCTATGCGGGCGGTGTGGTCGTACTTCCAAAGTTCCTTGCAAAGGGAATGGAGTTCGATGCAGTGTACGTCATGACGGACGGAACCTACGACGGAAGCATGGTCACAAGACATGCGCACTATATAGCCTGTACGAGAGCACTCCATGAGCTGTATGTGCTTGATGTGGAGCAGCCATAGGAGTGATACAAAGACAGAAATATTATATCTAGAAATATTTTTCGGGAAAATCGCGATTCCAACTGAACATATATGATGTACTATACGGCATTTCCGCTTTGGGAGATGCCGTATTTTTTATTGTTGCTATATGGCAGATGGTACGCCTGAGCAGAAATGTAATTGTGAGTGTCAGAACTCTGTAAATTATTCGCCAGCTAATAATTGAGATTTGTGTTGATTGTGCAAAAATTATACATAAAACGAGATAACGTATTTTTATTGTTGCAATATCTACAAAGAAATGTTATCATTAAGGAAACGAGAAAACTAAAAATAGTTTCTGAGTTTCCTGAGCGGGAAGCATGTACAGGAAGCTGACAGGTACGGATGGACAGGAGGGAGTTATGGACGGAGAAGCACAGCAGCAGCTTAAATTGAGGATATATGAGGCGACCATAGAGGAGTTCCGGGAGAAAGGGTTCAAATTCACCATGGACGATATGGCAAGGCGACTTGGAGTGAGCAAGAAAACCATATATCAGGTCGTCAGGGACAAGGAATCATTGTTCTTTGACACGGCGACATATATATACGAGCAGATCAAGAGAAGTGAGCAGGCGGTCATGGATGACGACCACCTGACCACTGTGGAGAAGATAAAGGCGATACTCATAGCCATGCCGGACAGCTACAGCGAGCTGGACTGGAGGCAGATATACCAGTTGGAGAATTCATATCCACGGATATTTGCCCGGGTGAGAGTAATGATGGAGCAGCAGTGGGATAATACCATAGAGCTTCTGAAGCGCGGAATTGCCGAGGGTGTTATAAGGAATATTCCGATTCCGGTCATCAAGACGATGTTCGAGGCCACGCTTGAGAAATACATGGAGACTACAGTCCTGATAGACGCGGGACTTACATTTGACGAGGCGGTGCAGTATACACTTGATGTACTTATGGATGGCATATCCTGTAAGGAGTAGGAACCGCTATGAATGAAGTGATTATATGGAATTGATGCCCGCGGCCGGTTTCATTCACCGGGGCGAGATGGGCGGTATATATAAAAGACAGGAGGTTGTGTTATGGGTAAGAGATCTGAGGTTGTATTTGGCAACAGGATGAGCGGTCAGGTCGTCAAAAAGGCGGAGAACTCCAAAGAGAGATTTGTAAAAAGATTCGGTGATGACAGTGACGTGGATTATCCTCTTGCAGTTGTGAAGAATCCGTATATTGGAGATACTCTCGGTGTCTCCAATATTGTGATCGACGGCGGAGTCAGTGATTATGCGGATGCCGGTGAACGTGAGGCGTTTGACAGGGACAAAGGAATCATAGTTGGCAATATCAGGATGGGATTCGGACACTACAGGATATCCATGGCGATAGCATCAGCGGCCAATCATCTGGGATACAAGCCGTACTGGATGGATCTCAATTCCTACAGTGAGACCACTGGAGGAAAGGTCATAGAGGCGCAGAATAAGCTCTATTCCCTGGGATCCAGGATCTCTGGAAAGAGTAAGGCTTTCAACAAGGTGGTGTGGGAGCCTATGAATTATGAGGGCTTCAGGAAGTTGTCATACAATGCCTCGGATCAGATGAATGCGGAGCTCATGACACCCGTATTCGGGAATGTTCCGAAGGATATCCCGCTTGTGGCGACACATGTGTGGCCTGCCCAGGCGGCGGTTCATGCAGGGATGAAACATGTGGTGAATGCAATCCCTGACAACTGGCCTATGGCGCTCCACCTTGCGGAGGGAAGCCTTCACACGGTTCAGACCAGATCGGCATACCTCGGATACAGGACCCTGAACGGAATGCAGGGCGACGAGGTGCTTAAGCCTATGCCCGGTGATTCAATCAGATACGTTGGACACTATATAGACCATGAGCTGGTGGCAGCCATAGAGGAGGACTGCGACAGGAGAATAGAGAGAAGAAAGAAAAAGGCACCGATGCGTTTTCTTCTCACCATAGGAGGTGCCGGAGCACAGAAGGATATATTTGCAGCTATCATCAGGACGGCGCTTGCCAGTGTGAAGAAGGGCAACATGGTCCTGTATGTAAATGTGGGCGACTACATGAACGTGTGGGAAGAGCTGGTGAGAGAGATACCCGCCATGGAGAGCCTTGTCACTACACATTTCGATGACTGGAGCGACACCACAGCATTTGCGGATAAGGCTCTTAAGGAAGAGGTGTACGGAATACACGCATTTTGCCATGAGAATATATATGAGGCTGTGTACTGCACCAACCTTCTCATGAGAAGCTGTGATGTACTCATAACGAAGCCGTCTGAGCTGGCCTTTTATCCAGTTCCAAAGCTGTTCATCAAGAGAGTTGGCGGGCATGAGCAGTGGGGGGCGATACACTCGGCGGAGATCGGAGATGGAACACTGGAGTGCCGTGATATACCGCACACTCTACAGATGATGAAGCTGTTCATGCAGGATGACAGCATACTCACAGATATGTGTGAGAACATAAAGCGGAACAAACTGGATGGAATATACGACGGAGCGTATGAGGTCGTAAAACTGGCGATGGATATGAAGAACTGAGAATGGAGGGTTACATTATGTATAAGGTAAAGAAGAAAGAGACATTTATACCATCATCAAATGGCAAGGACAAGCTGCACGTTATCGTGTGGGAGCCACAGGGGGAGATAAGAGCGATACTTCAGATATCCCATGGAATGATAGAGCTGATAGACAGATATGATGAATTTGCGAGATATCTTGCTGCGAAAGGCTTCGTAGTTGCAGGAAATGATCATCTGGGACATGGACTCACGGCGGCAAATATGGATGAACTTGGATATATGAATGCCTACGATGCGAGCAAGGCAATAGTCGCGGATCTTCATAGAGTCACTAGAAGTCTGAAGAAGGCATACAAAGGAGTACCGTTCTTCCTGATGGGACACTCCATGGGTTCATTTATGGCGAGACGATACATGAGTGACTACGGCTGGGATCCAAAATATCCGTCACCTTACACGGAGGGCTCAAGTGTGGACGGCTTTATCTGCATGGGAACAGGAAGCATGCCTGAGTATATGCTGCAGATCGGAAGACTTGTGTTGGAGCTTGAGAAGAGTCAGCACGGCGAGAGATACAGAAGTACCCTCATGGAAGTGTTGGCATTTGGAACATACAACAGGGGTATCCCGAAGACCACTATCGTGGACGGTGAGGTGAGAAAGAGGACGAATAAAGACTGGGTGAGCCGTGACCCGAAGCGCGTGGATGCATATGTGGATGATCCGCTGTGCCAGTTCTCATTTACCCTGAAGGGCTACGAGACGCTGTTCAATACACTCCACTATATACAGGAGGACAGGAACATAGCGAAAATACCGAAGAATGTGCCGGTTCTGTTTGTGTCCGGTGACAGGGATCCTGTTGGACATTACGGCAGGGATGTTCTGAAGCTCTACGAGTTATACCACAAGAGAGTTTCGCACAATGTGGCATGCTATCTGTATGAGGACTGCAGACACGAGATACTGAATGAGCTGTGCAGGGATAAGGTATTTGACGATATTGACAAGTGGCTTGAGACAAGGCTTGCAGATATAAAAGGTTAGGCCTTTAAGGAGGTTATATATGGGAGAAAATTCACAGGATAATACACAGAACGGCGCACCTGCGGGCGGCCTTCAGAAAAAGACAAAGATAGCCTACGGAGTAGGGGCCGTGGGAAAAGACATGGTGTATATGCTGGTAGCCAGCTATATACTGTACTACTACAATTCTGTGCTTGGTGTCAGCTCAGTGTTCATAGGAACCGTGCTGATGGTGGCGAGAGTGTTTGATGCATTTAACGATCCTATCATGGGTATCGTGGTGGCAAAGACCAGAAGCAGATGGGGAAGGTTCAGACCGTGGATATTCTCGGGGACCGTGCTGAACGCGGTTGTCCTCTATGCGATGTTCGCCGTGCCGGAAAGCATGGGAGCTGGTGGGATGAAGGTGTTTCTGACAGTGACATATTTCCTGTGGGGAATCACATACACGTTGATGGATATTCCGTACTGGTCCATGATCCCGGCCATCACTGAGCCGGGCAAGGAGAGGGAGAATCTGTCTGCACTTGCAAGATCCTGCGCGGGCGTGGGGTCTGCCATCCCTACTGTACTTACTATGATAGTAGTTCCAGCCATCAGCGGCGCAGCCCTGGCGGCGGACAAGCTGAAGATCACGGATTACCGCATCGGCTTCAAGTGGTGGGCTCTTCTGGTTGCAGTAGTGTTCGTCATCTCGGAGGCCATTTGCGTGGCAAATGTAAAGGAGAAGGGTGACACAGTAGTGGAGTCCCATGGCATAGGTGAGATGTTCCATTCGCTGGTGACAAATGACCAGGCTCTGGCGGTGGTCATAACCATCGTGCTCGTAAACTCTGCACTCTATATAACAAGCAACCTGCTCATATATTTCTTCACATATGACATAGGAAGTGAGAGCGGATATGCGCTGTTTTCCGCATTTGGCGGCGGTGCGCAGATACTTGCTATGATGTTGTTCCCGCTCTTTAGAAAGAATATGTCCAAGAGAAAGCTGTTTGTACATTCGGTAGTATATGAGATCGTCGGATATGTGATGCTGCTTGCCTGCAGCCTTGCCGGTGTTACCCGTATGACGGTGGGAGGAGTGCCTTGTTGGTACGTTCTGTTCATCCCGGGACTTCTAGTATTTGCGGGAAGCGGACTTCTAAATGTGCTGATAACTGTGTGTCTTGCCGACAGCATAGACTACGGAGAGTACAAGAATGGGCAGAGAGATGAGAGCGTCATATGCTCCATGCAAACATTTGTAGTAAAGCTTGCATCGGGAGTTGCAGTGTTCTTTGCCGGACTTGCGATCAAATGGGTCGGACTTATCCAGCCAGCAGATGGAACATCGGAAGTCATAGAGCAGAGCACAGGAACTCTCATGGGACTTTCCATGATGATGACGGTCGTTCCGATAGTCCTTCTAATCATAGGACTTGTATTCTTCATCAGGAAATACAAGCTGACCGAGGAGAGGATGCAGGAGATCATGACGAAACTTAGATAGGAGGAACCGCTATGATCAGATATATAGAAGAACATCAGGTATTCATACTGGAGACAAAGTCGACGCAGTATGCCATGTGCGTGCGCCCGGATGGACACCTTGAGCACCTGTACTACGGTGGCAGGAGTCTGGACTGCGGAGATCAGAATATTGCGGGACTTTGGGATGTGGCACATGACCGCAGCCTGTTCGAGACCGGCAATGCCATAGCGCTGGATGGTGGACTTACCTTAGAAAGTCTGCTACAGGAACTGTCGTCAACCGGCAAGGGGGATGTCAGCGAACCATTTGTCTGTATGACCCATGCAAATGGCAGTACGACCTGCGACTTTGTGTACGAATCATACGAGATAAAAAACGGCAGGGATGAGCTTGAAGGACTTCCGTGTGCGGTGGAATATCATAGGGGGACAGATGGCAGATTCAACACAGTAAATGAGCAGCAAGGCACAGAAGTGGGAAGCGGTGTGGCTGGTGGATTGCAGAGCATACAAGCATATGAGCGACAGAATACAGCGGGCGAGGTAACACAGCTCACCATAACCCTCCGGGACAAATTCTATAGACAGAAGCTTGAGCTAATATATGTCACATGGGATGACTGCGACGTGATAACCAGAAGTGCCCGCCTGACAAATGAAAGCGATGACGTGGAGCGGGTGGACAGACTTATGTCCATGCAGTTTGATATGAGAATGTATCAGGAATATGACATGATACATTTCGGAGGAGCCTGGGCGAGGGAAATGCACAGATCGGTGCACCCTGTAAGGCAGGGAAGAGTGTCTGTTTCATCGTCGACCGGAACTTCGGGCAGCAGGGCCAATCCGTTCTTCATGGTGGTTGAGCACGGCAGTTCAGAGGAACACGGTGAGTGTTACGGCTTCAATCTCATATATTCAGGAGACCATATGGAGAGCTGTGAACAGAATTCATATGGACGTATGCGTATACTCAGCGGCATCAATCCGGAAGGATTTTCATTTGCGCTTGAGCCGGGACAGTCATTCCAGTCGCCGGAGGCGGTCATGACATATTCAGATTCAGGATTTGGCGGTGTCAGCAGTCATATGCATGCATTTGTCAGAAGACATATAGTCAGAGGCCACTGGGCGGACCGGGAGAGGCCTGTTCTGCTGAATAGCTGGGAGGCCGCATACTTTGATATAAATGAGAAGAAGCTGCTGAAGCTTGCAAAAGAGGCAAAGAAGTGCGGCATAGAGCTGTTCGTCATGGATGACGGCTGGTTCGGACACAGAGACAATGACACATCCTCACTTGGAGACTGGCAGGAGAACCGGAGCAAGCTTCCGGGCGGAGTGAAGCAGCTTGCTGACAAGATAAATGCACTTGGACTTGACTTTGGTATATGGGTCGAGCCGGAGATGGTGAACGAGGACAGTGATCTCTACAGGACTCATCCGGAGTGGGCAGTCAGAGTGCCGGGACAGAGTCATGCCGAGGGGCGTCATCAGATGCTGCTGGATCTCACCAACAAGGACGTGAGAGATCATATAGTGGAAGCCATGGCAAATGTGTTCTCATCTGCGAATATCTCGTACGTGAAGTGGGATATGAACAGGATCATGTCTGACAGGTACAGCCAGACGCTGCCGTCTGACAGGCAGGGCGAATTTGGACACAGGTATGTGCTGGGACTCTACGATATCATGGGAAGGATTACTAAGCGTTTCCCTGAGATTCTGTTTGAGGGATGTGCTGCCGGTGGCAACAGATTTGATCTCGGCATACTGTGCTATATGCCGCAGATATGGGCAAGTGATGACACGGATGCCAAGGAGAGGCTTGAGATACAGACGGGTTACAGCTATGGCTACCCTATGTCGGTAGTCAGCAGTCACGTGTCGGGCTGTCCGAATCACCAGACACTCAGAGTTACTCCTCTTGAGACGAGATTCGGAGTGGCGGCATTTGGCGTGCTGGGCTATGAGTGCAACCTGTGTGACATGAAGAAGAAAGATCTTGATGCCATAAAGGATCAGGTGGAGTTCTACAAGAAACACAGGCACACACTTCAGTTCGGAGAATATCACAGGATTGAGAATGGTTCGGTGTCAGATCTCAGGAGAAATGCATACCAGTTCATGGTGGTTTCCCAGGATGGCTCCGAGGCGGTGTCCTGTTATTATGAGGGGCAGGTGATACCGAATTACACTTACAAGCATATGCGGACTAAGGGACTTGACGAGAATGCAGTTTATGTCATGGAGGGCAGAAGCCTGCAGTACAGCGTAAAGCTCATGGGAGATCTCATCAACACTGTTACGCCGGTGCATGTGAAACCTGATTCCCTGACCCAGAGTGCGATAGACAAGGTGGTAAAGCTTCAGGGCGAGAAGGAATATGTAAAGGCGTCCGGTGCAGTGTTTAACCGCGTTGGAGTGAACCTTGCTCCGAACTTTGCGGGAACTGGCTACAACGACCAGACCGCTCTCTGGACAGAGCATGGACTGAGGTTATATACCTTCACCAGACAGTGATATATATGATCACATGCAAATGCTCATATATGGAATTGAATCACAGGAAAAACTTACATTATAAAAATAGTGGAAATAATATATGGAATGTGTTATCTTACTCTTATAGAGAAGCGTTCCTAATAGAAAATGATAAATACCAGAAGGAGGACTATACAATGAGTGAGAAGCGTAACACATGGCAGAAACAGGTCATATACTCTGTTATAAAGGAGCTCAAGACTCATCCTACAGTCCAGAGTCTGATAGATGAACTGGAAAAGAGAGGATATAAGATAGGCAAATCAACTGTGTATAGGGTGCTCTCTGATGCGGTTGATGAGGGAATTGTCATGAATGTGTATTCAGGGGACAAGATGGAGCATTTTGATGGCAATACCGAGAATCACTATCACATACGCTGCAAGGTATGTGACAGGATATTTGACAGTGAGCTTCCATACCAGGATTCCATCACACAGATGGGCGTGGAGGCGGACAGCGATTTCGTCATACTGTCACACAACCTAGAATTCATCGGGATATGTCCATCCTGTAAGGACAGCCTGAAAAGTCTGTGATGGGGAAATGCAAAAGACCGGTACACATAAACGCATATTGTATGCGGTGTATGTGTACCGGCCTTTTTGTATGTGCAGGCAATGCCAAGAGCCTGTATCTTATCTGCTCTGTCAGTCTCTCTTTTTCTGTGAAATGATATTTGCAGATTTTATTTCCTTCTTTATAAATTCAGGAATCGCGGAATTGCCTTTCTGGTCAGATTCAGGTGTGTCCGGCTGCGCCTCAACTGTATGTGAGTTTACACTTATAGGATCCACGCGTGGATTGCTGATAAATGTCTTGTTGGCCGAAGGCTTTACAACTGTCATTCCGAGGATGGACTTCTTGTTGCGAAACTCTCTTTCCTCCTCTGGTGTGCGCTCAGGGGCGGCATCCACCAGATTGCCGTCTCCGAAAAGGTCTATCTCAAAGCTGCTGTCATTTTCCTCCTGCTCATCATCCGTATCGTCATCCAGCGCATCTGTAATTATCGGTTCTGCGTGGATGGAAGTATCCGTATCGTCGTCTGCAAATGCACTGTCGAGATCAGGATCGTATTCATCAGCAAATGCGCTGTCAAGATCAGGGTCATATTTTTCATCTGATTCAGTGTCGCCAAATTCAGAATCGGAGTCGACATACTCCTCAGGCTTCTCAAAAAATGTAGGATCTATATCGAGCTTGAAGTCGACCTCTGAGTGACCCACTTCAATGCCGCAGTCGTTGAACAGCTTGGTCGTGTAGCAGTTTTTCAGCTTCTCGATGAGTTCAGTGTTTTCGTACTTGAGCTGTTCGAGTATGTTTGCGATTATCATTCCCTGATATTCATCCGTCCATCCGTCCTCAAGCTTTACTGCGATACCGAGCTTCATGCTCTTTATCGCCATACAGATAACACCCCTGGAGCCGTCCTTCATTATGAGGTCAGGATTCTGGTTGATATAATATGAAGGTGTTCCGTAATCGTTGATCTTCTCAGGATATTTGTGGATGCATGAGAAGTTGTAGTCTATAGTCTCCCGGAGTTCGTTTGACAGGCTGAATGGATCCATGAGCTTTGCGTAGGACATGGCGATGCTTCTAAGTGGCAGTGCAAATACCGGAACTCCACAGCCGTCTATGCCGAGCCCGATCTTGAATGTAGGGGTCTGGCTGAGCATGGATATGAAATTGATTATCTGCTGCTGTACAGGGGAATCCTTGAGCTGATAGCCGTCCGGCTTACCGGTGAGCTCTCTCTGGAGCAACATAAGGCTGAAATGTTTTCCCGAGCAGCAGTGCTGAAGTTTGCTTTGTCCCTGCCTTGGGTGGAGCTTTGACCTGTCGGTGAGCTTTGCCGCCAGCGCTGAAGCTGATGTGGAAGCGCATGGCTTCATGATCATGTCATCGGGATTCAATCCTGTCTTGCGCGAGATCTCCTCCAGCACAAATATATGATGGTTGCTTCCCCAGTGGGAAGAGTTGAACATGGCAACATCCTCGTCGGTGAGGTTGAACCTTCTGTGAAGTCCTGCCAGCAGTGTAGGCAGCACCTGTATAGGCTTGCTTGCGGAACGCATGAAAGTCTGTTTCTCTATGTCGCCAAGGTAGGCGATTGTATCTCCTGTGGATGACACAACTGCGATGGAGCCGCGGTGTGCATTCTCAACAATATTTCCACGGTATTCTTTTACTAATATCTCTGACATATATTCAACACCTCATTTGTATTTTGTATGATTTTCTTCCGATATAGTCATTATATGAAAAAGATATCCGTTTGCAAAATGAAAATTACATAATATATAAGAAAAATATGAGAAATGTAATTGAGTGTAAGTAAGTAATAACTAAAAAATATCGCCTGATACTGACAAAATACATCATTTGTCATATATACCCTGAGTAAAAAATGTTTAAAAAAATCGAAAAATGCGCATTTTTTTTGTGAAAATGCATAAAAAACTTTGATTATTATAAAAAGGATGGTATAATGTCTTTATAATTTTGCATGGAGAGGTGACTTACATGATTAAAAAAGAAATGATCGCCATGCTCCTTGCTGGTGGACAGGGCAGCCGTCTTGGGGTTCTTACATCCAAGCTTGCCAAGCCAGCGGTAGCATTTGGCGGCAAATACAAGATAATCGATTTCCCACTGAGCAACTGTATCAACTCGGGGATTGACACAGTAGGTGTACTTACACAGTACAGACCACTCAGACTTAACCAGCATATCGGAATCGGCATTCCTTGGGATCTCGATAGAAACATTGGTGGTGTCACAGTGCTTCCACCATACGAGAAGAGCAACAACAGCGAGTGGTACACAGGTACTGCCAACGCTATCTACCAGAACATAGAGTTCATAGATTATTACAATCCAGACTATGTTCTCATACTTTCCGGTGATCATATCTACAAGATGGATTATGAACACATGCTTGACTATCACAAGTCCATGAATGCGGATGTGACACTTGCCACATACCAGGTTCCATGGGAGGAGGCAAGCAGATTCGGAGTAGTTATAACGAATGATGACGGCATTATCTCAGAGTTTGAGGAGAAGCCGGAGAACCCAAGAAGCAACAAGGCTTCCATGGGTATATACATATTCAACTGGAAGATCCTCCGCGAGGCACTTGTTACCATGAAGGATCAGCCGGGATGCGATTTCGGTAAGCATATTATTCCATACTGCCATGAGAACGGCAACAAGATATGTGCATACGATTTCAAGGGATACTGGAAGGATGTAGGAACTCTCGGTTCATACTGGGAGGCCAACATGGAGCTTGTCGACATAGTTCCTGAGTTCAATCTGTATGAGGAATTCTGGAAGATATATACGAAGACAGACGCCATACCACCTCAGTACATAGATGAAGCGGCAAAGGTATCCAAGTGTATCATCGGAGAGGGAACCGAGATATACGGAACCGTTGAGAATTCAGTTATAGGCTCTTGTGTAACCATAGGAGAGGGTGCGGTCGTTAAGGATTCGATTATAATGAATGGGGTTACGATCGAAGCTGGTGCCTATGTTGAAAAGGGAATCATTGCCGAGAATGTCAAGGTTGGTGCAAATGCCAAGCTTGGAGTTGGTGAGGAAGCTGTCAATGAGATGAAGCCTAATATCTACGCATTTGGCCTTGTTACTATAGGTGAGAACTCAGTTATACCTGAGGGCGTAACAATAGGTAAGAACACTGCAATATTCGGTGACACAGATCCTTCGGATTATCCGGACGGAACACTTCCGAGTGGCGGTAGTATTATAAAGGCAGGTGAGTAGACATGAGAGCATTAGGAATTATTCTGGCAGGTGGTAACAGCAATAAGCTGGGAGATCTTTCAGCAAAGAGAGCCGTTGCAGCCATGCCTATCACAGGAAGCTACAGAGCAATTGATTTCGCACTTTCCAATATGACTAATTCTCATATTCAGAAGGTAGCGGTATTCACACAGTACAACACAAGATCACTGAATGAGCATCTGAACTCAAGCAAGTGGTGGGATTTCGGAAGAAAGCAGGGAGGTCTGTTCATCTTCACACCTACCATCACAGCAGCTAACAGCTACTGGTACAAGGGAACAGCAGATGCACTTTATCAGAATATCAAGTTCCTCAAGGAGAGCCATGAGCCATATGTAGTTATCGCTTCAGGAGACGGTATCTACAAGCTCGACTACAACAAGGTTCTTGAGGAGCATATAAGCAATGGTGCAGATATCACGGTTGTATGCAAGGATATGGCACCGGGCGAGGATGACATCAACAGATTTGGTGTTATCAAGATGAACGAGGATGGCAGGATCATAGACTTCGAGGAGAAGCCTCTTGTGGCAGGAACCAACACGGTTTCCATAGGTGTATATGTCATAAGAAGAAGACAGCTCATCGAACTCCTTGAGACATGTGCCAACGAGGGAAGAAATGATTTCGTAAGAGATATTCTCGTGAGATATAAGGGTGTCAAGAGAATTTACGGATACAAGATGGACAGTTACTGGAGAAACATAGGAACAAAGGAGTCATATTACAGAGCTAATATGGATTTCCTCAAGAAGGACGTAAGAGACTTCTTCTTCAAACAGCATCCGGATATCTACTCAAGAGTGGATGATCTCCCACCAGCAAAGTACAATGCAGATGCGGTGGTAAATAACAGCTTGATAGCAAGCGGTTGTATCATCAACGGAACCGTTGAGAACTCAGTTATATTCAAGAAGGTATACATTGGAAATAACTGTGTGATCAGGAACTCGATCATACTTAACGATGTCAACATCGGTGATAATTCCATCATCGAGAATTGTATCGTGGAGAGCAGGGATACACTCCGCGCGAACACAGTACATCAGGGAACACCTGAGGACATCAAGGTAATAGTGGAGAAGGATTTCAGATATGCGTTGTAGGATGCATACGGTATAAGTAGTACAAATGACAGTTGCGTGTGGGATCGCAATGTGTGTCAGGGTTAAGGGGGTAATTCAGATGCAGATAACTGATATCAGGATCAGAAGTGTTGAGAAGGAAGGCAAGATGAAGGCGGTTGTTTCTATTACGATCGATGACGAGTTTGTTGTGCATGACATCAAGATCATCGAGGGTGAGAAGGGCATGTTCATCGCGATGCCGAGTAGAAAGGCAGCGGATGGAGAATATAGAGATATCGCTCATCCGATCAATACAGCTACAAGAGAGCGTCTGCAGAGTATGATTCTTTCAAAGTATCAGGAATCTTTGGAAGAGTAATACCAGTCTCAAATAGACATTCAGAGCCAGTGCTAGAGGCGTAAGTCACCAAGCTGATAGCATTGGCTCTTTTTATATGGTCTTGTAAAAAAATATAGTATAAAGTAGAATGTATCTGTTTAGATCCAGATAGAATATGGAGGATATAATAATGGTAAAATCAGTTATACTTGCGGCAGGCAAGGGAACAAGAATGAAGTCAGATAAGCCAAAGGTAGTTCATCAGGTGATGGGAAAACCGATGGTATATTATTCTATAGAAGCGGCGCGCCAGGCGGGTGCAGACGAGGTGTGTGTGATCGTTGGATACAAGGCAGACGAGGTGAAGTCAGCCATAGCTGCCAGTGTCAACGATGTGAAGGTTGACTATGCGCTTCAGGAGGAGCAGCTCGGAACAGGCCATGCGGTAAAGTGTGCTGCAGATTTTATTGGACGTGATGGGGATGTGATCATACTCTGTGGAGATACACCGCTTGTGACAGGGGATACACTCAGAAAAGCACTTGATTTCCACAAGGAGAGCGGGAATGGTGTAACTGTAATATCGGCGATGCTTGATGATCCATTTGGATATGGAAGGATCATAAGGGACGGTGACAGCCTGGCAAAGATCGTGGAGCAGAAGGATGCTGACGAAGCGGAGCAGGCTGTGAAGGAAGTTAACTCGGGCATGTATATATTTGATTGCGCAGCACTTCAGGACGCACTGTCACAGATATCAAATGACAACGCCCAGGGAGAGTATTATCTTCCGGATGCGATAGAGATAATAAAGAAAATGGGGCTTCCGGCTTCCGCTGTTCCGATGGACGATGCTGACCAGATAAGAGGAGTCAACACCCTGGAGCAGCTTGCAGATGCTGAGAAGATCATGGAGAACAGATAACAATAGAACGATCCACCTGGGTGGAGGAAAATGGAGAGACCAAATGAAGATCATAGTTGGACTTGGCAATCCCGGTGCGAAATATGCCGGAACAAGACACAATGTAGGATTTGCGGTTCTGGATGAGCTGTCAGAGAGACATAATATAAGGATAGACACTGCAAAGCATAAGGCACTTATAGGAAAGGGTATAATAGACGGAGAGAAGGTCATACTCGCCATGCCTCAGACATTTATGAATCTCAGCGGAGAGAGCGTAAGGGCGATAATGGACTTCTACAAATGTACGGTTGAAGATCTGATAGTCGTGTACGATGACATAGATCTTGACGTCGGCAAGCTCAGGATCAGACAGAAGGGAAGCGCCGGCGGTCATAACGGTATGAAGAATATCATACAGCACGTTGGCAGCCAGGAATTTGTCAGGATCAGAGTGGGTGTTGGCAAAAAGCCGGATCACATGGATCTGGCTGATTATGTGTTGTCGAGATTTGGAAAGGAAGATCTGGCGAATATAAGAGAGAGCTGTGGTAATGCCTGCGATGCGGTGGAGACCATACTGGCGGATGGCACAGTTGCAGCTATGAATAAGTTTAATTGAGAGTGATGGAGAATGATACGTGTACTTGGTGAGCCATTTGAAAAACTGAATATATATACAGAGTTGAAGGAGTGGCTTGCATCCGGAGATGGATTTGTCAATGTGACAGGTACGACGGGCGAGGGCACGGACAGAGTATTCATGATGCAGGGCTTCGGTGATGACGCATCGGTGCGCCTGATACTGACATATAACGACAGGCGTGCGGAGGAGTTGTACAGCGATATGAAGTTCTACGGAAGGGATGTATATATGTATCCTGCAAAGGATATTCTGTTCTTCAGTGCAGATGTCCACGGCAATGCCATAACCAGACGGCGCATGGAGGTCCTTCGGCGTCTGGCAACGGGAGAACCATGTACGATCATAGCCACGGTAGATGCAATGTATGACAAGATACCTGCACTGTCCTATATGAAAAAATACGTGATAAATATCCATGCGGCACAGTCTCTTGATCTGGATGAGCTTAAGGGCAAGCTGGTGGACCTTGGTTATGAAAAAACTGACAGTGTGGAGGAGCCGGGACAATTTGCCATACGAGGCGGTATCGTGGACATATTTCCGCTGACTGAGGAATGTCCATACAGAATAGACATGTGGGACGATGAAGTCGATACCATCAAGACATTTGATGCGGAGAGCCAGAGATCCATAGAGAATGTGGATGAACTTGTAATTTATCCCGCGGGAGAGATGGTGCTTTCAAAGGAGAGGATCGACAGAGGTATACACAGGCTGGAGGCAGAGCTGAAGCCGTATGCGAAGAAGCTTAAGGATTCATTTCAGACGGAGGCGTATGCCAGGATAAAGGGCGAGATAGCCACGCTGAAGGAACAGCTCACGGAGTTCAGTGCGATATACGGAGTGGACAGCTATGTTGATTATTTCTACAGTGACACGGTGTCTCTGGTGGACTGCCTGCCGGAGGATGCGTACATTTTCATAGATGAGACGAAGAAGGTCACGGAGAAGGCGGATGGCAGTGAGAAGAGTTTTCTTAGCAGCCTGACGCACAGGCTGGAGGGGGGATATATCCTCCCGGGGCAGATGAAGGTTCTGTTCACTTATGATGATGTTCTGGAAAAATGCAGACGCTACAAGGTTGTGGGCTTTGACTCATTTGTGGGTGAGGATGACCGTGTAAAGTATGCTCACCGCGTGGAGATCGAGAGCAGGGAGGTTCACAGCTACAGGAACAATTTTGATGCGCTGGTTACTGATATCAAGAAATGGAAGAAGGACAAATACAGCGTCCTGTTCGTATCGCCATCATCGGTCGGTGCGAAGAGAATGGTCGATAACCTCATGGACAATGACGTCATATGTCATTACCTGAACGATCCGGACAAAGCTCTGGCTGCCAGAGAGATGGCGGTCATGCCGGGAAGGCTCAGAGCCGGTTTTATGATACCGGAGATGAAGCTCATCGTGGTCAGTGAGGGAGATGTGTTCTCCAGCAAGACATCACATTCGCAGGCTTCGAGGAAGAAGCTGCCGCGTGCCGGGGAGATAGTAAAGTCATTCTCGGATGTGAGCGTGGGCGATTATGTGGTCCATGAGAAGTACGGAATAGGTATCTATCGTGGGCTTGAGAAGATAGAGGTCGACGGCGCCTTGAAGGACTATCTGGTCATCGAGTATGCTGAGGGCGGCAAATTATATGTCCTGGCTTCCGAGACGGACAGGATCCAGAAGTACAGGAGCAAGGAGAGCCGAGCCCCGAAGATCAACAGACTCGGTGGCAGTGAGTGGCAGAAGGTAAGAAACAAGGTTAAGGGCCATGTCAGCGAGGTGGCTCAGCATCTTGTAAAGCTGTACTCAGAGAGACAGGCGAGGGAAGGCTTTGCCTATTCTCCTGATTCCGAGTGGCAGAAGGAGTTCGAGGAGACATTTCCTTATACTGAGACTGACGATCAGTTAAAGGCCATAGAGGATGTCAAGGCGGACATGGAGAGCCATAAGATCATGGACAGACTGGTGTGCGGAGACGTTGGATTTGGCAAGACTGAGGTGGCGATCCGTGCTGCGTTCAAGGCTGTCGGTGACAGCAAACAGGTTGCGTATCTTGTGCCGACCACGATCCTTGCCGAGCAGCATTATGAGACGTTCACAGAGCGAATGAAGGATTATCCAGTGACGGTGAGACTGTTGTGCAGATTCTGTACCCAGAAGGAGATAAAATCTACACTCAGAGAGCTGAAAGAGGGCAAGGTGGACATAGTCATAGGAACTCACAGGCTGCTCTCAAAGGATGTGGAGTTCAAGAATCTGGGACTTCTCATAATAGATGAGGAACAGAGATTCGGTGTAAATCACAAAGAGAAGATAAAAGAGATGAAGACCAATGTGGATGTTCTGACACTGACGGCGACGCCTATCCCGAGAACACTCCATATGAGTCTTGTTGGAATCAGAGACATGAGCCTGCTTGAGGAGCCTCCGGTGGACAGGAGGCCGATACAGACCTATGTCATGGAATATGACAGGGAGCTTGCCAGGGAGGCGATTGCCAGAGAGCTTGCAAGGCATGGTCAGGTATACTATGTGTACAACAGGGTCGAAGGCATAGAGAGATTTGCGGATGATGTGAGAAGCCTCGTGCCATATGCAAATGTAGAGTTTGCCCATGGACAGATGGATGGCCGCACGCTGGAGGACATCATGTACCGGTTCAACAAAAAGGAGATAGACGTGCTTGTGTGCACGACCATCATAGAGACCGGACTTGATATACCGAATGCAAATACCATAATCATACACGACGCTAACCTGTTTGGTCTGGCACAGCTCTACCAGTTACGCGGAAGAGTTGGTCGCTCGGACAGAAGTGCATTTGCATTTATGTTCTACAGGCGCAACAAGATGATATCTGAGGTCGCTGAGAAGAGACTTAGAGCGATAAAAGAATATACGGATCTCGGCTCGGGAGTCAAGGTGTCCAAGGCGGATCTCAACATCAGAGGTGCGGGAAGCGTCCTGGGCGAGAGTCAGTCGGGCAACTATGAGGTCGTGGGCTATGACCTTTACTGCAAGATGCTTAATGATGCGGTCAGGGAGCTCCGCGGCGAGAAGGTTTTCCATGAATACGAGACGGAGATAGACCTTCCGGTGGATTCGTTCATCCCTGAGACGTACGTCAAAAACGACTTTGTCAAGCTGGAGCTTTGTAAGAGAATATCCCTCATCAAGAATGAGGATGAGTACAATGACATAGTGGATGAGCTCATTGACAGATTTGGCGACATCCCTGACGAGACAATGAATCTTCTTGATGTGGCACTGTTAAGGGCAAATGCAAATATCTGCTTCATAACCCGTATATGGTACAAGGACGGAGACCTGAGATTTGTCATGTACAACAGGGCTGACATAAATGTAGATGGGATAGATGAGCTCGTTAAGAGTTATTCAGGCAGGATGAAATTTGTCATGGGGGCAAAGCCTGAGTTTATATTGAAGCTTGGACGGGAGGAGAAAAATGATCTTCTCAGAAAGGCGGAATTTGTCGTGGCGGATATGTCCCAGATGTTGATAATGACCCACAGTGAAGAAGACAGTGTGGATAACAAAGCATAGATAGTGAGTTAGAAATATACAGACAGGAGAATACAAAGATAAGGAGGTGCGGTTCAGTTGAAGAGATGGTTGTGTGTGCTGCTGGCGCTCATATGTGCATTTGCCGTGACTGGATGTGGCAGTGATGCCGCTGAGGAGACTGGCAAGGAGGTAGTTCTCAGATACAACGGGCAGAACATAGAGATAGACGAGGTGTATATTTATGCCCAGACTGTGAAGGAGGAGTACGAATCAAAGTATGGCAGTGACGTGTGGAAACAGAGCATAGTGACTGATGATGGTCTGGAGATGGATGCCGTGGATGCAGCAAGGCGTCAGGCGATATCAAAGCTCATAAAGACCAAGACACTTATAACCAAATCCGGGGAGTACGGCATAAGCCTGACTGCAAGCGAGCAGAAGGATCAGGATACGGCGGCGCAAGAGTTCTATGACAAATTGACTGATGCCCAGATCGCAGAGGTTGGACTTGAACTCGATACGGTGAAGAGAGTTTTGCGTGAGAGCGCACTGGCAGACAAGATATATGATTATGTGATGAAGCAGAGCTCCACGGAGATATCCGATGAGCAGGCCAGGATGAGTACATTTTATGACATGTTCTTTGAGTGCTACTCGGAGGACGATTATGGAAATATCACCCTGTACTCACAGGACAAGATAGATGAGCAGAAGAAAAAGGCGGATGCGGCATATGAATCCATAGTGGAAGCCTCGGATGGCACAGATATGGATATATCATTCCTTGGAAGCGCAAAGGAGCTTAAGTATGCGGGAACACATACGATGAGCAGGGATGATATATTAAGCACCTATGGCCAGGATACGCTGGACATACTGTACAGCATGTCGGATGGCGAGATATCCACGGTGGTGGAGACTGAGTATGGTTACCATATATTCCAGATGATAAGCATTACGGATGAGAAGGCCACGGCCGAGAACAAGAAGAAGCTCACGGATGCCGCTGATGCGGAATACTATGACAACCTTATGAAGGACTGGATAGATGAGCTGGACAGCGGATATTCATACAGTAAGAGTGTGGATATGGATGTGTACAACAAGATAAAATTTGACGAATAAGAGGAGAAGAAAGATGGCAACAGTATACGATGTCAATATTAAGAAGCTGGATGAAAAGGCAGTCATACCGACATACGGTTCAGAGTACGCAGCGGGGGCGGATCTGTATGCGTGTCTTGATGAGGCGATTACTATAGAGCCGGGACAGACGGTGATGGTTCACACGGGTATAGCCATGGAGATACCTGAGGGATTTGCAGGACTTGTGTATGCGAGAAGCGGTCTGGCATCCAAGAAGGGGCTTGCACCGGCCAATAAGGTTGGAGTTGTGGATGCGGATTACAGAGGGGAAATCATGGTTGCACTCCACAATCACGGAACCCAGGCACAGACGGTTGAGCCTGAGGAGAGAATAGCACAGCTTGTGATCGCTCCTTATATCGTTGGAGCATTCCATCAGGTGGACGAGCTCAGCGATACAGTCAGAGGAGCCGGCGGATTCGGTTCAACAGGAAAGTAACAAAAAAGCGGCCGGGCATCATCATTTTAATGGTGTGCCAGACCGCTTTTCTTTTATTTAAAATACTTTCCGCTTTCATCCCACAGGACTGTGGTGCCTGTCTTCAAGGACTTTGGTACATCTATGATACGCTGGTTCCTTGAGCCCTTGAATCTCAGTGACAGATCCTTCTGTTCGTCTATGAATTCTCCGTCCACAAGGACGTCAATGTAGGAGAGAAGTTCTTTTGTATACTCCCATTCATTACACATGCGGTCTAAGAGATCGGTTTCAAATGTATAACCGGTGTAGCACCAGATGGTCTTGTCAGGGTAGGTCTCTTTGAACTTTCTTGCCAGAGGAAGAAGCCCCTGCTGGTTCACATATTCCATAGGTTCTCCGCCGAGCAGGGAGAGACCTGCTATATAGTCCTCCTTGCAACTATCTATTATGTGGTTGATCTCCACATCCGTGAACGGCTTGCCGTAGCCGAAATCCCATGTGTCAGCGTTGAAACAGTTCTTGCAGTGGTGTGTGCAGCCGGATACAAATACAGACACTCTGACGCCGGTTCCGTTTGCAACATCAAATAGTTTGATATCTGCGTAATTCATAATGTGATCCCTTCTAAATTTATCTTAAAACAAAAGTATGGCCTGCGTTGCCCTCTACGACATGCAGACCATACAATTGAAATTATTAATGCATACTGTTATTTTATATCAGTTGCCTGAATATATCAAGTGTTTTTCTATAAAAGACTATAGATGAAGCACTCTTGCCTTTATCTCTTTGGTCTTGCCCACGTTCCAGAAGTTCTCGCCCAGATAACCGCAGGTTCTTCTGGTAACATTCATCTTGTTGTGATCCTTGTTGCCACACTGCGGACATTCCCATTCGCCGTCATCGTTGATGAGGATCTCACCATCGTATCCACATACATGACAGTAGTCAGACTTGGTGTTGAACTCAGCATACTGTATGTTGTCGTATATATATCTTACGACCTCTGCCAGAGCATCCAGGTTGTTGCGCATGTTTGGTATCTCAACATATGAGATGGCACCACCTGATGATATGGTCTGGAACTGGCTTTCAAATCTGAACTTGCTGAATGCATCGATCTTCTCACGGACATCAACGTGGTAAGAGTTGGTGTAGTAGCCCTTGTCTGTGACATCCTTTATGGTTCCGAAACGCTCTTTGTCGATACGTGCAAATCTGTAGCAAAGGCTCTCGGCCGGAGTTCCGTAGAGTCCGAAGCCAAGTCCCGTATCTGCCTTCCATTTGTCGCAGGCTGCGCGGAGCTTGTGCATAAGCTTCAGTGCAAATTCCTCGCCCACAGGATCTGTGTGGCTCACACCACGCATGAGCTTGGTGGTCTCATATACACCGATGTATCCCAGTGATATGGTTGAGTAACCGTTGTGGAGCAGTGGATCGATGACCTCGCCCTTCTTAAGTCTGGCGATGGCACCGTACTGCCAGTGGACTGGGCTGACGTCAGAGGTTACACCCTCGAGGGCTCTGTGGCGGCACATGAGTGCGTCGTAGCAGAGCTGCAGTCTCTCATCCAGAAGACTCCAGAACTTGTCATCGTCTCCCTTTGCAAGTATAGCTATCTGTGGAAGATTAAGACTGACAACTCCCTGGTTGAAACGGCCTTCCCATTTATATTCTCCGTTCTCATCCTTCCATGGGGAGAGGAATGAACGGCATCCCATGCATGAGAATACATTTCCCTCGTAGTTCTCACGCATCTTCTTGGCTGATATGTAATCAGGGTACATTCTCTTGGCAGAACACTTGATGGCGAGCTCTGTGATATAGTCGTACTCACCGCCCTTGAGGCAGTTGTGCTCGTCAAGGACATATATGAGCTTAGGGAATGCAGGTGTAACATACACGCCTGCCTCGTTCTTGATTCCCTCAAGTCTCTGTCTGAGGATCTCCTCGATGATCATGGCGTTCTCCTTGATGTATTCGTCGTCCTCTCTGAGGTTGAGGAAGAGAGTGACAAATGGAGACTGGCCGTTGGTGGTCATCAGAGTATTTATCTGATACTGGATAGTCTGGACTCCTGACTTCAGCTCGTCCTTGAGTCTCTCTGTGATGAGCTTCTCAAGTGTGTCAGGGTCTATCTTGTCGCCGAACTCTTCGGTGTATCTCTTTTTATATTTGTTGTAGCTCTTTCTGAGGTACTTTCCAAGGTGACGGACATCGACTGACTGGCCGCCGTACTGGCTGGATGCGACAGATGCGATGATCTGAGTCACGATGGTACATGCCACCTGGAAGCTCTTCGGGCTCTCTATGAGCTTGCCGTTCATGACTGTGCCGTTGTCAAGCATATCCCCAATGTTGATAAGGCAGCAGTTGAATATAGGCTGGAGGAAATAATCTGCGTCGTGGAAGTGGATGGCGCCCTCCTCATGAGCCTTGGAGATCTTCTCAGGGAGGAGCATTCTCTTGGTAAGATCCTTCGATACCTCTCCTGCGATAAGATCACGCTGTGTGGATGCGACGGTGGCATTCTTGTTGGAATTCTCCTCCATGACATCCTTATTCCTGTTCTGGATAAGACTGAGGATAGAATCATCAGTCGTATTTGCCTTTCTGATGAGCTCGCGGCTGTATCTGTATATAATGTAGGTCTTGGCAAGGACAAACTTGCCGTCGGCCATAAGCCCCTGCTCGATGATATCCTGGATATCTTCAACGAGCATTCTCTTTCGGTTCTTGGCTTCGATGCTTCCGACGATCTCCTCGATCTTCTCGTCAGAGATCTTCTCACAAGGCTCAACCTCCGAGTTAGCCTTCTGGATAGCCAATATGATCTTGCTTCGGTCGTAAGAAACAGCACGACCGTCTCTCTTGATAACTTGCATTTCCCATTCTCCCTGTGTGTGATGTGAATGGGCGTTAAAAAAAGTACGCCCCCTAAATATTGTATACTACCATACAGGAGACATCAATATATGGTATGCCGACTGAAAAAGCCGCAAAAAAATTAGCGACAAATAAGGTGCCTCGTCGCAAATCTCACACTGATGTCTCAACATGGTCGATTATATCATTCCCAATTTTGTTTGTCTACAGGTTATTTGCAAAAAGTACAAAATATAGAAAAATAAAAAATATGTAGACACAACATATTGTGGATTTGCCTTTGAATAATGTGGGACAGATAAAATACATCACAAAAACAGATGTAAAACTGCCTGTTATAGGAATGTGAAATCATTTGTGAGAATTCTATGAATTATTCCAAATTGCTTTATTTTTACAGGAAAATATGGTATAAGTTTACTCGTTGAAGTTTATCATGAAGATGGTTACACTTCTAATAAAAAGTAAAAGAGGTATGATTATGCGAAAATTTAATAAGGGATGTGCAGTTGTTCTTGCACTCGCTCTGTCCATGTCATTTATGACAGGCTGTGGCGACAGTAATGGTACGAGTGGAAAGCTGGATAATACAGCGAGTAAGGCAACATCTTCTGATGCTACAGAGAGTGCTGACAATTCATCAGAAGAATTTGCTTCTATAGAGGATATGGTGGATCAGTATGCGGCAGATGTCACACTCGGTGAATACAAGGGCATGGAGTATGAGGAGAAGGGCACTGATGTCACGGATGATGAGGTTCAGGCCAAGGTTGATTCATTTGTGAACGGACTTGCTACATTTGATAAGGACACAACCAGCGAGGCGAAGAACGGAGATACAGTAAATATTGACTTTGTCGGAACTGTAGATGGTGAGGAGTTCGATGGAGGCAATACCAATGGCAGCGGATATGATCTCGTCCTTGGTTCTGGTTCATTCATAGATAACTTTGAGGATCAGATAGTTGGACATAAGCCGGGAGAGACATTTACCGTGAATGTAACCTTTCCTGAGAATTATGGCAAGGATGAGTTAAATGGCAAGGCGGCCAAGTTCGAGACGACACTTAACTATATAAAGATAGATAAACCGGCTACATACAATGATGAGCTGGTTGCAAACAATACTTCATATAAGACAACTGCTGAGTATGAGGCATCTGTACGTGAGCAGCTCAAGCAGGACAAGGAGGATTCAGCTCTTGCAAGTGCTCAGAATGAGGTCATGGTTGCCGTTATAAACAACAGTACAATAGAGAACATATCAGCAGATGATGTTCAGGCGAATGCTGACAAGATCATAACATCCATAAAGACTCAGGCAGAGACAAACGGAATAGAGTATGACACATATATCTACTATTACTATGGATATGATGACAGCGCTGCATTTGAACAGTATGTACAGCAGGTTTGTGAGGAATCACAGAAGGAGAGAATGGTCGTATGTGCCATTGCCAAGAAGGAGAATATCAGTGTCACAGATGACGAGGCTGATAAGTATATAGCTGATTATGCAACGAAGAACAGTGTTGATGAGTCTACGCTCAGACAGAATCTTACAGACGTTGAGATAAAGTACAACGCTCTGGCAGAGAAGGTCATGAACTTCCTTATGGACAATGCAAAGGCGACAACTGGAGCAACAACTGAGGCTGCAGAGACCACAGAGTCAACAGAGGCGGCTGACGCAGAGCAGGCTGAAGAGTAAGTAAAGGGGTACGGAGAAAGATATGAGAGTAAAGAAGATATTTGCAGCAGGAATGGTGGCAGTCATGTGCGCAGGCCTGATGACAGGCTGTGGCAGCAATGACACAAAGAGCCAGTTTAAGAAGTTTTCAAAGTGTGCGACCATAGACAAGGCGGCATACACTGATATCGAATATGTTCCGGCATCGAGAGAGGTGTCCGAGGACGATGTAAACAGTGCGATAAGCAGTTTTTGCAGTGACAATTCTGAGACTACAGAGGATAAGACCAGCACAGTGGCAGATGGCGACAAGATCAATGTGGACTATGTTGAGACTGTCTCAGGAACAGAGAAGGACAGCAAGACAGATTACACACTGACCATGGGAAATAACACTCTTGGTGATGGCAGTGACGATCAGCTCATAGGAAGCAAGCCGGGTGATGTCAAGACGATCACAGTGACATATCCTGATGATTACAGCGACACAACAGTTGCCGGACTTACAGCAGAGTACAAGGTTACGATCAATTATATATCAGTTACCACGGTGCCTGAGTACACAGACGCACTGGTCAAGAAGGCTACTGATGGTGAGTACACAACAACCGATGACTACACAGCACATCTGAAGGAAGATGTTCAGAAGGACAAGGACGATTCCGCGGACGAGACAGACAGAACTTCTGTTCTCAAGGCTGTTGAGGAGAAGGTTACATTTGACAAGTATCCTGAGGATGAGGTAGCTTCCTACATTCAGTCCATGGTGTCAAATGTGAGAAGTGCCGCAGACAACTACGGAATCGACTTCGAGGCATATATGAAGTATTTCTATGGATATGAGGACGAGGCATCATTCCTTGAGTACCTTCACACCACAGTTGAGAACGTCATGAAGGAGAAGATCGTTGTGTCATGCATAGCAATGGACAATGACCTCATCGCCGATAACGCAGACATAAAGGCGTACAGACAGAAGGTTATGGACAAGAACAATCTGGAGAATGACTCAGACGTGGACAAGTATTACTCAGAGTCAGACCTGATGTTCTATGCCACAGAGGAGAACGTGCTTGACTATCTCATGAACAGATCAGTTCAGGTGGAGGCAACTGCAACAGATGCATCTGAGGCAGCCACAGAGGAGTAAGCTGCACGCGATATATTTGAATATGGATAAGCTGATAGAGACCGAGGTTTTATGCTCGGTCTCTATTGTCGTCTATAGACAAATGAATCTGTGGTTTATCCACATTGACTAAGGGGCTCCGGGAATTTAAAATAAAAGAGAACATGTCTTTATTTTAAAGATAGAAAAGGAAAGGGGATATTATGAGAAAGAACATTGCGAGAAAATGTCTGTGCATTGCTCTGGCTTCAGCCATGATGCTCGGTGAGGCGGGCACGGCTATGGCAGCCAGTGTGGAAAATGCGGCAGACGGAAGAACTGCTGCCATAGTGGCGGCGGAGGAACAGGCTGATGTGGCGGCAGCCAATGTCAGCATATGGTATGCGGGAGCTTATAAGAACTCAAGGACCATAACGATCAATGCAAGCGGCCGGGCTTACAGAGTTGAGGTCTGGGTCAATGGAGTAAAGTGCGGGGAACAGTACAACGGAGAGGACCAGCAGTCCTTTAGTATTAACTGTGAGATCCCGGCGCTGCTTGATTCCACCTACAACGCAGAGGTTAGAGCCTACGATTCAAATGGAGAGGTGACTGTACAGAAGGTTTCACCGGTCAAAACTGACAAGGTGAGCTTTGATGGTGATCCTAGTGTTAGTGTAGGATATACAGTCGGAAGCACTGGCTATGCAAAACCAGGCTATGTGTCTGTCAGCGTATATCTTGATAGCAGGCATTCAGATGAGGTCAAGTATGAGGTTCAGAGAGCGACCAAGTCAGGTGGGCCATTTACCACGATTGCAACGGGAAGTGAATCTTACACGTCAAGACTTGCATATCTTGACAGCACTGCGAAGACCGGAACTACATATTATTACAGATTCAGGATCGTGAGCGGTTCAGATCAGTATGTGAAGACGAGCAAGGTCATAGCTACAAGTAAGACAGCTTCAGTAAAGGTGGGCATTCCAGAGGTGGATCAGCTCTATGCTTCAAGCATGAATGTATCAGAAAAGATAAGTAAGCCGGGAGTATTCCTGTGGATGACCAGCAATTTTGCAAATCAGTACGATGTGTACCGCTCAACAAACAAGAGCAAGGGCTACAGAAAGATAAAGACTATATATTCTGCTGATTTCACGGACACAGCGGTCAAGAGTGGAACGGTATACTACTACAAGGTGGTGCCAAAGTATTACGACTCACAGACACGAAAGATAACAACAGGAAAGACATCTGGTGTTGTCGGCGTAAAGTTTATCATGAATGCAGCAGGTGCACCTAGCCTTATACAGACAGGCAACAGATCACTGAAGTGTACATGGGCTGCGGACAATACCGCAGACGTGTCATACGAGGTATGGGCAAAGAGAACCGATATAACCGGTGATGCATACAAGCGTATGGTGGTCACCAAGAAAAACTCATGCACCCTTACAAAGCTTGATCCGAACGGAACATACAAGGTGATGATAAGGACAGTCAAGAAATCAGGAGCTGCCGTGAGATATGAGACGACAGATACATCTGAGAGGACCATGGGTTACACCAAGAGAGTCCAGGATCTGACTGCGGGAGCTGTATCTTCATCACTGAACGGCAGGAAGGATGTCCTGTCTGTAAGATATTCTCTCACATGGTACAGAGACTGGGGCGCATCAGGATATGTTATATCAGGCCTCAACAGCAGTACAGGCAAGATAGAGACCATCAAGAAGATAACATCGGGAAAAAAGACATCATATACATTTACAAACACAAGTGCAAAGGGCAAGGAGCGCAAATACTCTCAGATATATGTGAGACCATATAAGGGAAAGGCAAGAGGCGAGGATAACACTCTGTGGAATTCAGAGATGCCAAGTGCAAAGCGTGTTAAGGCTGTAAAGAAGAGCACAACATCGACCAAGATAACATGGTCTGCTGTAAGCGGGGCAAAGGAATACTATGTATACAGAACTACAGAGCTCGGTGTACGCCAGTACATAGGATCAACAAAGGCAACTAACTTCACGGATGTGAACGTGACAGACGGAATGAAGTATACATACTCTGTTGTTGTAGGCACAGACTTTGGATTCAGCAGCGGATATGATTTGTATAGCAGTGACTATACACATAAGCTTGCATCACCGGCCATAACAAAGGTTGTAAACGGTTCCAAGGGTACAGCGACTGTAACATGGAAGAAGGTTACAAATGCAACCAGATACTATGTATATCGTTCAACCAGCAAGAATGGAACATACAAGCTGGTCGGCAAGACTGGAGCTACAAAGCTTTCATACATGAACAAGAAGCTCAAGAAGGGAACGACCTATTACTACAAGGTTGTGGCTTCAACAGTTAATGATGGAGGAAAGACAGTCAAGTCAGTTGCATCACATGCAAAGGGAATAAGGATCCGCAAATAGATGAAAAGGGGTAAACTATGAAGAATAGATTGATAAAGAAAGCTTTATGCGTGGCGCTTGCTTCAACCATGGTGTTTGGTGAGGCATTGCCAGCAATGGCAGCAGACGGCAGTGCAGATGTACAGTCCGCTCAGGCTGAGGTGGCGTTTGCTGAAGAAGCATCCATAACATATTTTAGTGTAGGAGGTCAGGATACCGTAAGCAGCGGTTCTGTACATATAAGCGCTTTGGGATATGGAACAGAGGCTGTTCTCTATGTAAATGGAGCATGGTATGACTCGTGGACAGGCAGTGACTATGACGGAAGCTGGCATGTGGATACGGAATTCAGAGGAGTTGCCGGTGCGACATATCAGTTTAAGCTGGTAGTCAGTGATGACAATGGACAGACGGTGTCGCAGGAGTCGGGAAAGATATATTTTGAAGCACCTAAGTTCAGCCGCAGCAGGAAGCCTTCAGAATACGTATCATATTCTACGGGAGATACCGGATATAGAGAATTAGGTGGAGTATCTGTGTCGTTCCCATTTGACAGCTACGTACAGAATGATATCTGGTATGAGGTGTACAGATCCACAAAGCCATCAGGAGGCTTTACGAAGATTTTGTCAGGCGTCGGTTACATGTATGGAGCTTCTGAAGTGAGGTATTATGATGATAATGTAAAAGTAGGAAATACCTATTACTATATGGCGAAGATAGTAACCGGAACTGACTCATACAATAAGACATCCAGGGTTGTAGAGACATCAGCCGTTGCAAAGGTGGACTGCAGGCTTGGAACAGCGGAGCTTTCAGTCGATAGAGGCGCAAAGGGTGCTGATATAACGGTAAGCGATTACGGCGCTGCTAACCAGTTCGATCTGTACCGTTCAACTTCAAAGACAAAGGGCTTTAAGAAGATAAAGACGATATACACACCGGAGTATACAGATACAACAGTTAAGGCTGGAAAGACATACTACTACAAGGTAGTTCCAAAGTATTATGATGCCTCTACCAGAGCGGTTTCAAAGGGAACTGCAAGTGAGGTCCGCGGCGTAAAGATACTCATGGGTACCACAGAGCTCACAGCGGTTCAGAACACAAAGAGCTCAGTAAAGCTCACATGGGATAAGGCAGCCGGAGCAAATATGTATGAAGTCTGGTATATGAGATCCGATATATCGGGAGACAGATATAAGAGAGCTGTTGCGACAAAGGGAACATCATGCACCATCAAGGGACTTGCATCTGGCGCTGAGTATTCATTCAAGCTTAAGAGCCAGAGTGTTTCAGGCGGAAAGGTCATTTGTGAGAACGTGACATACAAATGGCTCCAGACCGGATACACAGAGAGCGTGAGAGAGCTCGAGGCTGTCTCATCCACGGTATCTGCAAGCAAAGACAAGAAAAACCTGACGATATACACCAATCTCAAGTGGAACAGAGTCTGGGGAGCTTCAGGCTACAAGATATTTGCGAGAAATAACTACACAAATAAGCTTGAGCAGGTTGCAGTGATCAAATCTGCAGCCAGAAATACATACAAGTTCAAGAATACAGGAAGCAGCAGTAAGGGTATTAAGTATTACTCTGCATACGTAGTGCCATACAAGGGTAAGAAGCAGGGCGAGATGACATCCGTCAGCGTCAACTATATCCCTCTTGCTAAGAATGTAAAGGCTGTGAGAAAGTCCACATCCGAGGTCAGAGTTACATGGTCAGCGGTGCCTGGTGCAGATTCTTACACAGTATACAGAATGAACCCTGTTCTCGGCACAACCCAGTGGCTGGGACAGACAACGTCAACAAACTTTAGTGACCGCAAGCTCACGACCAAGCTTGAGTATACATATTTTATACAGCCATCGACAATTGTCAGCGGGGTTAACTGCAGCATTGACTATGAAGCTGCAAAGCAGTATAAGGCAGTGTATACACATGCTGTAGGTACACCAAAGATGTCAGGTGCATCTAACACCGGAGCCAAGAAGATCACAGTAAAGTGGAGTAGCGTTACAGGAGCGAAGAACTACGTAGTATATCGCGCAACAAAGAAGAATGGTAAGTACTCTAAGATCGGTACAACATCATCATGCAGCTTTACAGACAAGAAGGCTGCAAAGGGCAAGACATACTATTACAAGGTCGCTGCAGTGGCAGTTAACGACGGTGGATGTGCTGCTCAGTCAGCATACTCCAAGACCGCCAGTGCCAAGAGCAAAAAGTAATGGCATATGTTAGGTAATAACAAGCAGTAGATATATTTGCGGGAAAACATATATACATGCATGGAAATGTGGTATATATGTTTTTCCTTTTTTATGGGAAAATGCTTGCGGAAATGCAAAAAAAGTGGTTGACATACCAATGCAAACAGTATATTATATTAACGTTCGTTGTGAACATGCGGAAGTGGCGGAATTGGCAGACGCGCAGGCTTCAGGTGCCTGTGGTAGCAATACCGTGTGGGTTCAAGTCCCATCTTCCGCATTTTTTTATACCATAGTATGCGGAAATGCTGAGCTGTGGAGTCAATAATTTATGATATTTAGGAGGTATGTGCGGCAATGGCAGAGAAGAAGAATGTGGTTACTTATTCAGGTCTCAAGAAGATAGAGGAAGAGCTTCAGAATCTGAAGGTTAATAAACGTAGAGAGATCGCAGCTAAGATCAAAGAGGCCAGAGAACAGGGAGATCTGTCAGAGAATGCAGAGTACGATGCAGCCAAGGACGAGCAGAGAGACATCGAGGCAAGAATCGAGCAGCTTGAGGCCATGCTCAAGAATATAGAAGTAGTCGACGAAGATGAGGTCGATACAGGAGTTGTAGGTATCGGATGTAAGGTAGTTGTATATGACTACGAGTTCGATGAGAAGATCGAGTACGATATCGTTGGTTCATCACAGGCGGATATCATGAACAACAAGATCTCAGATGAGTCACCTGTTGGAATGGCACTCAAGGGTGCAAAGGTTGGCGAGGAGGTTCTGGTGGAGGCACCGGACGGAGAGTTTAAGTACAGGGTACTTGATATTAAGAGACAGGAGCTGTAAGAGAAGATGGCAGAGCAGAATAACAAGGGAAAAGATCAGGATCTTAATAAGCTGCAGATGGTGCGCCGCGAGAAGCTGGCAGACCTTCAGGCGGCAGGCAAGGATCCATTTGTCATAACAAAGTATGATGTGCAGCAGCACAGTGCAGATGTGAAGGAGATGTACACAGCACATGAGGCAGAGCTTCTGGCTGGTAGACAGACACCTTCAGTTGAGGACCTTGAAGAGGCAGAGAAGAGAGAAGTTTTAAACAACGATTACAATGAGAGAAGAGCCATCATGGATGCTTCACCTATCAATGTGAGCATCGCAGGACGTATGATGTTCAAGCGTGTCATGGGTAAGGCTTCTTTCTGTAACATTCAGGATCTTAAGGGCAACATTCAGGTGTATGTTGCAAGAGATCAGATCGGTGAGGAGTCATACGCTGACTTCAAGAAGTCAGATATCGGTGATATATATGGAGTTAAGGGATATGCATTCAGAACAAAGACTGGTGAGATATCCATACATGCAGAGGAGATCACACTTCTCTCTAAGTCACTCCAGATCCTTCCTGAGAAGTTCCACGGACTGACAGATACAGATATGAGATATCGTCAGAGATATGTGGATCTCATCATGAACCAGGACAGCAAGGAAGTATTTATCAAGAGATCACAGATATTAAAGGAGATCCGTAACTTCCTGGCAGGACGTGACTTCATGGAGGTTGAGACACCTATGCTGGTCAGCAATGCCGGTGGTGCCGCAGCCAGACCATTTGAGACACATTACAATGCACTCAATGAGGATGTAAAGCTCCGTATATCACTTGAGCTCTACCTGAAGAGACTTATCGTCGGCGGTCTTGAGAGAGTATACGAGATCGGACGAGTATTCCGTAACGAGGGTGTTGACACACGTCACAACCCTGAGTTCACTCTGATGGAGCTGTACCAGGCATACACAGATTACTATGGTATGATGGAGCTCACAGAGTCCATGTTCCGTTACCTCGCAGAGAAGGTATGTGGAAGCACCAAGATCTCATACAACGGAATCGAGATCGACTTTGGCAAGCCATTTGAGCGTCTGACTATGGTTGACGCTATCAAGAAATATACAGGTGTTGATTTTGACCAGGTTGCTGATGACGCTGAGGCGAAGAAGATCGCTGACGAGCATCACGTAGAGTACGAGGAGCGCCACAAGAAGGGCGACATCGTGAACCTGTTCTTCGAGGAGTTCTGTGAGGAGAAGCTGATCCAGCCTACATTCATCATGGATCATCCGATCGAGATCTCACCACTTACGAAGAAGAAGCCTTCAGACCCTACAAAGGTTGAGCGTTTCGAGCTCTTCATCAACACATGGGAGATGTGTAACGCTTACTCAGAGCTGAACGATCCTATCGATCAGCGTGAGAGATTTGCCGCTCAGGATGCGAATGCCGCAGCCGGAGATGACGAGGCTGAGCACACAGATGAGGATTTCCTCAATGCGCTTGAGATCGGTATGCCTCCAACAGGCGGTATCGGTTATGGTATAGACAGACTGGTTATGCTCCTTACAGATTCACAGGCGATCAGAGATGTTCTTCTGTTCCCGACTATGAAGAGTGAGGGTGGTTCAGATTCTGATTCAGTATCTGAGACAGCCGGTGACAACAACGGATTCTTCACACCAAACGAGAAGATCGATTTCTCCAAGGTAGATATAGAGCCACTTTTTGCTGATGAGGTTGATTTCGAGACATTTTCAAGATCAGACTTCAGAGCGGTAAAGGTTAAGGAATGTTCAGCAGTGCCAAAGAGCAAGAAGCTCCTTCAGTTCACACTGGATGACGGCACAGGCACAGACAGAACCATCCTCTCAGGAATCCATGCATTCTATGAGCCAGAGGAGTTAGTCGGCAAGACACTTATTGCAATAACAAACCTTCCACCTAGAAAGATGATGGGAATCGATTCATGCGGTATGCTTCTTTCAGCTATCCATGAGGAAGAGGGCGAGGAGAAGCTTCACCTTCTGATGGTTGACAACCATATTCCGGCAGGTGCTAAGCTCTATTAAGATGAGAAAACTGAGCCTTGCGGCGGTGTGCGCTTGCGAACACCGACATAAGGTGAAAAACACACGGAGACGTCAGTCGACGTGATGTAAAGATGTACCGTTTTACCAAATAGACGGGACATACTTCATTTGATAAAAATGAAAAACAGCGATTTACATCAAAATTACATCATTTGATGCAGAAATCGGTGTAAGTAAGAAAAAATTGCATGATTAGTACGATGAATGGGCAATTCCAATTGGAATTGCCCATTTTTGAAAAGAGGAAAAATATGAATATTAAGGTATATCTTGGTGCAAACGAAGGTAATAATCCCTCTGCAATTTCTTTACTTCCGTGATACAAAATCAAAACTTTTCTCCTTCATCCTATACTTCCTCGGTGTCACTCCATACTTCTGTTTAAACGCCTTGATAAAATGGCTGCAGTCACAAAATCCTGTCTCCTGGCTGATATAAGTTAGGTCAAAATCTGTGAATTGCAATAAGTCCTCCGCTTTTTGCAGTCTTACCGTGAGAATCATCTCCTTGCAGGTCTGTCCATAGTACTCCTTGAATATTGCGGCAAAATACGAATAACTCATATGAAATTTTTCTGCCAGCTCCGCCACCGAGAGATCTTCCTGGTAGTGCTGTGAAATGTACTCAGATACCTCTGTAAATTTTTCGCTTAATACAGTTTCCTTTTTCCTTTTTTTTATCTGAAAGCCTTCCTGCTTCCAGACACGAAGAATTTCTGCCATAAGAAGACAATAATTCGAATGCATAATAATGTCATAACCAAATTGCTTTTCTTCTAACGTCTTCACTGATCCCTGAATCAGCTGCTTCATTTTTTCCTGATTAAATTTCTCTTTCGAAAAATAAACCGATAGCTTCTGCTCCACTGCGGCCATGGCGATCAGACTCGAAATCGATGGAAGTGCCGAACCGGATATATTCAGATGTGCCGGATCGAATTTCAGGACATAGTAACGGATTGGAAGCTGTCCTGTTGAATAAATTGCATGAGCCATCTGTGGATAAAATACGATCAGATCTCCCGGTTCCAATACATAATTCTCTTCTCCTGCCTCTACATACGCCTTTCCCTCCACCATGTAAAGAATCTCCACAAAATAATGCCAATGTGGAAGAATTGGGAACATCTCAGATGTCTGTGCATCAAATAAAAAGGCTTCATATGGTTTGTTTAATTTGTCTAAACATTCAAAATAAGGTTTCACAGATTATCTCCATCATAGATTTTTACAATTTTATAATAGATTCATTATATCATATCTTTTTTCTACATGATATACTCCCAGCAGAAAATATTCAGAAATTATATAATTCGAAAGACAGGAGGTTTTTACCAAAATGAAAATTCAAAATCAACTTGGATATATTAAAGGAATTACATTTGCCCCATTTCACAAACGTGGTTCTCTTTCTACACAGACTGCCCGTGACAGTTTTGATTATATGATAGAACACACTGCTGCTGATTTCATAATCCTTGCTCCTGTAGGGCTACAGGACCACGCACACTCAGAAGAGATTTGTTACACTTCCAGTGCCACATTCTCAGATGAAGAATTAATCAATATGATCCGCTATGCAAAAAGCAAGCGCATCCGTGTTGCCTTGAAACCTACCGTTAATTGTAAAAATGGTGTCTGGCGTGCTTACATCAGTTTCTTTGAAAAAGATGTTCCGTGTGAACCGAAATGGGAAAACTGGTTTGCCTCTTACACAGAATTCCAGACACACTATGCCAAAATTGCAGAAGCCGAACAATGTGATCTTTTTATTGCAGGATGTGAGATGGTAATGACGGAACACCGCAGTGAAGAATGGAGAAACGTAATCGCTGCGATCCGAAACTATTACCACGGACCTGTTTCCTATAATACCGATAAATATCAGGAAGAAAATGTAACCTGGTGGGACTGTGTCGACATGATTTCTTCCAGCGGATATTATCCGATTGATCAGTGGGAACAGGAACTTGACCGTATTGAAAAAGTCGTTCAGAAATTCAAGAAACCATTTTTCTTCGCCGAAGCAGGATGCATGTCCAGAAAAGGATCCTCACTGGTGCCTAACAACTGGGCAATTCAGGGAGATTTACGTCTGGAGGAACAGCCAGACTGGTATCGTGCTATGTTTGAGGCCTGTGCAAAGCGCTCATGGGTCAATGGTTTTGCCATGTGGGAATGGGCTCCGGTTCTCCCGTCCAGAAGTATTGCATCAAGAGATACCAGCTACGAAATCTGCAACAAACCGATACAGGAGGTTATTAAAGACTACTATGGGAGAGACACAAGAAAATAACATACAACAAACTTCAGAACAGGATCTCTGGCAGGAAGAAGCTGCCATGATGCACATCTTCAGCCGGAACAGAAAAAATAACCTGCGCACGCTTCTTTCTCTTTTCAAGGGACACTATGGCGCGCTGGTTGGTTCCATTTTCTTTTTCATTATCAAGCATTCCCCAACCTGGGTTCTTCCAATCGTCACAGCTAATATTATCAATGCAGTGACAGACCACAACGGGAATATTACCAAAATTCTGATTCTGAATACCATCCTTATGATTGCATTTCTGGTACAGAACATACCAACCAACTACATCCATACCTGGCTCTATGCTAAAACGGTACGAACAGTAGAGAAAGAACTGCGAGAAGCCCTAGTCTGCAAGCTTCAGCAATTGTCGATTACCTATCACAAGGAAATGCAGTCCGGAAGGCTTCAGTCGAAGATCATGCGAGATGTAGAACAGATACAAAATCTTGCATCTCAGATTTTTATCTCTCTTTTGACTATCATTCTGAACATTGGTGTATCCTTCGGAGTGGTCATCTTCAAAAGTCGGATCGTATTTCTTTTCTTCCTCTGCACGATACCGGTTTCTGTTTTGATCATTGTTGGTTTTAAAGGAAAAATCAAAAACCATAACCGTGCTTTCCGTAAAGAAATGGAAGAAACTTCTGCAAAAGTAATGGAAATGGTTGAAATGATTCCTGTAACTAAAGCTCACGCTCTGGAAGATCAGGAAGCCCGTAAAATGAGTGAACAGCTTCGTAAAGTTGCTGAAAAAGGGCTTCAGCTTGATATGATTCAGACATACTTTTCTTCAATCAGCTGGGTTGCATTTCAGATCTTTCAGGTATTCTGTCTTGCATTTACAGCCTACATTGCATGGAAAGGAATCATCGGTGTCGGAGATATCACCTTATACCAGACTTATTTTTCCAGCATCGTCGCTCAGATTGCAAGTATTGTGACTTTGCTGCCAATCATTGCGAAAGGCCTGGAATCCGTTGAATCGATTGGTGATGTGCTTTGTGCAAATGATATTGAGGACAACTGTAGGAAGAAAAAAGTAGTTGATCTGAAAGGTGAGATTACATTTCAGGATGTATCTTTTACTTATAAAGGCAATGAAAAACCAGTATTAAGTCATCTGAACTTCAAGATTCAGCCGGGGGAAACAGTTGCCTTTGCCGGTGGTTCCGGCTCTGGAAAAACAACAATCCTCAATCTTGCCATCGGTTTCCTGAAAGCTGACAGCGGACAGGTATTGGTTGATGGAAATGACCTGATGGAACTGGATCTGCACAGCTACCGAAAGCAGATTGCCGTCGTTCCACAACAGTCCATTCTCTTCACCGGAACTCTCCGCGAGAATATCACCTATGGATCTGAATCTATCTCCGAGGAACAGTTATGGAATGTCATACGTGCAGCCAACCTGGAAGAAGTTGTCCAGAAACTGCCTGATGGTCTGGACACGATGATCACAGAACATGGGGAAAATCTTTCCGGCGGACAACGGCAGCGCATCTCCATTGCCCGTGCATTTTTACGGAATCCGAAGATCCTGATTCTGGATGAGGCAACTTCTGCGCTTGACAGCATCTCTGAAAAGAAGATTCAGGATTCAATCCAGAAACTTGTGAAAGGACGTACCACACTGATCGTAGCCCACCGTCTGTCTACCATTCGCAATGCTGACCGGATTGCTGTGATTGAAAAAGGAAATGTTCTGGAATGTGGCTCTTACGAAGAATTGCTAGAGAAAAAAGGCGCATTTTATCGGATGGAGAAAATGTAAAAAATCATTAGGATATTTGAGTCCTATAGAGTACAGACATAGACTTGGATTGGTCACTTATATAGTCCAAGAAAATGTCTGCACCCTCCACTCATCACATATATGGAGTTAGCAATCGCAGTTTTCACTTCTTCTTCTTTTTTTGCACCAAAACATTTAGAAACGATTACGCCTATGCCGGAGGAAAGTCCCATACATAATGAGAAAAATAAGAAACTTATCATGCCTACAGAACCAACAGCTCCATAATAGTAGTTATTCCTATTATAGATGGGCTTTAGTTTTATATTTCCGACTTTCTGGTTTTCCGATATTCCCTCGGAGAAAATCCCTTCAGCTTATGAAATAATCGGCTGAAATAGAGCTGGTTATCGTAGCCTACAATCTTAGATATTTCATTGATGGAATAGTTGGTTGTCTCAAGCAAGACCTGTGCGTTGTTGACACGGAGCGCAACAATAAACTGCATAGGAGTAGAACCCGTGAACTTCTTGAAGCTTCGTATGAACCAACTGACGCTCATCCCCTTGGATGTCGCATACTCTTCTATATTGATATCACGGTTATAATTTTCGTTAAAATATGTCATGGCGGTATCCATCTCGTGGTCGAGATATTCATTTTTTAAAACTTGCTCTCTGGTAAGCTCACGTTGGAATATGATCAGAAGATGACGGAGCAATAATGTGAGCATTTCTTCGTAGTTATCCTGACAACGTTGTAATTCTATAATAATTCTCTTAAATATACGCTCATATTCCATGGATGTACCAACCGGGAATATTCTCTCGTTATCTGGGAAACCATATTTTCTTAGGATATTTTTTACATCACTTCCAGTAAAATGAATCCAGTAGACTTCTGTCTTATCTTCCCCATAGTATTCATATTTCTGAAGCTCTTTTGGACGGAATATGACAATGTTACCAGCGGGAACAATTGTTTCGTTATCAACAGTATCAAAATGAAAATGTCCGCATCCGGCTGCAATATATATAATCTGAAAATCAACACGTCCTCTTGGGCGATAGGTTGGCATCTTTGGGTGCTCAGACAAACGATAGATTCCGCAGCTACCGACAATCAGTGGTCGGCTTTTATCCTTAAAATCCATATGTGAATGTTTCAAATAACCGGTGTTCATGTACATAGGGCAGCACTCCTTTCACTCGATACAATAATCACGATTTCTTCGTTCTTCGAACTCTCGAAATCGTGCCAGCCATGCGCACTCCGGACTATCGTCCTGCGTGCTTATGACTGTTTACCCATCAAATAGAAAAGTGTCCGATGCTACAAGCAGTTCGTCCACTTTTCTGCTTGATGGGATTATTGTATCATTTTGTGCATATTTTGTCCATTCTAGTTTATAGACATAAGAAATGGATTAAGGTAATATAAATCTAACAAAAGCGAGAAGGAAAAAAAGCAGACAGTAAGGAGAAAACTGTTTGCAGGGTTACAAGCAACAAAAAAGTGTATAAACTGTATGAATGAAGGAGGATTATTTATGATCGTGCCACGTTACTATGAGGACTTAAGTGTATTACATGACAATACGATGCCGGCGAGAGCTTATTACATGCCGGCTTCCAAGCGGATGGATGACCTGGTAGAGCACAGAGAGCTGTCAGACAGAATGCAGCTATTGAATGGTACATGGAAGTTTCAGTATTTTGACAGCATCTATGATATGAAGGATGCCTTTTATGAGGATGGTTATTTGGTTGAGGGCTTTGATGAGATCAAAGTTCCGAGTGTATGGCAGATGGCAGGTTATGATACACACCAATACACAAATATCCGTTACCCATTTCCGTTTGATCCGCCATATGTGCCACAGGATATTCCATGTGGAGCTTATGTGCATACCTTTGACTATGCAAAGGATGCTGCAGCACCAAAGGCATATCTTAACTTTGAAGGTGTGGATAGCTGCTTTTATGTATGGTTAAACGGCACCTATGTAGGCTACAGTCAAGTGAGCCACATGACCAGTGAGTTTGATGTGACAGACGTATTGCGGGAAGGAGAGAACCGGATTTCCGTGCTTGTGATGAAGTGGTGCGACGGTTCGTACCTTGAAGATCAGGACAAGTTCCGTATGAGCGGAATCTTCCGTGATGTGTATCTCTTAAAACGTCCGGAAAAGGGAATCCGTGATTATCGCATTACAACACAATTAGATTCAGACATTGCAAGGATAAATCTTACAGCAGCATTTTACGAGCCGACAGAGGTTCGGGTAAAGCTCGAGGATAAGAATGGAGCAGTTGTTTCCGAGGGTGTTATTTCCGAGAGTGGAGAAGCGACTTTTGAGATTGTAGATTATACACTCTGGAATACAGAGAATCCGTATCTGTATACGATTATTCTGGAGACGGAGCAGGAGGTAATCGTAGACCATATAGCACTCCGCAAGATTGAGATCAAGAATCAGGTAATCTACTTAAATGGACAGAAGATTAAATTCCGTGGTGTGAACCGCCATGACTCCGATCCGGTCACCGGATTTACAATTAGCATGGAGCAGATCAAGACAGACCTTACCCTGATGAAGCAGCACAACTTCAATGCCATTCGTTCCAGCCATTATCCAAATGCACCATTTTTCTATGAAATGTGCGACCGCTATGGATTTATGGTGATTGACGAGGCAGATATCGAAGCACACGGACCATTTATGCTGTATCGAAAAGAGGATACGGATTACAACCGCTTTAAGCGTTGGAATGAGAAGATAGCAGATGATCCGGTATGGGAAGCTGCGATTGTTGACCGTGTGAAGCTGATGGTGGAGCGTGACAAGAACCGGTTTTGTATCGTGATGTGGTCTATGGGAAATGAAAGCGCTTATGGCTGCAACTTTGAGAAGGCACTGGCATGGACAAAGGGATTTGATCCGGAACGTATCACGCAGTATGAGAGTGCCAGATACCGCAATTACGATGTAACCTATGATTACGGGAATCTTGACTTATACAGCCGTATGTATCCGGCACTTACTGAGATAGAGGAATATTTGGAAAAGGATGGCAGCAAACCATTCCTTCTGGTGGAATACTGCCACAGTATGGGAAATGGTCCCGGAGATTTTGAAGATTATTTCCAGATGATACAGGCAGAGGATAAGATGTGCGGTGGTTTCGTATGGGAGTGGTGCGATCATGCAATCGCCCATGGTGTAGCCGAAAATGGCAAGACGATCTATGCCTATGGCGGCGATCATGGCGAAGTAATCCATGACAGCAACTTCTGTATGGATGGTCTGGTATATCCGGACAGAAGGATACACACCGGACTTTTGGAGTACAAGAATGTATATCGCCCGGCAAGAGTAGTATCGTATGATGCAGCAAGTGGAGAATTAGTGCTTCACAACTATATGGATTTTGATGATCTGAAGGATTATGCAGAGATTACCTATGAGCTGTCACAGGATGGGCTTGTAATCGGGAAGGGGAAGCTTTCCGAAGTATCCATTTTACCGCATTGTGATGGAAGCACAACCTTAAAGCTTTCAATTCCGGAGAATGGGAAGGTATATCTGAAGCTGTTCTATAAGCTTAAGAAGGACATCCCGCTTCTTTCCAAGGCGTATGTCTTAGGCTTTGATGAGATAGATGTAAGCAGTAAGGGTGCAAAGAATCAGCAGGCAGTAAGCTGGCTTACAAAGGAAGTGCCGAATACCGGTATTCAGGTACAGGAAAATGATACAGAGATCATCATAAAGGGACGGGATTTCTCCTATACGGTCAACAAGCGGACAGCACTTTTTGACAGCCTGACATTTGCAGGCAGAGAATATATGAATCATCCGATGGAACTGAACATCTGGAGAGCACCGACGGATAACGATATGTATATCAAGGCAGAGTGGAAGAAAGCCCACTACAACGAAGCCTATACAAGAGCATACAAGTCAGAGGTGATTCAGGGAAAGCACGGAGTAACTGTGACAAGTCAGGCTTCGGTCGTGGCAGCAACCGTGCAGAAAATTATGGATGTGACAATCACTTGGACGATTGACGCAGCCGGAAGAATTGGAGCGGATATCGCAGTGAAAAAGGATGAGGAGTTCCCGGATCTTCCAAGATTTGGTGTGCGGATGTTCTTAGATAAGAAGCTTACAGATGCAGGGTTCTTCGGTATGGGACCGCAGGAAAGCTACCGGGACAAGCATAGAGCAGCAAGCCACGGATTGTATCGTCTGAAGGTTTCCGATATGCATGAGGACTATGTCCGCCCACAGGAAAACGGAAGTCACTACGACTGCGATTATGTGGAGCTTGGCAACAGCCAGTACGGTATCACTGCCGTTGCAGAGGAAGATACATTTTCATTCAATGCGTCCTTCTATACACAGGAGGAGCTGGAAGAAAAGGCACATAACTATGAATTGATAGAATCGGACAGTACGGTATTCTGTCTTGATTATGCACAGAATGGAATAGGCTCTAACAGCTGCGGACCAGACGTGTTAGAAGCATACAGATTTGATGATAGATTATTCCGGTTCCGGTTTACACTGGTTCCGTATGTGAAAGGATAATGATATAACTCGTTTCCCGAATATCGACGTATAAGTCCGGACATACGGGGATATTCGGGATACAAGAGAACAAAAGTAAAAGCATTTAGAATAATATAGGCATCAGACTGTTTGACACATGAAATTCTAAACATGATTAAGATGAGGAGTGATTCTATGGAAGAAAAAAAGTATTTAAAATGGTATAACAAAGTTGGATACGGATCCGGCGATATAGCAGGAAATGTAGTATATGCATTTTTAACGTCCTTTGTGATGATTTATCTGACGGATTCAGTCGGACTTGCAGCAGGTATAGTAGGTACGTTGATCGCAGTTTCCAAACTGTTTGACGGATTTACAGACATTTTCTTTGGCTCGATGATTGACAAGACACACAGCAAGATGGGTAAGGCGAAACCGTGGATGCTTTACGGCTACATTGGATGTGCGATTACATTGGTATGTTGTTTTGCGGTTCCTACAAGCTGGGGAAATACAGCAAAATATGCATGGTTCTTTATTGCATATACATTGTTAAATGGTGTGTTCTATACAGCAAATAATATTGCGTATTCTGCACTTACTTCTTTGATTACGAAGAACAGTAAAGAGCGTGTGCAGATGGGATCTTATCGTTTCATCTTCGCATTTTCTACAAGCCTTTTGATCCAGTCTGTAACCGTAAAATTTGTTGATTACTGCGGTGGAGATGCAGCAGCATGGAGAACGGTAGCAATCATCTATGCAATTATCGGTCTGATTGTAAATACAATCTCAGCGCTCTCCGTAAAAGAGCTTCCGGAGGAGGAGCTTAACGAGGGAGAAGTAAAAGGAGATGAAGAAAAGTATGGACTGGTTCAGGCATTTAAGCTTCTTGTAAAGAACAAGTATTATATGATGATCTGTGGAACATATATTTTACAGCAGCTTTATAGTGCCATGATCGGTGCTGGTATCTACTACATGACATGGGTATTGAAGGACAAGAATCTTTTTGGTCAGTTCGCCTGGGCGGTGAATATCCCACTTATTATAGCTCTTATCTTTACTCCGACACTCGTTGGCAAGTGGAATGGTATGTACAAGCTGAATCTCAGAGGATATATCATTGCCGTTATTGGTAGAGCGTTGGTTGTTGTAGCAGGATATATGGGAAGTATTCCTCTTATGCTGGCATTTACAGCCCTTGCAGCACTTGGACAGGGCCCATGGCAGGGAGATATGAACGCAGTGATTGCTTCTTGTTCAGAGTATACTTATCTGACACAGGGAAAGAGAATTGACGGAACTATGTATTCTTGTACATCACTGGGTGTAAAGATTGGTGGAGGAATCGGAACTGCAGTATGTGGCTGGTTATTAGAGCTTAGTGGTTATGTCGGAACAAATGCAACACAGCCGCAGTCAGCACTTGATATGATGCAGTTTATGTATTTATGGTTGCCATTGATCCTTGATGTGTTAATTATGATTGTTCTTTCCAGAATGAACGTGGAAGCTGTAAATGAAAAATTGAAAGCTGAAAAGGGAATTAAGTCTGATGAAGTAACAGACGCAACAAAGTATTAAGGTTTATATGTAATGAAAAGCATTGTCTAATTGAACATTCGAGAAAGGCAATGCTTTTTGTGCAAGCTAGGTATTCAGTTTTCACAAAGTAGTCCTTTTAGTATTTTATGCATGATATACATGTTCAAAGTAATCAGCGTAGAATACTAAAAGGTTGTTCATATAATTCTTAAACTTGTTCATAATGCGTACCTCCTTTCCTTATTTACAAGCTGATTATAGAATAAATACAATGTGATTGCCTGCCAAATCGAAAGGAAAAGTAGACAAATCTTGCAAAGGGGGCGTAACCAATGCATTTATCATTTGTTGATACAAAAGAAGAAATATTAGCTTTAAAAAGAAAATCGAAGCACGTTGCTCCGCATTTACATAATGCATTGGAGATCGTATGTGTGACAAATGGAACACTGGAGCTGGGAGTTGGACAAGAGTTATACCACATGGAAAAGGGAGATATTGGTTTTGTATTTCCTGATATTATCCATCATTATCAGGTTTTCTCTTCGGGAGTGAATAAGGCGGTTTACATTATTTCTCCACCATTTGCGATTGGGAAATATGCTGATATTATACAGACGATGGCACCGGATTACCCAATCATAAAGGCAGAAATGGTGGAGCCGGAAGTATACCGGGCAATTAATGCCATCTTAGATACAGACCACATGGATATAGCAGTTATACAGGCATACCTGCAGATTTTGATTGCAAGATGCATTGGAAAGCTGAAACTGGTCGAGAAAGGAGATGTGGGAAGTAAAGATCTTGTCTATCAGGCAGTATCGTACGTGTCTGGTAATTTTAGAAAGAATTTCTCGTTAGATGATATGGCAAGAGATTTGGGAGTGAGCAAGTATGTTTTATCACGAACATTCTCCAAAACATTCCATCGTAATTTCAATCAATATCTGAATGATGCAAGACTAAATTATGCTTGCCATCGCTTGGAAAATACCAGTGATGCCATTACAAATATATGCTATGATAGCGGATTTGAAAGTCAGAGAACATTCAATCGGGTATTTAAGGAACGATACAAAGTTACACCGAGCGAATACAGAAATATAAGCCGTACAGATATAATATCGTGACTATCAAACATAGAGGCAGAGAATGGAAAAGTTGTGGCTGTGATTGGATATAGGCAGTAAATGTGGCAATTCTACCTTTGAGAGGTGTACTTTTTTGCTGTGATAAGATAAGATTGTCATGATGAAAGGAGGAATGACCTATGGATATTGCTAAGATTGGAAGATATATCGCAGAAAAAAGAAAAAGAGCTAGGCTGACACAGAGACAGCTTGCAGATAAGCTCGGGAAGAGTGATAAGTCTGTTTCAAAATGGGAACGTGGAATTTGCCTTCCAGACGTTTCTGTATATATGGAACTGTGTGAAATATTGGAAATCAGCGTCAATGAATTTTTAGCCGGTGAAGATATCAGCGAAGATAGTGTAAGAGAAAAGTCTGATGAAACGCTATTGCAGGTGTCAAAGGAAGGAAAGAATAAACAGAAATTTCTGCGACGAATCATTGTAGCACTTTGTATTATTCTGACAGGATTTATCACTGTAATCGCTGTTATAGCGTGTAAGAAGATGAGACAACCCCGAAATTTCATAGAAGAAGTATCGCCGGATAGTGCGGAAATGAAAACTGCGGAACTGATGTCTGGAGCAGATGGGGTAATGATGTTTCGGTATAAGACAAAGGATAACTATAAATGCCTTTTTGTTTACTTGTCTGAATATCAATCCGGAAAAAGAGTATCGCATGAGAAAATTGCAGAAATATCTTTTAATGGTACGGAATCTACCGAAACTGGAATGATAGTGGTTGTTCCTAATTTTGAAAAATTTTCTGCAAGTCTAATTGTGGCAGATAACTATACGAAATACACAACAGAAAATCCAATTTTAAATGATGTTGAAGATCGGAAATATTATGGAAGATCGGCGACAAGCATAAACCATATATGTCCGATAGATTTTGGAACAGAGCAGGGGTTAGCGGCTTTGGTTTATGGTAAAAATGGATTAAGTATGTTACCGATACAGGATATTTCCGGAGATTATCTAAATACAGAGAATGATTATATGTATTATTACTCCGTAGAGTTTACGAAATGAGAATATGGATGATCTTCCTATAAAATCTTTACTGATAAGCATGAGGACTAAATATCCTCATGCTTTTTCCCTAGATAGGTGTCAATTTCCTTCTGGTAGTGTTGCAACTCCTTCAGGTCACGCTCATTTTGCCGCTGTTGTTCTTCAAGGTTATGCATGTTCTGTTTAGCCTGTTCCAGTAGTTTTTGTAGGATTTGGATGTTGGAATTCTCGGTATACCGGATGCCGTACCTGTCGTGCAGGTTCTTTTGTATCTCCTGCATGCGTCTGGCGTTCTGCACATTTTACCATTTCTGAAAGCCAACGGTATCCCGTGATACATCACCAGAGAAGTCACACATGGACGAGATTTTCAATCGACTTTTATCCAGTTTTTTTCACCGGGCGACATGGCATCATAAGCAGCTTTTCGCTTTTCTTTTCGTTCTTCCGCTTTTTTCTTTTGTGTTTTCAGATAGTCCTGTCGTCTCGAAATTCTCTTTTTTATGTTGTCATCGGTATAGAATGAACCGAGAGAGTAGCCACGATGAAAACGTTGTTCAACCGAAAATCGGTATTTTGTAACCGTTCCGTATTTCTTTGAGTTTCCGGTTTCAATTATAATATTCTGTGCTTTTAGTCGATTGATATAATCCTCAAATGAAACAGCTTCCATAAGAAGCTCCTTCAGTTCACACTGGATGACGGCACAGGCACAGACAGAACCATCCTCTCAGGAATCCATGCATTCTATGAGCCAGAGGAGTTAGTCGGCAAGACACTTATTGCAATAACAAACCTTCCACCTAGAAAGATGATGGGAATCGATTCATGCGGTATATATGAAAAAGGACCCCAGATTAGAAGTACACACTTCAGATTTGGGGTTCTCTTTTGGTGTGAGAGACGGATCAAAATCCATGATCGTAGGCATGAACAAGTCCGGTAAGTATGGCGCTGAGCTCAAGTTTTCTGTTAAGTCCATGGACGTAATGAAGGTCATGGTGAAGAGCGATTCCAAGAGCTCCAACGATGCACTCAAGGGCACGATGGCGCAGATAAAAGGTGAGGACTACACCGATCTGCAGGCGGATGCCCCCGATATCAAGGAGACAAATACGATAATGGAGAGTCTGGATGCGATAGAGAATCTTAAGGCGGATTTCACGGTATCGGATTACTACAGCGTGTATTATTATACTGAGAGACGGCATTTCTCAGCTTTTGCTGGGAGTGCCGTCTTTCTGAATATAAGCCGCAGTTAATTCACAAAACACTTTCACAGAAAGTCAAATTCAGTTCGCAGAATATCAAATGTAATTGATATTCTGCGAACTGGAGGGTATAATATGCGGTATCTTTGGGTTAGATGCTTGCGGTATGTTGATGCAAGCATGTGTGTATTAAAAGCGAAATGACAGGGGTGAAGGGTAGATGAGAAGATTAAAGTATGTTTTACAGAGTGCGATCGCCTGCTTTGTCGTGGCCGGGGCCTTGCTGGTGCTGTTCTGGGGAGCAGGAATATACAATATATATCATGAGTCACATGGAAATATATCGGATCTGTCAGAGCTGTGGTCGTATATTTCGGAACAGGGATTGATGTTTCTGATCGGATTGCTGGCTTTTGTGTCGTTCCTAGTATCCGGATTTCAGGCGAAGAAGGCCAGCGAGGCGGATAGAGCAGCTAACGGTGGGAACGAGTATGATGGTGTAGGATATGGTGATGCTGATTATTCTGGCACGATAAATGCTGGTGGCGGATATACATATGATTCAATGGACACATCTATAAAGTTAGATGAAGGTTCAGGTATGGAAAATGATAGGAATGTATATGGAAAAAACGGTATGCCATATGCGGACATCTATGGGATGACTGGAGATGCACAATTAACCAATACATATTCATTGCAGTCAGGTGCCAGAAAGATAAGCTTTGACCTGCCTCAGAGGTATAGACTGATAGATGGCGATGACAGTGATCCGGCATTTGCGGGGTTTAATGAGGAGCTTAAGCCGGAACTTGTCTATTGTTCACTTCAGGAGGCTATCGATGATGAGACGGCTGAGGATTACGTGCTGGATGAGCTGGTGGAGGATGAAGCCTGCCCGGAGGAACTGCGGACAAGGGCATATCTGAAACATGAAGTGATAGAGGGAAGACTTTATTACTATTATATATTCAAGTATAAGAAGTCCAGAAAGCAGAGACAGAAGTTTGCGGCGGCATGTGACATAGGCGGCGGGCTGTTCTATACGATAGAGACAGAATGGATATGGCGCAAGGAGGAATTGACGCTGGAAGCACTCATAGACTTTTTGAAGATACGGGTAGAGTGATTTATGACATCTACAGAACATGAGGTGATAATATGTGGACAATAAAGAGAATAGATGAGGCCGACTTCGGCTGTGAGGAGAGGCTTCCGGGGGAGCCGCTTATGGTGCTGGTGAGTCTGGAGTGTGACGATGGAAGGATGCTTCAGCTTGAGGTGGCTGACAACTGGCTGACCATGCAGGAGCTTGACGAGGGCGATGAGTGGCCGGATGATCCGGACGAACCGGATGAAGAAGATGCGAAAAGCGCAAAGCAGGTGCAGTGGATGGAGAGTTATCTGGATGCTCTGGAGGAGCTGGAATAAGAGTGAAAATAATAAGAATATCGACAAAACCGCCATATCATAAGCGATATTGGCGGTTTTTGTGCGTATGGAATTACTTTTTGCCATATACTTTAGGATAATATGTTGTTATAACGAAAAGAATGGTTGTGTGAATTTTGTCGATGTTTGGTTTGCAGGCAACTGCGTATGGGAGAGAATTAATGTTTGGATTGTTTGAAATGAAATATATGAATATATGCCTTGTGGCAGGAGTTATACTGGAACTTATAGCTCTTGTCGCAATACTTAATCTTTATATTAATATAAGGAGAAGGGAAAGAAGGTAGAAGAATAGAGAAGATGGAGCAGGACTTTATGATCGTGCGGTATGTGCCGGAACGGATGAGGCGCATATGCTGGTGCGGCGGGAGGACATAAGTGCGGTAAGCCAGCTTATGGATCAGAAGGTATACAGACAGTTCAGAAAGAAATATGAGGGCTGGGACAGACAGGAGAATCTGGAGTTTGATGCACGTGTTGCAGGCAGAGACGGCAGATGGCTCCGCATAATAGTAGTCCCAGATGGCACGGACGGCTGTGATCTCTTTATATTCAGAGATATAACGGAGGACAGAGGCAGGCTTGAAAGTCCATATTCTTTATGATGGAATTATATGGATGCAAGGCCGGGCAGAGCTCAGAACCCTGTATATATTTGCCGATAAGCTATACAATGCGAGAAAATCTGTGGGATTTGTCAAGAGGCTAAGGATCAGGTATGGCGTGTAAGCCGTGCCGGGAAAACAAATATTTATACATTTGTCAGCGACAGATATGTCCGTGGATGGACATGTCTGCCGCTGTTTTTTGTTTTACTTAAAGATATCTTAAAGATTCGCCTCATTGAACCTTAAAGGGATGGCGGCTATAATAGCAGGTGTAGTGAGAAGCTGCAGTGCGGATTACGCTGATGGATTGAGGAAGTGTAACCATATTGTAATAACTCTTACATATAATTAAGTCTGTTGAATGTATATTAAGTTGAACTGGCAGAAAGGCATGGCATATAATCTATTCGATTTTGGAAGAAAGAAAAAGGTGGTTAAACGAGGTGGTAAATATTGAAAAATATATTGGAATTTATAGAGAATTCGGCTTTAAAATATCCAGACAAGCTGGCAGTTGCAGATGAGGAAGGCGGACTCACATATGGTCAGATGGAGAGGCTTTCCAGACAGATCGGTGCATGGATATATGAGAAGACAGATGGCGTGAGGAATAAGCCTGTTGCCGTGTTGCTGGACAAAAAGCCTGGGAGTGTGGCTGCCTATATGGGAGTTGTCTACAGTGGCAATTTCTATGTGGTACTGGATGCGGAGATGCCGGCGTCCAGAGCCGAGTCGATACTCGGAACGCTGAATCCGGTTGCAGTCGTGACTGACATCGGGCATATGGAGAAGGCACTGGAGCTTTCCAGAAATGGCGTGGATGAAGATGGATGCCAGGGACAGGAAGGCGAGAACAAAGAGGTATTCAGGATATTAAATCTTGACGAGCTGGACACAAGTGCAGATCAGTCGGTGTTGGATGCGGTCAGAAGCAGGGCGATAGACACGGATCCCGTGTATGCGCTTTTCACATCGGGCTCGACCGGAGTTCCAAAGGGCGCTGTGGTATCACACAGGAATGTGATATCCTATACCTATTGGTACACGGAGGCATTTGGTATAGACGAGAGTACGATATTCGGAAGCCAGACACCGTTCTACTTCAGCATGTCGGTGTCAGATCTCTACAGCACTCTTAAAAATGGTGCCACGCTGTACATCATACCGAAGGCGTATTTCACCTTCCCTATGAAGCTGATGGAGTTCATGAATACATACAGGATCAACACGATATACTGGGTGCCATCGGCACTGCAGATCGTTGCAAATTACAAGCTGTTCCAGTACGCCCAGCTTCCCGAGCTGAAGAAGGTGCTGTTTGCCGGAGAGGTGATGCCGACAAAGCCGCTGAATTACTGGATACAGAATCTTCCGGATGCCATGTATGCAAATCTGTTCGGCCCAACAGAGACGACCGACATATGTACGTATTACGTGGTGGACAGAGTATTTGCCGATGACGAGCCGCTGCCGATGGGACATGCGTGCAACAACTGTGATGTGTTTGTTCTTGATGAGAACGGCAGGGAGGTGTCACCGGAGATCGATCCTGAGACGGGCTTCAGCCGTGAGGGTGAGCTCTATGCCAGAGGTTCATTTGTGGCGCTGGGCTACTTCGGAAATGCGGAGAAGACGAGAGAGGCATTTGTCCAGAATCCGCTGAATCCGTACTATCCAGAGCTGGTCTACAAGACCGGTGATCTGGTGAAATACAACAGATACGGCGAGCTGGTCTATGTGTGCCGTAAGGACTATCAGATAAAACACATGGGTTACCGCATAGAGCTCGGCGAGATCGAGGCGGCAGCGGGAGCCATAGACGGTATCAGAAGCTATGCCTGCATATATGATGATGCGGCGGACAAGATCGTGTTCATCTACGAGGGCAGGAAGAAGGACGAGACGGAGCTGCTTAAGGCGTTTCAGGAGAGGGTTCCACACTACATGGAGCCGAACCGTTTTGTCAGGGTGACAAGCATGCCCCACAATGCAAATGGCAAGATAGACAGGAAGAGGCTGAAGGCGGAATACGCGCAGCATGTGTGACAATTTTATTGATAAGGAGATAAGAGATTATGGAAGAATTATTAAAGATTTTGAATGAGGTAAAACCTGGAGTTGATTATGAGAACGAGACAGATCTTATAGGACATGGCGTGCTGGATTCCATCACGATGGTTACGCTGGTGCTTCAGCTCAGCGATGAGTTTGACGTAGACATTTCTCCTGTTGATATCACACCGGAGAACTTCAAGACAGTCCAGACCATATACGATATGATCCAGAGACTTGAAGACGAGTAAGAGCAGATATAGATATTGGAAGATGGCGGGGACTGACTGCCGTCAAAAAATACTGGAGGAGTGAGAAATATGTCATATACGTCGATATCGTATCTGGTATTTATATTGCTCGGAGCGTTTATAGTGTACAATATAGTGCCACTGAAGCACAGATGGAAGGTGCTGCTGGCATTCAGCTATCTGTTTTATTTTATCAATTCAGGCAGATATATCATATTTATCCTGTTCGGGTCGTTGACCATATATGTGGGCGGCCTGCTGATAAACAAGATAGATGATGGCTGCAGCATGGCAAGGAAAGCTCTGCCAAAGGAAAGCAAAAAAGAGTACAAGGCACTTATTGGATGGCAGAAAAAGTGCGTGTGCGTATGCGTGGTGCTTGTGAATGTAGGAATCCTGGTATTCCTGAAATATTCGGTATTCCTTGGACAGGTATTTACAGATGTGCTTGGACTCATACACATAAATGTAGAGAATCCGATGTATCAGAGGATGATGCCGCTTGGAATCTCGTTCTACACACTGTCTGCGGTGAGTTACATAGTGGACGTGTACAGAGGCAAATACAGGGCATCGGACAAGTTTGGCAAGGTTGCACTTTTCCTTGCATTTTTCCCGCACATTGTTGAGGGACCTATAGCCAGGTTCGATCTTGTTGGAGAGCAGATGTATGAGGGGCACAGGTTCAGTTATGAGAACATGACCATGGGACTCCAGCTTATACTGTGGGGCTTCTTCAAGAAGATAGTTATTGCAGATCGCGCAAATATGTATGTGAACCAGATATTTGACAATTACGCAAGCTACACAGGACTTCCGGTAGTAGTAGGAATGCTGCTCTACACATTACAGCTCTATGCGGAATTCTCAGGCTGTATGGATATAGTAAGGGGAAGTGCCCAGATGTTCGGAATAGGACTCTCAGAGAACTTCAATCAGCCGTTTATATCAAAGACGGTCAGTGAGTTCTGGAGAAGGTGGCATATGACTCTCGGTGCATGGTTCAAGGACTATGTGTTCTATTCAGTTTCACTGTCTAAGCCATTTGTGAAGCTGAGTAAGAAGACCAGGGAACATATGAATACTTTCTTCGCGACATTTGTTCCTATGTCTATAGCGATGTTCATAGTGTGGTTTGGAACGGGTATTTGGCACGGCGCAAGCTGGAAGTACGTCATGTATGGTCTTTATTACTGGGCTATCATGGTAATCGGACTTCTCATGGAGCCTCTTTTCAAGAAGCTGTATGGGAAAATGAATGTTGACCGCCAGGGAAAGGTATACAGGCTGCTTCAGGTTGTCAGGACCTTCATTTTTGTGAATGTGGGAATGCTCATGTTCAGGGCTGATGATCTTACAGCATTTGGACACATGTTTGTGTCCATGTTCAGGGGATTTACATTTGCGGATCTGACAAATGGAACTTTGCTTGGAATGAAGCTTGACATGGCAGATTTTGCAGTGCTGGCAGTGGGCGCGCTCATTCTGTTCCTGGTTGGACTTTACAAGGAGAAGGGACACCAGATAAGAGCAGAGCTTGCAACGAAGAATATAGCCCTCAGATGGGCAGTTTACTATGTGCTGCTGTTTGGAGTGATCATACTCGGAGCATATGGCAAGGGCTATGAGGTGGCTGGATTTATATATGCACAGTTTTAGAGGTGATTATCTATGAAGAAAAGTGGACGTAATATAATAAAATCCATAGCATTTGCCCTGGTGGCCGTGATGATCATGGGAGTGCTGGGAGCTGCGTTTACTCCGAAGCGGAGCGATCCGGGAAGCGGAATAACCAACTCGAATGCAAGGGGCTTCTATGGAGAACCGAAGAATTCGATAGACGTACTGGTGCTTGGAGACAGCAATGCCTACAGTGCATGTTCTCCGATGTATATATGGAACAAATATGGAATTCCAACATATGTGGCGGCTGAGGGATTCCAGAATGTGACCGGGGCATCCAACCTTCTGGATGAAGTGCTCACATGTCAGAAGCCAAAGCTGGTGGTGTTTGATGTGAATATGCTCTGGACAGGCAAGACGACATTGAAAAAGGTTGAGAACAACCTGAAGAATCTGGCATATAAGTATCTGCCTCTTGCACAGTACCACAACAGGTGGAAGAGCATGAGTGTTTCGGACATGTTCGGTGCCAGGGATTACACATACAGATCAGCCTCAAGAGGACAGTATCTCAGCATGGAGGTCAAGCCGTTTTCAGGCCAGAGCAAGATGGTGGAAACCAAGGCTGTTGAGGACATACCGGAGGTATCAAAGATACTGCTCGATAAGCTTATAGACAAGTGTGAGAAGAATGGAATCAAGATCATGTTCATGGAGACTCCGACGGCGAAGTCATGGAATTATGCAAGACACAATGCAATGGTTAAGTATGCTAAGGCAAAGAATATTGATTTTGTCGATATGAATACGCTCAAGGGCGATTATGTGATCGACTGGAGCACCGACACGAGGGATGGCGGAAGACATCTCAACTGTAAGGGTGCAGAGAAGGTAAGCGCCTATCTTGGAAAATATATTTCAGAGAATTATTCTTTTAAGGATAAGAGACATTCAGAAAAGTATGCGGATTGGAATAATGACTATCTGGATTATGTGAAGTATATGTCCGGAGAGACTGTGTCGCTGGAGGCACAGCAATCCGAGGGAACGGTATCTAACAACTAAATATAAAATATATAAGTGGACGGAGGAAAGAATCCCCCGTCCACTTTATTTTTTATTTTACTGTAACTTTGCATCTGGCAGATATATTGCCGGAAGTATATGTCTTTTTCTCAGTGCTGTTTGAAGGTGTGAGAACCGGTTTCAGCAGATAGCTCTTGCCGCGCTTCAATGTGATGGCTGTCACATTGACACGCATTGTCGCGGTGACCTTTTTCCCGTATTTGCGGGTCTCGGTTATCATCCTCTGCGGCATAGACAGAGACAGGGATCGTCAAAGTCGGTGCTGCAGCCATTATAAATGCTGGCAATAATTTTCTTATCCTCATAGACATAGGCTCCTCTCTTTCATTAAAGGTCAATCTGTTTATAAAAAACATGCAAAAGGATACAAAAAGGATATAAGTTTGAAGTATACTGTGTTCAGAATCTTAGATATCGATGATTTACATAGAGTGGCACGGCGCCGTGAGGTACACAGAATGCAAAGCTGCCACGGGGAGGGAATATGAAGTATAACATATTGCTAGTTGAGGATGAGCAGAAGATAGCAGAGGGGATAATGGACTATATGAACGGCAGGGGGATGGACTACGAGACATGCTTCACCTGGGCGGCTGATGGAGACAAGGCACTGGAGCTTGTGTATGAGAACGAATACGATCTGGTGCTGCTGGACGTCATGCTTCCGGGGGCAGATGGATTTGAGATATGCAGGGCCATCAGGGCAAAGAGTTATGTGCCTGTCATTTTCCTGACTGCAAGGGGCAGGGAGGAGGACCGGCTGTATGGCTATGACATAGGTTGCGATGACTATGTGGTGAAGCCGTTTTCCATGGCGGAGCTTTCTGCAAAGATCATGTCATTCCTCAGAAGAAGCAAGGGGCTGTGGGAGAAGAAGAGCAGCATAGAGGCATATGACATCGTGATCTATCCGGACAGGCTTCAGGTATTTGCCGCTGGGAACGAGGTAAGGCTTGCACCGAAGGAATATGCCATGCTGAAGTATTTTATGGAGCACAGAGGAATGCTTATCACAAGGGATGATCTTCTGGTCAGGCTGTGGGGCTATGATTATGAGGGCAGCGACAGGGTAGTGGACAATCATATCAAGAAGCTTCGACAGGCACTTGGAGAGTCGGGTAAAAAGATCAAGACAGTATTTGCAAAGGGATACAGGATGGATTGAGACTGTGCGAAACGGTGCAAAGTGTAGATATAATTAATGGATGTGTCAGTACACAGACCCCATGACTCGGAGGTTATTAAAAGGGAAAGGATGTTTTATAATATGAAGAAAAATAAAAATATGTTATATGGGAAAAAACAAAGATTCGGCTCATTTTTTCTGAGAATATTTGTGCCGTTTATATTGGTGGCAGCATTGCTGGGAGGGATCGTGACCTATCTGTTGATATCTATATATAATACTAGTGTAGACAACGGTGTAGCGAGTGCTGAGGAACGAATCAGGTCAAATGTAAATGAAGCGGTTACAGAATATCAAGATGCACTGGCAGGAGCCTATGTGGATGGGATCAATTATGATTTTGAGACTGCGGATAACAAATTCACCAGTGATGTTGAATATACGTGCGAAATGCTAAGTGCGATTGCAGTGGATGGCGGTGCTGCTGCAAGTCTGTACTATAAGGACTCAGATGGCACTTTGACATTGGTTGCCGGGCATGACTACCGTATGTTTTTTGTTGTCACAGATGATAACAATAAAAAGTTTAGATTGTCATGTACATATGAGGATTATCAGAAGATGATGGCGGAGGCTCCAAGATACGGAAGTGCCGATGGTTTGCCTGCTTTATCCAGGATAGAAGAGATATATGTAAAGGGAACCAGTTTCTGGATAAGTAAATACAGTTACTATGACTACGGTGATGACGTTAAGGTTATAGGAACTCATGAGGCCCAAATGGACTATGGCGAATCTGATGAGAAGAGTGTCACAGTAACAGAGATCCCCGATGGTTATGTGAAGCTTGACACAAGCAAAGGATACCATTTTTATAATAGCAGTCTTATCGGTTCGGGAGCAGCTTCCCGTAATATGGATTATGAAGGAAATATAGAGACTCTTGTGGCAGATCTGGGGGACTCCGGTGTTGGAAGTTTATCAAGAGTCAGTAGGAATTGTGATCAGGGAAAGCACAACACCGATGTGGTAGCGATTGGAAATAGTTATTATCTGGTGATGGATTATCACACCGACCTCGTAAAGTCTTCATTTGGAAAAGTGATAATTGCCACGTGGATAGGAATAGCACTGCTGAGCACGCTTGTCTCACTTGCAATAGCCTATGTATTGTACAGATCATACAAATCTGTCTATGACATGGAGCAGTACAGGCGTACCACATCAAATGCTATGGCGCACGATCTGAAGAGTCCACTGGCGGTCATCTCACTTTACGCTGAAAATCTCAAGGCTGGCACAAATCCTGAGAAGAACCAGTATTATATGGACGGCATACTGGATGAGGTCAGACAGATGAATACGCAGGTTGCGACTATACTGGATATGGCTAAGGCAGAGGACGTGGATACAAAGCTCAAAAAGACAGAAGTGGATCTGACAGGCATAGTTGACACTGTGGCACAGATATATAATGAGAAAATATCGGAGAAAAACGTGCAGATCGATATATCGGGGGCATGCACGGTCTCTGCGGATGAAGCTCTGATGTATCAGGCTGTTGTCAACATCATGGATAACGCTGTCAAGTATGTGACTGATGGCGGACACATCGATGTGAAGCTATCGGATAAAGAAGTGTCATTTGTCAATTCCAGCGAACCACTTGATAAGGACACGCTGGAAGGTGCATGGAAGCCATTTGTCAAGGGGGACAATAGCCGTCACGGACACAAGGGCACCGGACTTGGACTCTCGATCGTCAAGGCCATTATGGACAGGCATGGATTTGGCTGTGAGATGAAGAATGTCGATGACGGGGTTGAAGTGAGATTGATATTCAAATAAGAAGGAGTGGGATTTATGCATTTGTCGGTATCACAGAAAAAGTTAAATGAAGAAATAGGTGATGAGTATCGCATGGAGCAGCTCACGGCGAAAATCCGGGATACAGAGAATTTGATCTCTGAGTCCGAGAAAAAGATAGCTGCCTGTGAGTTAAAATACTCGGAGCTGCTGAAAAATTTCAAGATCACTATGATCCTGATTCTGGTTGTCGTGGGAATATTTGCTTATATAGCGGCAAATGCGGCGCTTATAGCGTACAGGTTCGTTGCACAGACGTATTTGTTTATCTTTGTTGGGGCTATGGTGGTTTCGTTCATAGCCTATGTGATAAGGCGTGCCACAAAAGAGATTCCTATGTACGTTCATTGTCGCCAGGAGGAGAAAGGAACTTCCCAGGATACCAGAAATTATGTTTATAGGATAAAGCAGGAGAAGAGACATCTGGCAGACTATAAGGCAGAGCTTGAGATGGTTAAGCGGAAAGGCGCACAGACTGGATGATCAGAAGCTGTGGATCGACAGGATATTTGCGGAGAATTCATCTATGAACAGTGTGTACCCGGATGACAGCAGATATGTGCTTGAGCCGTTCTATTGATACAGGATGAATACCTGACACAGGTAAATGATGAGAAAGGCATAGTAAACGCTGCAAACAGCGGTATGACTGGATGTTATGTGCCATGCCACAATTGTATCGATAACTGTATCCACGCTGCCCTGTCTGCGGAGGTTCTATGGACATGAACCTCCGCAAGGATGGTTATTTTGTTCGGGACAGCGCCTGGTATGAGGCAGAGCGGTGCTTCGGTGATTTTGTCTCCAGATCCCTGGACAGGAAGCTTGTGCTCCTTGAGCTGGGGGTTGGATTTAACACGCCAACCATAATCCGATTTCCTTTTGAGAAGCTGACACGAGAACACGATAACATAACCCTTGTCAGGTTAAATCTCGATCAGGCTGTGATTCCAGAAAGTCTTGGGAACAGAGCTATAGGGATAAATGCAGATATAGCGGAGAGTATAAGTGATATACTCAACGTTTCAGTATCGCATCCATATCCTGCTCAGGAGCAGTGATCGGGTTTAGCTTATAATTTTCCACCAGATATTTAATCACGGTCTCAGACATGAACGCAGGCAGTGTCGGGCCGATATACATGTTGCGCACACCCAGTGACAGCAGGGTGAGAAGTATGCAGACAGCCTTCTGCTCATACCATGACAGGACAAGGGTGAGTGGGAGGTCGTTTATGCTGCAATGAAATGCATCTGCCAGAGCCAAAGCAACCTTGATGGCACTGTAGGAGTCATTGCACTGACCCATGTCGAGTATTCTTGGAATCCCGTCGATTTCGCCGAGGTCGAGATCGTTGAAACGGTATTTGCCGCAGGCGAGGGTGAGGACAAGGGTGTCCATCGGAGTCTGCTTTACGAATTCGGTGTAATAGTTGCGTCCCGGATGTGCGCCGTCACAGCCTCCAACGAGGAAAATGTGCTTGACATGTCCTGCATTGATGGCGTCTATGATCTTACCAGCCTGTGACAGAACCGCGCTGTGTCCAAATCCGGTTGTCAACATATGACCGCCGTTTATGCCGCTCATGCTCCTGTCGTGTTCGTAGCCGCCGAGCTTCTGGGCATGTTTTATGATCGGAGTGAAATCCTTTTTGCCTGCTCTTGTACATGAGATGTGAACCATGCCGTCATAACCCACGACTGATGTGGTGTAGATCCTGTTCTTGTAGCTCGGCCTTGGCGGCATGAGACAGTTGGTGGTAAAGAGCACCGGCGCGGGTATGTTCTCAAATTCCGTCTGCTGGCTCTGCCATGCGGTTCCGAAATTACCCGCCAGATTATGGTATTTGTTAAGCTCCGGATAGCCGTGCGCAGGCAGCATCTCGCAGTGGGTATATACATTTACTCCTGTCTTTTCAGTCTGCTCAAGGAGCTGTGACAGGTCGTTCAGGTCGTGACCGGAGACCACGATAAATGGCCCTTTTTTGATGTCAACATTTACTCTCGTAGGCACAGGATTGCCAAATGATTCAGTGTTGGCTTTGTCCAGCAGCTCCATGCATTTGAAATTGACCTGGCCAAATTCCATGATGAGTTCTATCCATTCGGTGACGCTGTGCTCCCTGTTAACCTCGCACAGTCCCTTGTAGAACCACTTCAGAACCTCATTATCAGTGTAGCCGAGATTCATGGCGTGATGGGCGTATGCCGCCATACCCTTGAGTCCAAACAGCAGGGTGGAACGCAAGGACACTATATCCGTGTCACCATCCCATAGGTCGATCACCTGTATCTTTTCAGCTTCAGGTCTGCTGATCTTGTTCTGCTCGTTTTTAACCCTTCCCATAAATTCTTTTATTGCATTGTCGTCAAAGTTTACATTTGTCAGGGTTGTGAAAAGACCGTCTATGATAAGTCTGTCGGCGACCGCGCTGTGTTTATTCTCATTTTTTGAGAGTTCTGCAAGTTTTATAAGCTCACACACAAGCTCGTCCTGTAGATTAGATGTGGATGGCTGCTTGCCACACACTCCGGTATTGATACATGCGGATCCCCCCGCTGTCTGCTGACACTGAAAACAAAACATATTTGACATGTACTGTATACCTCCTGAAATTATGAATCTATCTGAAAAAACTGGTGACTGCCTGGCAGTCTGTGGATTTTCTTCTAAATAGAGTATGGACAGTGAACAGGAGTTTTATACGCAAATTTGCTAAAGTATATCTGTGAAATAACATTTAGGGGGATAAAAAACTTTCGTTGCTCAGATAGAGGCGCCCTGAGAAAAAATGGAGACAGAGGTGGGGACGGAGGTACCTGTCCCCTCCGTCCCCACCTTCATTTGATACTGCGGAGTCGCCGGTTATATTGAGCAGATAAGTGCCGTCTTGCACGCATTTGACTGAAATTTTACATGGCGCTGATAGTGGGCAGATGTGAAAAAGTTTTATAGTAAATCAAATAACAGTTGATCTGGACGGGGATAAAGGAGAAATCACGGATGAAAAAGGAATACGGGGATAGACTGGCTCGCGCGCTTGAATTTGCAAATGAATCAGCCAAGTATCATGTCAGGAACTATGCGGATGGGACGCTTATGCCCGGAGATGCATATGCCGATCTGCCGATAGATGAGAGAGACCGAATGTATCTTGGACCGGATGCTGGAGCGCCCAACATGTATTCCAGAATATACCGCAGCCAAAGAGAGAAAGAGATGCGGGAGCAGGGCATGACAAATGAGCAGATAAAGCTGAGATGGGAAGCACTTGATGCCATGTGGCGCCAGGAGATAGAGGAGAGGCTCTACGGGGAAGCCAGACAGAATGATCGGTCAGAGGATGTTATATCAAGATACGAGAATGGAGGCTTGCCCGGTGATTTTCAGAGAAGGAGCGATCAGGCGGATGCGAAGAGAAGGACAAAATGGCTCGGGATACGAATAGTGCTCATAACCGTAGTAGTGGTGATCATGGCGTTCACGATACTTAATGAGGCCGGGCTGATAAACGGCATGAGTATAACAGAGCGGATATTTGACAGGGTAGAGCAGATATTTGGCGGTATGGACAACATATCATCAGGCGGTGCGGGAGCTGGTGGCGGAACAGATTCAGAAAATCCCGGCGGACTGGTGATCGTATACGGAGTAGTTATCTTCCTTATATTCAGATGGGTGAGTAAGAGCAAAAAGAAAAAAGAGAATATTTCAGATTCCAGTGTGATTTACACGGAGCTGATCCCACAGATTATCAGGAGACGTTATGGAGAGGGTAGCGTATACAGACATCAGGGCGGACTTCCTGATGAACAGATGAGAAGACTGAACTGCTTTGCTGGCAGACCATTTACACTGGATGGCAAGCCTTTGCTGGTTAACGGCCGCGACATGGTGGAGGGAACATACAAAGGTGTTCATTTCAGGTGCAGTTATGAATACATGGAGTACGAGTATTATCACGAGGACAGTGATGGTGATAAAGAGAAAAAAATAGACAAATTATTTGGGGGGCTGGTTGTTGAGATACCATATAGAAAGGTTTCATCGGCTTTGCTGGGAGTCATGGGAAACTCTGAACTGGCGATGAAGAATATATTGAAGTGTGGTTCGGAGAGTGGCGCAGTGGGAAGAATAGAAAAGACAGAAAACGAGAACTTTAATCTGCTGTTCACTATAAAATGCAATGATGAGGAGAATATATTTTATATGCTTACCCCGTATGTTATGGAGAGGCTGGCGGCACTTTATCCAAAGGAGAAGGCGGCTCTCCATGTGACATTCGATGGGGACAGATTGTATATGTGTATAAGCAAGAGTGATAAATACATGGTATTTGACGAAGAGAAAAATATAAAGAGTATGAATGATGTGGAAGCTTATCTGGACAAATACCTGCGCATGCTGCAGGAGACGCTGGATGCGGCTCTGTTACTATAGAAGAGAAATTGTGAAAATGAGCAAAAGTACACGGAGGAAAATGTATGTTTACAATATTATTTAGCAAAGGTGTGTTAGTATTTGGTGTGTTGGTGGTAATAGTTTTGATATTTTTAGCGTATGTGATAAAGACTGCAAATGCTCTGAAAGCAGCGGAAAATAAGGTAAGAGAGCTGGATTCGGATGTGGATATTGCTCTTGCAAAGAGATATGATCTGCTCACAAAACAGTATGCGATTGTAAAGTCATATATGTCGTATGAGAGCGAGAATCTGATAACATCGATAAAGCTCAGGAAAGGAATGACACCTGATGAAAAGACAGGAGTGGAGACGCTTATGAAAAACGCTTCGGATCAGATAAATGCAGTAGTGGAGGCGTATCCGGAATTGACGGCGGGCAAGAATATAGAGGTCCTTCAGAACAGCTGCACAAATGCGGAGGAGCACATCCAGGCGGCAAGAAGACTGTACAATGCAGGTGTGACAAATTATAACAATCTGTGCAGTCAGTTCCCTTCATCGGTGGTTGCAGACATAACGGGTCACAATATGGTGGAGTATTTCAAGACTGATTCGGATAAGAGATCAGATGTGATATTCTGACAGGAAATCAAGATATTTTTGCGCATAAAAAATCGGTGCGACGGGATTCGAACCCACGACCTCTTCGTCCCGAACGAAGCGCTCTACCAAGCTGAGCCACGCACCGATAGTGTTATATCAACACTGCCATAATAGTATAAGAAGATTCTGAAAAAAATGCAAGGAGTTTTCTAAATAAATTGTCAAGAAATTCACCCAGGAATATCCGAGAAACTTTTGTGAAACTGATAATCAATCAATGACAGATAACTATCCGTTTATGGGGTGACCGTAGATACATTTATGGGGTGCCCATAGATACAATTTATATAATATTTAGATTTGTTACAACGAAAATTTATAAGTGTATGGCAGAGTAATAACCAGAAAGTAGTTGATATGAGGATAAGGTGCAGGTGGTGATGGACAGAATGAAAGCCGCCTGAAATAGAGGGAGACGATAGATCATGAAGATACTTATTACTACGGACTGGTATGAACCTGTTATAAATGGAGTTGTGACATCGGTTGTAAATCTGTCAAATGAACTTAAGAAAAGAGGACATGAGGTAAAGATACTTACACTCTCGAGAAATCACCACACATATATAGTTGGAGATGTGATATATGCGGCGTCAGTAGGTGCCGGAAAGATTTATCCGGGGGCGAGGCTTAAGATGCCTGTTATCAAGGCGGTCATAGACAAACTCATAGAATGGAAACCAGATGTCATACATTCCCAATGCGAGTTCTCAACCTTCTTCATGGCGAAGAAGATAGCAGATGAGACAAATGCGCCGATAGTGCACACATACCACACGATATACGAGGATTACACTCATTACTTTTCGCCAAATGCAGCGTGGGGACGCAAAGTTGTGCAGAAACTTACCAGGATGTTATCATCGAGGGTCGATGCCATGATAGCACCAAGCAGGAAGATAGAGGATGTGCTTGAAAAGTATGATGTGTTATGTCCTGTTGAGGTGATCCCCTCTGGAATCGACATGAATAAATTCGGAAAATATATTGGAACGGACAGCAGACACAGAATCAGAGAGCAGTACGGACTCAGTGATGACCAGACAGTTCTTCTCTATGTTGGCAGATTGGCGAAGGAGAAGAATATCCAGGAGATACTTAGATGCCAGAAGAGAGTGCACGGGTATGGTACAATCCTCATGATAGTTGGAGACGGACCATATAGGGCGGAGGTAGAGGAACAGGTAAGAGCGCTTGGAATCTCAGAGAGTGTGATATTTACAGGCATGATCGAGCCTGATAAGGTGGCTGAGTATTATCAGGTTGGTGACTTCTTCGTAAGTGCATCCACGAGCGAGACTCAGGGGCTTACATATGTAGAAGCTCTGGCAGCGGGAGTGCCGCTTCTGTGCAGAGAGGATCCGTGCCTTGTAGATGTGGTTGATCCGGGAAAGAATGGCTGGAAATTTACTGATGAGGAAACATTTGAAACTGCGCTGGTGAAGTGGCTTGATATGAGTCCTGCTTTAAGGCATCAGCTCAGACGAAATGCAGTGCAGTCGGCAGATGAATTCTCCACATCGACATTTGCAGACAGAGTTGAGAAGCTTTATATGAATGTGTGCGAGCTGCAAGCACTGGTGCTGAGGGCTTGTTAGAAATTTAATTTGTATGAATTCTCTAGTGGCTGTTGGGATAAGCAGGGAAAAGATACAAAATTATCTCCAAATAGATGAAAAAGCTCTAAAAAAGAAAAAATTTTAAAAAATTATCCGTAGGACACAGAATAATGTGTTTTATGGATAATTTTTTATCTTTTAAGTGAAAACAATGTATATGAGATAAAATGTAGGTAATAAGCAAAGATGGCGAGATGGCCGGATGCATGAGTTACTATCTAGATGACAAAAAACTAAAAAAATATGCTTTATTTAAAAATACAGTTGACAATGCTATGATACTAGTGTACTATTCAACTAGTACAGCGGTATAGAAGAGCTAGACAACATACAAGGAGGAGGTGTGTGATGGAATTTAAGACGAATATCCCCATATATCTTCAGGTCATAGAGGATATAAAGCAGAAGATCATAGCGGGCACACTGCCTTTGGGATCTAAGCTTCCGTCATCAAGAGAACTTGCCATAGAATACCAGATAAATCCGAATACTGCAGCGAGGATTTACAGCGAGATGGAGTCTATGGGGTTGTCCTATACCAGACGTGGAATAGGAACATTTGTGACGGAGGATGACAGGGTCATAGACGACCTGAAAAAGGAAAGAATAGAGGAAATCATACAGAGCTTTGATGAACAGCTCACCGGTATGGGATTTTCACAGGACGAGATCCTTGAACTGCTAAAAGAACACTTTGGAAAGTAAGAAGTAATAAAAAAGAAGGGAAATGATACAATGTTAAAATGCGAACATCTTGTTAAGAAGTATATCACCACCACAGCGATATCCGACCTGTCGCTGGAGATAGAGCCGGGACACATATATGCGCTGCTCGGTCCAAATGGAAGTGGAAAGTCAACACTTATGAAGATCATAGCCGGCCTGGTCAAGCCGGACTCAGGAACTATCACAATAGATGGAGTGCCTATGACATACAGGTCAAAGAAGGACATAGCTTATATGCCGACGGAGGCGTTCTTCTTCGGATATATGAACTGTAAGGACATAGGAAAGTATTACAAAGATTTCTTTGATGACTTTGACTATGACAAATACATGGGACTGCTTGCTGAGATGGAGCTGAATCCGGATCAGAAGGCGAAGAGCATGTCTTCAGGAATGCTGGCAAAGCTCAAGATAGCGGTTACTCTGTCCAGAGACAGCAGGATCGTCATGCTGGACGAGCCACTGAACGGAATAGACATCATAGCTAGGGAGAAGATTATCAGCACGATTGTCCGGAATATATCGGATGACACAGCCGTGCTCATGTCAAGCCACCTTGTGGATGAACTTGAGAGGATCGTGGATCACGCATTCTTTATCAAGAATGGCACCTGTGTGCTTCAGGGTGATGCAGAGGAGCTGCGAGTGAACAGGGGCAAGTCGATAGTTGATATGTATAAGGAAATATATGCTTAGGAGGAACCGCTATGAACGAAGTTCATACTAGGAATCGGTTCCGACGACCTGCCCCGCTCGTGTGAGCGAGAGGAAGCACCATGCACCGAAGGTGCATTTCGCAATGGTGCTGACGACTTGCCTTCGAACGAATGTGAGGAGGCGGTACTAGTAGGGGCGATACATATTGGATAGTTAAATTTGTTGATGAAGGAGAAATAGATATTATGTTAAAGATGATGAAATATGAATACAGACGTGGAGTATTTCCACTTCTGGTGGTTATAACGGCTCTTGCGGCAGCAGAATTGCTGTTCCTGATTGGAATATTTGCAGAAAAAGATCTGCTAACTGGACTTGGTATCACCTTCCTTGTGCTGGGAGGCTGGGCTTCGTTTATGTTCGTTCTGATATATGGTGTGATAATCTACAGTCAGGATCTGAAGAACAAGACGGGGTATATGGTGTTTATGACGCCAATTTCAAATTACAAGATTATCGGTGCAAAGCTGCTTTCAATCCTGCTCACCGGTGCGACACTTGTGGCCTTTCTTGGACTGCTTATAGTTGTTGATTATAACCTGCTTAAGTCACATAACGGCGGTGTAGCTGGCGTTGAGCTTGTGCTGGATGATATTCTGGGAACAAGAGGATTGTCAATAGGAAGTGTCATTGCAAATGTTGCAGGGTTCATAGTAGTAGCACTTATTCAATTCTATACAATGATCACCATAGCGTACCTCGCAGTGTCACTGTCTTCCACAGTGCTCCAGAATAAGAAGATAAAGGGCGTTGTCAGCTTTATACTTTTTGTGGCTCTTTATGTGCTGGTGAGCTACATAGCATACAAGCTTCCGCACCTTGGGAAGAACGTGCAGGTGGAGACTATGCTTGACGCGATGTATAAGAACATACCGCAGCTTATTCTCTATGTTGTATGCATGATCGGCAGTTATATAGGAAGTGCGACACTGCTGTCTAAGAAGATCAGTTTATAATGTAATGAGAGGAATGCATTAAGATGGCAGTAGATATGAGGAATGGTGATGTGATGAAATGGTTTAGATACCTGGTTACAGGAGTCTGCACAGGAGTCATAGTAGTGCTCCTTGTACCTGTGGCTGTGTGTGGGATCTGTGCATATGGTGTGTGGCGGCTGCTCAATATGGTAACAGGCGGAAATAAAGAGCCACGCAGGACGATGATAAAGCAGAATTTATAATTGCATATTTTTAATCAACAAGATAACCCGGAGTGAGAAAATGTCTCACTCCGGGTTATTGACGTTCGGGGAGGAATCATGTAGTATTTTCACTAGAGTTAGATAAGACTAACCAAACCTATTTGTCACAAGGAGGTTTTGTATGAGTGAAAATACATGGGAGATCATGAAGGGCATGGAGCTCGGTGACGTGGAACTTCAGATGGCACTTCAATGTGCACCGGTGATAACGGGTGTCAAGGTGTCAAATCTGCTGAACATAGAACTCAGCGGATATCGTCAGATGGTGGAGATACTGAAGGACAGTGATATATGTATGTACACACTGGGAGCAACCTGTGGCAGGGTAAATGTATTTATCTACAATGCGGCAAAGCTCAGGGCATTTGTCCAGAGGGATGATGTGCAAAGACTTATGTCTGAGCTGGGATATGAGGACATGGAGCTTTCTGAGATACTTGCGGTGTTTCGTGAAAAATATCAGCAGTACTTAAAGAGCAGAGGAAGATTCACCTCAAAACAACCGGCACATGAAGATCAGGCTTGTGGCGATGGATCTTTTGGCAAGGAGTGGTTTCCACACGAGATGGGCTTGTTGCTGGGATACCCGCCAGAGGATGTGGAGGGATTTATTCTGCAGAACGGAAGAAATGCACTTTGCTCCGGTTATTGGAAGGTATATGGGGATGCTGAATCAAAGCGGAGAACATTTCATATATTTGAATGTGCGGAAGAGAGACTTATTCAATTTCTTTCAAATGGACTGCATATGAGAGATATCATGGGGATGTACACGGCGAGCAGAAACGCGGCGTAGAAGTATATGGAAAGATGCAGATAAACACAGTTTACAAGGATGTATAGGGAAAGCCCCCTTTTACATATAATTTCATAAGGAGGATTATTATGAGCAAAATTAATATCGTATTCTGGACACAGGGCGGAAATACACAGATGATGGCGGAGGCTATCGCAGACGGCGTGAGAGATGCCGGAAAGGAAGCGGAGGTAGTATTTGTAAGCAGCATCACACCGGATGCACTCAAGGATGAACCAGTATTTGCACTTGGATGCCCGGCTATGGGAGCTGAGGTGCTTGAGGAGGCTGAGATGGAGCCATTTGTTGCTGAGGTTGAGGGATTTGCTTCAGGCAAGAAGATCGCACTCTTCGGTTCATACGGCTGGGGAGATGGCGAGTGGATGCGCGACTGGGAGGCGAGAATGCAGTCAGCAGGCGCAGAACTCGTAGGCGGAGCCGGACTTATGTGTCATGAGACACCTGACGCAGAAGGCCTTGAGGAGTGTAGGGAGCTTGGACGCCAGCTGGCAAATGCCTGATTGACGGACGATAAAAAATAACCATATATATGCAGTCACGTTCGGCTTCCATTGATTCGACCAGTTATATATGCATGCGGCTACGCAAACGATAAGGGCGTTGTTTGCTTCGCCTTAGCAGGTAACTGATCGAACCAATGGAGCCTTCACTACCGACTGCCATATATATGGTTATTTTTTATCTGCGTGCCTAGTCGTGGGGAAAATCACTTTAGTGTCCTGCGTACTGAGCTTTGTGGGCGCCGTGGCGCTTAATGTGTGCTGTTATGTATGGAGCTATTGTAACATGTTTGTCCATGGCATTTCCAACTATGGCGATTCCCTTGCCCATGGTGAATGCAGCAAGAACTGTTCCGATTCCCAGGCCGTAGATATGACCGAGGATAAAACCTGTCATGGCAGCTGTCGTTGCAAGGCAGATTACATCAAACGAAATCTTAACCTTGGAATATTTTGCCGATATAATCTCAGACAGCTCTCTTGGGAAAAGGTCTGTCGGGATGATTGGAAGTCCACATCTGTTGGACAGTGCGATTCCGATACATATCAAAATGTAACTTATCACAAAGTAAAGGATTCTCCATGGGAGGGCAGTTGGCAAAGCCCCGATCCACATCTCATGGATATCCAGCATCTTGCCAAATACGAAACCAACTATGAAACTGCACAGGTACTGGGGGACAAATTTCCTTCTCATGATCATGAGAGTGAGAATAAGTACGCCCTGAAATATGTATGTCCAGGTTCCGAGAGTCAGTCTTGGAAGAACCAGCGAGAATGCGTATGGCACGCTGGATATTGCCGATATTCCTGCTGCAGAATAGAGCATGAGAACCACTCCGAAACTGTTGATGGTGACTGCTGTTATCAGGGCGATCTCGCCCCACATGTTATGCAGATGTGCATTTCCTGATTGAGTATTCATTTTCTGCTTTTCCTCATTTCTTTCATATATGATGCGTTTTATAACATATACTTTGATTTCCCCAGCATCAGGGGAGCTTTAATTGTCTAAGACTTCATATATATATCCCTGCGGTTTTTGATTGTAGCACCGACAACATCATATAACAAATAAATAGTTTTTATGGTTTGATAGATTTTGTCTATAAAAAATATTCGGATTGTATTAAAATATGAATAGGATCATGTATAAATAATGAAAAGGGGGAGTTATAAGTGAACCTGTCATATATTAGATATTTTGTTGAACTGGCCCATGTTCAGCATTATACAAATGCGGCCAGAAATCTGAATATAACGCAGCCAAGCCTCAGTCACGCAATATCCCAGCTTGAGGAAGAACTTGGGGTAATGCTTTTTGAAAAGAATGGGCGCAATACGGAGCTCACTGCATTTGGCAGAGAATTCCTTGCATGTGCAGAGCGTTCGCTTGGCACGCTTGATGCGGGGGTGGAGTCCATACAAAAGGAGGCTGCCGGGGATGGCGTGATACGGCTTGGTCTCATAAGACCTCTTGGAATGGAATTTGTACCGCGTCTGGCAGCGGAGTATTTGAAGAAAGCTGAAAACAGAAATGTGTCGTTTACATTTCATACAGGGACCACAGGGCAATTGCTTGATGATCTTGCGGCCAGAAAATATGACATGGTTTTCTGTTCAAGACCGCCTGAGACGATGGGATTTTCCGCCGTTCCTGTCGGCAGACAGGATCTTGTTGTCATAGCACCGTCGGGACATTATTTGGCAGATAGGGATTCGGTGACACTTGAGGATACACTTGGATATAAACACGTATATTTTTCGAAGGGATCTGGAATGAGAAGCCTGGTGGATGAGATGTTTGAAGGACTTGGCAAAGCTCCTGAGATAGCATGCGAAACGGAGGAGGATGAGGTCATAGCCGGACTTGTGGCAGCAGGGTTTGGAATAGCGGTAGTCCCTTACATGGATATACTCAAAAGGCTTGATGTGAAGGTTCTTAGCATAAAACATCAGCTGGTTGACAGGCTTTATTATGTTGTTCATGACAGCCGGACATATATGTCCCCTGTGGCGACAAAATTCCATAAATATGTGTTATCTAGTAATTGACAAATTAAGGTATGATATATAGAATGGTTCTCATATGAACTTATAAAATTGAGAAAATGTTGCACAAATCAAATTGTACAATTACTACAATAAATCGCCAGGAAGTTTAAGGGGGCGCATAGTTAGTGGATAGGACTGCTGTATTTAATATAGCATTTGAAATGTGGGGAATATTAATCTGTCTGTTTGCATTTGTGGTTATATTCCTTCAGAAGAATAATAATAGAGATAAAAAGAATGTGAGTCTATGTATGGAGGCTGCATGTATCATCCTGCTGGCTGCAGATATGTTGTCATGGTATTATCAGGGAAAAACAGGACAGACAGCCTATTACATGCTGAAGATAAGCAATTTTGCCGTGTTCTTTATCAACTATTTATATATGACTCTGTTTACGTTTTATCTTCTTGTCATTCTCAACAGAGGAGAGACGAAGATGCCAGCGAAAGCAAGGGGCGTGGTAGTTCTGAGTGCTGCTGGGATAGTCCTGCTCATTATATCCCAGTTCAGTGACAAGCTGTTCTATTATATAGATGATAACAACTTCTATAACAGGAGCAGCGGTTATCTGTTGTCGCAGCTTATTGCAGCAGCAGGACTTGTTCTAAGTTTTTCGATACTTTTGCAGTATAAAAAAAGACTGGAAAAAAGAGTTTTCTGGTCAAGTGTTTTGTATTTTATCCTGCCATGTATATCCACGGTTGTTGTCATATTCTATTATGGGATTTCATTCCAGACGATATCTGTGGTGGCTTCTACACAGATCATGTTTGCAGTTGATATGGTCGAGATGGACAGATCACTTGCGAGATCCAGACAGGAGGTTGAGCGTACAAAGTACGAGGCTGAGCATGATCTTCTGACCGGCATGTACAACAAGACAGCCGGAATGCAGAGGATAAGAGAGTATATAGATAACATGACTGACGAAGATAGTGCTTCTCTTGTATTTGTGGATATAGATGATTTCAAGAGTGTAAATGATACATATGGTCACGCAGTTGGTGATTACTGGATTGAGAAGGTGGCAAAGTTTCTCCGGAGTGACTGCTATGAAGAGGACGTTGCCTGCAGGTATGGTGGAGACGAGTATGTTGTGCTTCACAAGGGCTTATCGGATATATCTGTTCTGGAGTCAAAGGTGATAAGATTTGCCAGAAAACTTCAGCGCAAGACAATGGAGAGAGGGCAGAATGTCCATTGCAGTGCTGGTATATGTCAGATCAATGGTTCAGGATTCAGCACAGAAGAGTGTATGAATGTCGCGGACACTGCGCTGTATGAAGCAAAAAAGAAGGGCAAGAATGTCAGCGTGATCCACAGCATCAACAGGGATGGTACGGACAGAGTGACCGTACTTGACAAGATAGAGTCTGATATAAAAAAGGCTCAATCCAGGGTAGAGGCAAGGATCGCATATATGTATATTGATATTATATATGTTAATTATGAGAACGATAAATACCGTGTTATAAAAGGCGATTCTGAGCTGAACAATGCTGTATCTTGTGCGAATAACTACGATGAAGTAATTGGATTGATAAGTAACCGGTTTGACTCGGATCGGTCAAGAAAAATAGTCAGAGATTTTCTCAGCCGCGAGCGCATGGAGAGTTACACAGGCGGCAATACGGAATATCAGACAGAAAATTTCCTCAGAGGGGTTTTGTCAGTCAGTTGTGCAAACAACCATGGGGGTGCAAGCCTTATACATGCTATCCCAGTGGAAGAGGATGGTGACAGAGGCTACTTTGTGGTCGTACAGGATCTTGACATATATGCTGGTTGAAGTATAAAATCATACATAATAATTAAAACGAAAACAAGTTGGTGGATTTTTCCGGATCAGGTCATCTTTTCGCCCCACAACCGTAAGGTTGTGGGGCTTTATTTATGCCATCCGGGGACGGAGGTTTTATGAACGAGAATTTTATGAAAGAAAAGCCGGTGTTCCCACTTTTGATGTCCATGGCACTGCCTATGGTTATATCGATGATGGTGAATGCTTTGTACAATATAGTTGACAGTTTCTTTGTGGCGAAGATAAGTGAGGATGCGATGACAGCACTTTCGTATGTATTTCCACTGCAGAATTTTGTAAATGCTGTGGCGATCGGATTTGGTGTTGGAATAAACGCGGTGATAGCCATATATCTTGGAGCCAAGGACAATGAGCGGGCAGATCGTGCAGCTAGTTGGGGGATGTTTCTTGCTGTTATACAGGGAATAGTGATGACAGTCGTGTGTATTGCCATCATTCCATCGTTTCTCAGAGCCTTCAAGGCAAGTGGAGACGTCCTTGACCTTGGCTGTCGTTACGCAGACATAGTATTTGGATTTTCTATAATTATTTCGGTTGATCTTGCATTTGAGAAGGTGTTCCAGTCGGTTGGACGCATGATAGTTACAATGGTTGGACTGATGGGCGGCTGCATTGTGAATATAGTGCTTGATCCGCTGCTGATATTTGGTGTGGGACCATTTCCTGAAATGGGTATAGAAGGCGCTGCACTGGCAACTGGCCTGGGACAGGTGTTTACACTGATCATTTATTTTATTGTGTACTTTGGAAGACCGATAAATGTGAAGTTCGGCATAAAGCATTTGCATGAGGGCGGTCTGATGGTGAAGAAGCTTTATGCCATAGGTATACCTGCCATACTCAATATGGCACTGCCGTCTCTGCTCACAAGCGCACTCAACGCCATACTCAGCATGTATTCGGCAACTTATGTCATGATCCTGGGCGTGTACTACAAACTTCAGACATTCCTGTATATGCCGGCAAATGGAATCATTCAGGGAATGCGTCCTATCATAGGCTATAACTATGGTGCCGGAGAGCATGCCAGGGTGAAGAAGATATTCACCATAACGCTTGCATTAAATGTTGGAATCATGCTGGCTGGAACAGTTGTGTGCCTGCTCATCCCGGAAAGGCTTATAGGTATGTTCACAGAGAATGTGTCTACAATAAATGCAGGTGGAACAGCACTGCGCATCATATGCGCCGGATTTGTAGTGTCGGCTGTGTCGGTAACTGCATCGGGGGCACTTGAGGGATTGGGAAAGGGAACTCCGTCCCTGCTCATATCCCTGCTCAGATATGTGGTTGTCATAATCCCGGCTGCATGGATACTTTCAAGGCTTTGTGGTTTCGGACCTGCTGGTGTGTGGAATGCGTTCTGGGTAGCAGAGCTTATAACGGCGGCGTGTGCGGCGTTTATATATAGAGGGGCTATGAAGGGACAGCGTGAAGGGGCTTAGATAAATTGAAGATGTAATACAAATAAAGTCACGACGTTGATGCTGAGTGGTATCTGTCCGGGAATCCGGGGATATCAGTGCAGATTAGGTCGTGACTTTGTTGTATTTATCACACACTATTTCTAATTCGTTAAAAGGTAAACAATACTTTCTTATTTTGAAAGGTTCATTGCTAATATACTGGTTATATAATGTTATTGCTTTATTCGCTATTTCTCTAGAGTGATCCTCTTCGTTTACATAATCAGATATAAATTTTAAGTCTCGTTTTCTATTTTTCTCCAAACGAGAGTCATTTTTTCTTATAGAATAATCATCCATTGGTAAAAGTTGTTTTTCTGTAACAGGAATCATATCAATAAAATTTATTCCGCTTACAAAACGTCCGGTTTCGGTAATGACTTTTGTATAACCAGCGTTGTTATGTAGTGTTTTCCTTTTCTGAGGCTTGCCGTCATGTCTTGTTATCGGAATGGCATACATTCTACTATTAACCATAACAATGATGCCAATAAAGTGCCTGTTATCTTTGCCTAATTGAGGGCTTACAGATGGTACATGATCACAAACTTTATGTAGTTCTCGTATGTATTTCATATCTATTCGATATAGATGTAAACGATTTTTTGTCATATATTCCTCTTTAAATGAAAAATTTGGATGTAGGGGCTTACTAATAAATAAAAAAGGCTATGCGCATAATGCACATAGCCAATAATTGTAGTTCCACCTCGGTAGAACTAACGCTTTTCGTATTCCACTTAACGGCAGGAGCCTCCGATTGACTATGATTATAACATATACAAAAGAAATGTCAATTTCCCTATTAGGATTACAGTTTTATAAAAGATGTATGTCACTGAGAATACATTAGAGCGGCTTGGAATTCAAGGGACTTGAAAGAGAGTTAATGAAAGCTTTAGAAAAGTATACAAAACGGAGAATTTGAGCTACAAATTGAGCTATTGCCCATCAAACATTTAGTATGTTAGAATAGTCGTGGTTATCCTATAAAAACACTAGGATAACCACGATTGTTTTGTTGGAGGAAAAATCGTGGAAAATATATTCAGAAAGGCATTCATAAAATCAATCCCAATCATGTGCAGTTATTTGTTCGTCAGCATGGCATACGGAATTATGATGGAGAATGCCGGATTCAAATGGTATTATTCACTGCTGGTCAGCCTGACGGTGTACACGGGGGCGTACCAGTTTGTGCTTGTGACGCTGCTTTCAAGCGGAGCATCCATACTCACCATGGCACTCACTGCATTTCTGATGAACAGCAGGCAGAGTTTCTATGCACTGACATTTGTGGATGAATTCAACCGCATGGGAAAGCGGAAATTATATATGATACATACAATGACGGATGAGACTTATGCCGTGAACTGCACCCTGCCGGACACTGGTAAGGAGAAACAGAGCATCATGTTCTGGGTGGCTTTTTTGTCGAGGTGTTACTGGATGATCGGTGCGGTTGCCGGGGGAATCCTGGGGCAGATCATTCCGTTTGATATGACGGGGATTGATTTCTGTATGACGGCGCTGTTTGTCATCATATTTATCGATCAGTGGGAGAAGGCGGAGAGCCATATCCCAGCGATTGCAGGAATTGTGATAGCGGCAGTGTGTCTGCTGGTAGTTGGACCGCAGTATTTTCTTTTGCCGTCACTGATCATAGCGTCAGCGGTGCTTGTGGTGTGGAATACGAGACGCAAATAAGTCTCAGATAAAATTGAAACAGTACGATTTAAGAAGTGTAGGAAGAACAGGGAAAAAACATGAATACAAAATATATATTGATAGGAATTGCAGTGTCAGCGGTAGTAACATTTGCACTGAGGGCACTTCCATTTGTCATATTTAATGGAAAAAGACAGATGCCGGAGATGCTGGTGAAACTTGGAAGGGTGCTTCCGGCGACCATCATGGCGGTGCTCATAGTGTACTGCCTGAAGGGGGCTGTGTCGGCTCCAGTGGCAACTGGAATACCGAGTCTTGTCGGCGTGCTGGTGACAGGCGGAACGTACAAATGGAAGCACAATACGCTGTTAAGTATTCTGCTGGGGACTGTGAGCTATATGGTTATGCTGCGCCTAATGTAGGTGATCACTTTTGGTTGATTTCTGACACAATGTTTTCGTAACCAGCAATGTCTCCATAGATAATGTCGTTGAAAGTGTTAGAGCCTTTTTCTTTTCTTAGCACGGCGATTACAGGTTTGGATTTATTTTTGTCAAGTTGATTGTTTTTCATAAGAGTCATTGGTCTGCCAGTGGCAACAAAGCCAATAGTGTATTTGTTTGATGCAGAGGCAAAGCTGCAAGAAACTTTACCTTTAGAGAAGTTTTGTTGGCATTCAATATCAAATGCTGAAAACATGTTGCAAAAATGCGGTAAAGCAACTATTTTTTCTCTTACAGAACCCTTGGTAGATTTTTCAGATTGATTTTTCTTTTTAAAGTCAAAATCATTTGTTGTCAGTGTTCCTTTTATGCATTTGTTGTAAAAATCGGATGCTGAAAGATTAGAATTTATACCAAGCAGGTGCATATAGTTGTCCTTATCTGCATGAATTTTTACGTATTTTTCAGCAAATGCATTTGAAATCATTAAGTATTCATAATTGTAAAAGGTGTTTGTATATTTGACAGCGCAATCTATAGCAATATTTTTTACACGTTCTTTAAAAGGGATTTTTTCCATAAGTTGTCCTTTGTGTTTGTAAAAGAAAAGAGGAATGGAAAGATTCCATTCCTCTGAACAATTGTTTTTAGCAGTAATCTCTGCAATCGGATGGGTTTTAGGTCTCCATCCCGACCACTCGATAAGGTTTTTAGTCTCTCATCCGACTTACTATTATAGTATGTTCAATTTAATGAAATGTCAATATTACTTAGCATTTTTCTTTATATAGACGATACAGTAACAGAGTTATATTTGCAATGGGGATAGGTATTATTTAATGAAAGTTTTATAAAAGTATACAAAATGGATAATTTGCATGCATAATCCCACTATTGAATGAATGTGCATAATTTGTTAGAATAGCTGTGTGTTTATCGACTTAAGCACATATTATAATATGAAGATATCATCGCGGCAGATTTTGTCTGGGCAGGTGATATTGGGAGATATTATTAGAAAGGATCTGAATAAGTAATGGATAGATCAGATAAACAGAGAATTGAGGGAATCGTGCAGAGGATATTGGATGATTTCGGCGATGACAGAGCCATCAACAAGACGGATCTGTGCAACGAGCCGGATAAGACAGCCATTATCGATGTGATCGACAAACTCATGAAGATTCTGTATCCGGGTTATTACAGCGACAAGCTGTATAAGATATACAGCTTGAAGAATAACATGTCTGTTATCATAGAGGATGTAATATTCCATCTGAAGAAACAGATCATGATAGTTCTCAGGTATTGCAAAAAGTTTCCTGAGCTCACAGATGCTGAGCTTGAGGATAAGGCGATGGATATAACATATGAATTCATGGATAAGATACCTCAGATAAGAGACTATCTTGAGACTGATATTCAGGCGGCATTTGACGGAGATCCTGCTGCGGGCAGCAAGGATGAGGTCATACTTTCATACCCTGGACTGTATGCCATATCTGTATACCGTATGGCACATGAGCTTTGTCTGCTGGATGTGCCGATGATACCAAGGATCATGACTGAGCACGCCCACAGCGTGACCGGAATAGATATTCATCCGGGCGCCACCATAGGAAAGTATTTCTTTATTGACCATGGTACGGGAATCGTTATCGGCGAGACGACTATTATCGGCGAGCATGTGAAGATATATCAGGGCGTGACACTTGGAGGACTCTCTACACAGGGAGGTCAGAAACTCAAGGGAGCCAAGAGGCATCCAACCATCGGTGACAATGTAACCATCTATTCAGGCGCGTCCATCCTTGGAGGAGAGACTATCATCGAGGACAACGTTGTTGTGGGTGGTAATACATTTATCACCAACTCAGTAGAGAAGGATACAAGGGTTACTGCCAAGAAGCAGGAGCTTCAGTATAAAAATAATTAGAGGACATACAAATGAGTGACATACGAAAGATAGCGGTTCTGACCAGCGGAGGAGATGCTCCGGGCATGAATTCAGCTGTGAGGGCTGTGGTTGTATCAGCCATCAACAGTGGAATAGAGATAGTCGGAGTGATGCGTGGTTACGAGGGACTTATCGACTGGGAGACACAGCCGCTCGGCCTGGCGGACGTCAGGAACATAAACAATCAGGGTGGAACGATACTTTTCACCAGCAGAAGTGAGCGATTCCTACAGAAAAAATACCGCGAGCAGGCGGCAAAGAATCTGCGAGATCACGATGTAGATGCGCTTGTTGCCATCGGTGGGGATGGAACACTCCGTGGAGCCATAGCATTTCAGAATGAGGGTATCAATACCATCTGCATCCCTGGAACAATAGACAGAGATGTTGCATGTTCTGAGTATACGCTGGGATTTGACACAGCGGCGAATACAGCCATGGAGGCCATTGACAGGATAAGAGATTCATCGGTTTCCCACGGACGATGCAGCGTCGTGGAGGTCATGGGACGAAAGAGAGGCTATATAGCGCTCTGGGCAGGCATGGCGACATCAGCTGATGCCATCATAATTCCTGAAAAATGGGATGGTGACTATGACAGTATCATAGATACGATAAAGGCAAAGCATGCTGACGGAAGAAACAGCTATCTGGTGGTTGTGGCCGAGGGTGTTACAGATGCTCCAGAGCTTGCACAGATGATTCTTGATAAGACTGGTATAGAGTCGAGGGTATCGGTGCTTGGCTATATACAGAGAGGCGGACAGCCAACGGCAAAGGACAGGATGTATGGCTCACTCATGGGTGCGTATGCCGTTGATGTACTCAAGAAGGACAAGGCAAATCGTATGATAGCTATCAAGAACGATATACTTATAGACTATGATATAAAAGAGGCAATTGATATACAGAACAATCAGATCGATTCCTTCCAGTATGAGCTGAGTAAGCTGCTGGCCGAGTAATCGGTGAGGCTGGCAGTGGGTAAAAAATAAGCTGACTGATTATAAAAAGATATATAAATGACAGGTATAAAAGATACAATATAAAGGAGAAGGTTATGAAACAGGTAATATTAACAGGCGACCGTCCTACGGGCCGTCTTCATGTGGGACATTATGTAGGATCACTTAAGAGAAGAGTCGATCTTCAGAATTCAGGAAAGTATGATGAGATTTACATCATGGTGGCTGATGCGCAGGCGCTTACAGACAACGCAGAGCATCCTGAGAAGGTCAGACAGAACATTATGCAGGTTGCTTTGGATTATCTTGCCTGTGGCATAGATCCTGAGAAGTCTACTATATTCATCCAGTCAATGGTACCAGAGCTCACAGAGCTCACATTCTACTATATGAACCTTGTAACAGTGGCAAGAGTCCAGAGAAATCCTACCGTTAAGGCAGAGATCAAGATGAGAAACTTCGAGGCAAGTATCCCTGTTGGATTCTTCTGTTATCCTATCAGCCAGGCTGCAGATATCACAGCATTCAAGGCCACAGAGGTTCCTGTTGGAGAGGATCAGATGCCTATGATCGAGCAGTGTAAGGAGATCGTTCACAAGTTCAATTCGGTATACGGTGAGACACTTGTTGATCCAAAGATCGTTCTTCCTGACAATGAGGCATGTCTCAGACTTCCAGGTACAGATGGTAAGGCCAAGATGAGTAAGTCACTTGGAAACTGTATCTACCTGTCAGAGGATCCTGCAGATATCAAGAAGAAGGTTATGTCCATGTACACAGATCCAAACCACATCCGTGTAGAGGATCCTGGTCAGATCGAGGGCAATTCAGTATTTACATATCTTGATGCATTCAGCAAGCCAGAGTACTTTGAGGAGTTCCTTCCAGACTACAGTGGTATGGATGAGCTCAAGGAGCACTACACCAGAGGTGGCCTCGGTGATGTAAAGGTCAAGAAGTTCCTGAACAATGTTCTTCAGGCTGAGCTTGCGCCTATCAGAGAGCGCCGTCAGATGTGGGAGAAGAGACCACAGGATGTATACGACATCTTAAAGAGTGGCAGTGAGGTTGCCAGAGCAAAGGCAGCAGAGACGCTTGCAGATGTGCGCCGTGCTATGAAGATTGACTATTTTGAGAACGACAATCTTTTCAAGTAAGAAATATTATAACTTTTAGCATGATTACATGTGTAAAAAGGATAAAATTCTCGCCAAATGTCCTGAAAAGTGATATTTGGGACAAAGCAAGGGAATTTTATCCTTTTTTCATGCAAATAATCATTTTAGAGATATTTTTGTGCTAATGACGAGCAAATTATCTCAAAATAAGAAAATCCTAGGGAGGTGACATATCACCCGAATGTGGAGTTAAATAACGCTGTCAATCACATATTATATCCTCACAACCACAGCTTCATACGGATACAGTCCTGTCAGTGAAATTACACAGTGCAGATGGGCGTAAATTGCAACAGTCAAAAACAGTAATTACCTGAGTCGTTAACTATATAAATAATCCGGATTTCTCCTTGCTGTGCTCCAGCTTGTCAAGAAGCTTTGCGCAAGGCTTTGCGAGCAGCAGTCCGATGACCGCTGAGATCGCAACATATATCAGCAGGGTGGCAAGACATTTGCCGTAGGTGTGTTGATACATTCCGGCGACACATTCCCTGAGGGCGTTCATGCAGTATGAGAACGGCATGAATTTGTAAAGGTACTGGTACACTGATGGGAGCACTTCCACCGGGAAAGTACCGCCTGCTCCGGCAACCTGTATGACCATGATGACAACTGCGATGGCCTCACCGATATTGCCAAATGCCACGGTGAGAGAGTAGATCAGGAATGTAAATACAAAGCTCGTCATCATGGCAGCAAGTGCAAATGCTATCGGATGCCTGCACTGTATTCCCACGTAGAACAGATCGCCCATAACGGTTATGATTGTCTGGACCTGTCCGATGACGAAGAAGTTAAGATATCTTCCGAAGAACTTCTGGTAAGGCTTCACGCCCTCAAGCTCTTCATTGTCCTTGACCTTAACGTGTATGAGTGCCACAAGTATGAGAGCACCGACCCACAGTGCTAGGACCGTGTAGAATGGTGCCATGGCTGATCCGTAGTTGGATATCTCGTATACAGCAACTGTGTTCATCTGTACCGGTGATGAGATGAAATTCACTATCACCTGTGGATTGTCCTTGATGGCATTTATGAAATCCTGGTAGCTGCTGTTAGACGTGATCGTCTGTATGTCGGCCTTGATCTTGTCTATGCTTTCTTTGAGATCCTTCAGACATTTGATCGTTCCCGCGATGTCTGCGGTTCCGTCCTTCAGAATGTCCTGATACTCGGTCAGGGACTTGCTGATATCGTTGAAGTTTCCCGGAACATTTGCCAGCACGGTCTGTGCCTGCGCCAGAGATGACTGGATATTCTCTAACGAAGATTTCAGTTCAGGCAAAAGTTCGTTATTTATGAGATCCTTCACTGAAGCAATGTCATTTGTACACTTCTTTATGTCGGACGATACCGCTTTTTTCAGTGATGCAAATTCTTCGTCCGACAGGCTTGTGTCGGATACAAGCTTTGCTAAGTCTTCGTTCAGATTTTCAAACTGAAGTTTGGCATCCGATACTATAGGTGACTGGGCTTCGATCAATCGGTTTATGGTGTCCAGAACATTGGTGCCAAGGGAACCATTGAGGTCAGTTTCGATTGACACTGATCCGATATCGTGGGTTCTTGAGAGGCTGTCCACGGTTTTACCAAGCTCTGTAAGTCTGTCAGAGATCATGTCGAGACCTGTGTTCAGCAGTGATATCGAGGTGTCTGCAACGTCGCTGCTTATGCCTGCGCTGTCACTCAGATTTCCAAGACTGCTTGAGCCGCTCTGTGCCATGCTGTCTATGCTTGGAAACAGAAGCTGAGTGGTATCGATGGCATCTGATGCAGACTCTGTGAGCAGTGAAAATGTATTCAGCATATAGACGTAATTGTCCAGCGTGGATGAGATCTGTTCCAGTTTGCTCTCAAGACCGGCAACGAGGTCTGAACCGTCTATGTTATTTCCGGAAATGAAATCTCCGGCATTTGCAAATACCTCGGTCAGCGTGCTTATGATCTTTGTGTTTATCTCGTTTTGGACGGTAGTCTTGACCTTGCCGGTTATCTTGGTGGCAATGGCATTCTTCTTGCTGTTCTCGTAGTATTCGATATTTGGATTGACGATGTTGCCATTTAGTATGCTGAGCATGTTCGCCGTGAAGTCCTTTGGTATGATTATTCCGGCATAACATTCCCCGCTGGCGATGAGTTCAAGTGCCTCATCTTTATTATCGGCAAATGTCCAGTCGATAGTGTTGTTGTTTTCAAGACTTTCGATCACCATGTCTCCGATGGTCAGATTTATTCCGCTCATCTCGATTCCCTCATCCTCAGAGTAGACGGAGATCTTCATGAGTGAGGTGGCGGACTCTCCATACGGATCCCAGTTTGACAGGATGTTGAACCACGCATACAAGGAAGGGATTATGCACAGACCCATGACTATGGACAGTGCGACAACATTTGTGGTGATCCTGCGCAGATCAGATATGTATACACGCCAAATGTTTTTCATGATAATTCCTCCTTGTCAGCTTCTGTGTTTTTTGTGGCTTCATCCTGTGCATCCGTCTGAACCGAGTCGCCATGTTCATCCGTCTGAACTGTCTCGTTTTGCTCATCAGACTGCACAGACACACTCTGATCATTCTGCACAGCCTCAGCCATCTCAGCCACCTTGTCCTGCACGGCGGTGATCTGTGTCTGAATGTCTGTTTTTACATTTGTTATTATGTCGTCCAGCTTCTTCTTCGGTGCAGCGACTCTTGTATATATGCTGTTGATGTCGATGAGACCGTCAATATTATCTTCCGTATCCTGAAGCGAGTTAACCATCTCCTGTACCTTGTAATCCGAGTATTCCACATGTATCAGATACGCCGCGATTATGAACAGGCTGGCGATCCACAGAACAAGAAATATGATCTTGGAGCTGCCGGTCAGAAAGAGCAGGATAAGGAAGCATGCGGGAACAGTGAATATACACTTAATACCCGCCTTCAGCTTTTTTACATTTGCTGCATGGGCATTGTCTCTAAATGCAAGCACCTGGGACTTTATGTCAGATGGCTCGGTGCTGGTTGTATTTGAATTTGTATCTTCGTTCATGGGTGTTCCTCCTTATTTGCATTACATCATATCCGTATCTTCCATACGTTTCTCGATGAAGTGCATGATATGGATAAATGGTTTTCTGATTATAAGTCCTATGACCAGTGCAACCACAATGAAAATTGACAATTCAAGCAGATATTTGAACAGGTCTGCGTGATACATTCCGCCAATACATTCACGCATTGCATTTATCGCATATGGGAATGGGAAGAATATGTACACCTGTCTGAAGAAGTTCGGAAGAGCCTCTATAGGGTAGGTTCCACCGCTCCCCGCTATCTGCAGCACCATGATCACAACAGCGAGGGCCTTGCCTATGTCGCCAAATGATATGGTGAGTGAATATATCAATATTGAAAATGTCAGCCCTGCGAGTGCCGCAGTTGCCCAGAATGCAAATGGGTGCAGACACTGTATCTTCAGCAGGAACAGATCTCCAAGCACTATGACCAGAACCTGAAGCTGAGACAACAGGAAGAAAATAAGGTATCTTCCAAAGAACAACTGGTGTGGTCTGGCATCCTTCAGATAGTCCGCATCCTTCACATGCACCTTCATGAGGGAGACGAGAATTGTCATTCCGACCCAGATGGCAAGCACTGAGTAAAATGGTGCCATGGACGAGCCGTAGTTGGCAATGCTGTAGTAGTAATGTTCCTCGACAGCAACAGGCTTTGACAGGAATGACGCCAGCGCCTCTGAGTCTCCGTTGAGGAAGGCGATGATCATGTCGGTCACCTCGCTGTCGGCGGCCTTGTTGATCTCGTCTGTGGCGGTCTGGATCTTGTCACGTATACCACTTATGAGATCGGAGAGGTCTGTGAGACTGGTGTTCATTGATGCAATAGTCACCTTATAATTGTCAAATACAGAGCTTGCACTGCTGATGGTAGAATTCAGGGTATTTAACAGATCCTGAGCGTTTTTCAGTGCATTTTTGATGTTCAGGATAATGTTGTCCATGTCAGGAATGACCTGGCTGGTAAATGTGTCATCTATGTCTGAGACAGAGTCGATGATCTGGTCGAGCTTATCTGATACGGCATTTTCTGCATTTGTGATCGCAGATATATCCAGACTATCGATGGTGTCAGCGGTGAGAGAGGAAATCTTCTTAACCTCTGTTTTCAGCTTGTCAAGCTTGTTGAGTGCATCTGAAACCTCATTCGTGTTGCTTATGTCAAGAGATTTGATATATTCGTCGACTGCATCGATCTTTTGCTGAAGTTTGTCTGCATCTGCCTTGATATTCTCAAGATCGGCAGATATGTTCTCTGCATCATCCTTCATATGGATAAGCTTTGCAGAGCTTTTCAGATTCTGTATGTCCTGCGCGATGCTGTCAATCTGATCCTGAAGAGAATTCCTGACAGTGTAGTAGGTTGAGCCCACTGAGTCTATATCGGACATGCTTGAATCAATGGCGGAACCCGCATCGGACAGAAGCTTGCTGCTCCTGTCAGTTGCGTCCTTGAGCTTTGTGCTGGTCTTGAGTTTGTTATTTGCCTTGATTATGGAATCTATGGTTTTCTGGTATCCGGCGAGATTGTCATCGACGGTCTTGAGTGCTGTGATGAAATCCGTTCCCTTGAGATCCTTCGACAGATCTGTGTCGGAGTCGTCAATGGCAGTGATAAGCTTCTGTGATATCGCCTTGACGTAGGTCTCGTTGATGCTTGTCTTGAGCGTTGAGACTGCAGTGTCGGTTATCTTAGGTGCCACGGCATTTTTCTTCTCATTTTCATAGTAGGTGAAGCTTGGATTTACGAAGTTGTCCGTCAGGGCATTGAACATGTTGTAGGAGAAATCCTCATCAATGATGACGGCGGCATAGTAGGTGCCTGATTTCACACCGCCGATGGCGGACTTTTCAGATTCCGGAAATACCCAGCCGATACTGGTCTGGCTTTTCAGCTTATCGGCCACTGACTGGCCCATGTTCATCTCGTTGCCGTCCGCATCTGTGTAGCCCTTGTCCAGGTTGACGACGGCGATATTGATATTGCCGGTATTGGCATATGGATCCCAGTTTGCAAATATGTTGAACCATGCATACAGCGCAGGCAGTATGCACAGTCCAACGGCGAGAACTATTGTGAGTATACTTTTTTTGATACCGATCAGGTCGTTTTTGAATATTTTCAGTATTGTTTTCATTTTTATGTAATTCCTATTTATATAGTAAATGCATCAGCGAGGACTGATGTACATGAGAGAGTCCCCGCTGATGATCGTTTATTATTCTACAGGTCTTTGAAATGGAACTGCTTCTTTCCGGTTGCGTAGTCATCAACTATCTGTCCATGTCCGTAAAGCTTGTATTTGTAGGTTACAAGTCCCTCAAGTCCTACAGGGCCTCTTGCATGGATCTTGCTTGTGCTGATTCCGACCTCTGCGCCAAATCCGTATCTGAATCCATCGGCAAATCTTGTGGAGCAGTTCTGGTATACTCCGGCCGAATCGACAAGCTGCATGAAGAGGGCGGCGGTCTCGTTATTCTCAGTCACGATACAGTCAGTGTGATGTGAACCAAAGTGGTTGATGTGTGAGATCGCCTCCTGCACATCGTTCACGATTTTGACTGAGAGCACCAGGTCAAGATACTCGGTATTGAAATCATCGTCTCCTATGATCTCAATACCGTTCGGGCTGCTCATATTGCGTTCAGCCTGATTGATGATCTCCGCTACCTCGGCGGTTCCGCGGAGCTTTACACCGTGTTTCTTAAGTGCTTTTGCCATGACCGGAAGCATTTCTTTTGCCACATCTCTGTGGACGAGAAGTGTCTCCGTTGCATTGCAGGCGGCGGTGTACTGTGTCTTGGCGTCTATGATGATAGGGATTGCCTTTTCAATATCCGCATCCTTGTCTATGTATGTGTGGCAGATTCCGTCTGCGTGTCCCATGACAGGGATCTTGGTGTTGTTCATTATATACTGCACAAATGCATTTGAGCCTCTAGGTATGAGCAGGTCAACGGACTTGTTGCATGACAGAAGCTCATCGATCTCGTTGTGCTGGCTTGCCTGAAGCATGCAGCCCTCTGGTGATCCGTTTGCAACGGCTGTGCTGTAGATCACATCGAAGAGAGCCTTGTTGGTGTTGGCAGTTTCCTTGCCACCCTTGAGTACTGCGCAGTTGCCGCTCTTGATGCACAATGATGATATCTGGACCAGCGCATCCGGTCTTGCCTCGAATATGATTCCGATGACACCGATAGGGCAGGAGACTCTCTGAAGGACCAGCCCCTCGTCAAGCTCTCTCTTGAGCTGGATCTGTCCAACCGGGTCAGGGAGCTTTATGAGCTCATCGATTCCATTTGTCACGTCAGCGAGCTTGTGCTCGTCGAACTTCAGTCTCTTCTTGACTGATGCTGCGATCCCGTTCTCCTCGGCAGCAGCCATGTCCTTTGCATTTGCCGCAAATATCTCATCCTTATGTGCGATGAGTGCGTCCTTTACATGTACTAGTATATTGTTTCTTGTATCTTCTGAAAGTGCAGCCATTTTGTAGCTGTCAGCCTTCATGATGCTTGTAGCTTCCTGCATGTTCATAATATTGTTCTCCTTTATAATCCGGTATGTCATGTGCATTTATTCTGTCGTGGCACATGAGCATATAATCCATTAAATATTACCACAAGTTTGGGGAGATGACCACAGGGAAGAAGATAAAAAGAGGCCATCGCATAATATGTGCAATCCACATTTGGAATGAAATTCGTATGGATGATTGCCATATTATGTAATGACCTTTTTATATGGTTATTGAGTTGTTATATATTGCTCCAAATTAGCAGCTTATCACAACAAAGCTCTGTGCCGGAAGAGTGATAACTCCGTCAGCGATACCTGGCTGTGTGTCGTTTATTGCTATAGAATAGATAACCTTTGCGTTACCAGTCAGCTCAGCAAGCTTCCTTGACTGGGTGTCCGTATTCTTAGGGTTCACTGCAAGGAGTAGATTCCCTCTCTTATATACAAGTGGCTTTCTGCTGATGATCTCAAGGTTGCTCTTGTCCAGCAGATCGGCCTGTGAATGTCTGAGAGAAGTGAGGGTCTTCACTGTATTGAGCAGGGAGTTCTGATCTGCCTCGGAAGCCTCAACATTTGCGGCATTTTCTGCAGGATCAACCGGCAGATAGAGCTTGTCGGCAGGCGCTGAAGAAAATCCCATGTTGTCACCGCTTGTCCACTGCATAGGAGTTCTTGAGCCGGTTCTGGTGAATCCCCCCTCCTTGCTTGCCATGCTTCTGAAGCTCATGGCGATCTCATCGCCGTAGTAGATGAATGGATTGCCAGGCATTGTCAGGAAGAATGCGTAGGCAAGCTTTAACTCATCCTCAGAGAGCCCGTAGCTGATACGTGTAGTGTCGTGATTTCCTGTGATGAGGGCTATAGCACCCTTGTCCTTTATCTGCTCGTATCTTCCCATGTATTCATCAATGAAGTGGTCGCAGGTTCCCTTGCTGTCAGCCTTGAAGAAGCTGTTGTTCTCCGAGCTGTCGTCAAGTGACTCTGGAAGAGATGCAAATGCATTCAGGTGAGCTTCGTAATCTCTTACCAGAGAGTTATATCCGTTGCCCATCCAGTCGAGATAGAAGTCCATGTCGAAGCCGGCCTTGATTGACTGTTCAGCCTTTCCCCACTCAGATACAAATGCTGACTCAGGGTACTCAGCGTGTATATCGCCGAGAATGTCCTGCCATACGGCAACTGTTCCGCTCTTGTTCGCATCATCATGCTTTACAAGTGAATCTGCCATATCTACACGGAAGCCGTCACAGCCCTTGTCGAGCCAGAAGCGGCATACGTCCTTCATAGCCTCTCTGGTTGCGATACATGCAGGATCGTACATGCTCTTGTGCCATCTCTCAGTTGGATTAAGCACCCCATAGTTGAGAGCCGGCTGGCACTTGAAGAAGTTGACGATGTAGGCACCGTTTCTTGGTGATTCTCCTGCGATGTAGTTGAGACCTGCACCGCCACAGAGCCATCCGTCAGTCCACATATATCTATCTGAGTATTCATTTTGCTCAGCTTTTTTGCTCTCGGTAAACCATGCATGCTCCTCAGATGTGTGGCCTGGAACCAGGTCGAGGAGAATGTGCATGTCCCTCTTGTGAGCCTCAGCGAAGAGGTTCTCTATGTCCTCCATTGTTCCGTATCTTTCGGCAACCTTCTTGTAATCCCTTACATCGTAGCCTGCATCGGAAAATGGTGAATCAAAGCAAGGATTCATCCAGATAGCGTTGCATCCAAGAGACTTGATATAGTCAAGCTTTGCAGTGATTCCGTTAAAATCACCGATACCGTCGCCGTTGGTATCGTAGAAACTCTGTGGGTATATTTCATAAAAAATTGCATCTTTAAGCCATGTAGCCATAATAAATGTCCTCCTTATAAAAATGCAGCATGCGCATATAAATGCTCTTCGCGCGGCGCATGCGTTACTATTCGTTCCTCCATAATATGAGCAGCGCACTTGCAGCTATGCGCTGGTGGTTTAAGGTATAAGGTACTGCAAACCCACACAGAAATCTGCCTCAAAATACGGAGAACGGTCTTAATAGTATTAAGAACATTCTACTCATTATAATAAAATATAATATGGAAAAATGTAATCCTTTATATGTAAATTAATAGATTTATTTTGAAGGAAAATATACTTGTTGAAAACGCGCAGCAAACAAAAAAATACCTGTATTTTATCTGGTTCAAATATGGGATAAAATTTGCTTTAATCTGTAAAAGTTTAAACACACAAATGCTGTAATGTATGTTACAATCACAGGGTATGTGTCAGCAGAGATGGAAAATACATAATGTAATGGCTTGAAGTAGATGTTTGACACAGACAAAGGGCGTATCAGGTTTTGAAAATCGACACATAGTGCCAGCCTGATAATCCTGATAATATATAATAGAAGGAGGCAGGTGCCATTTTTACAGACATCTGCAAAAGAAGATTGTATGAGTAAAGAAAGTAACAACGGCGACAGAGAAAAATTCGCCTCCAGACTAGGGTTCATCCTCGTGTCGGCGGGGTGTGCCATAGGTCTTGGAAATGTATGGAAGTTCCCGTATATATGCGGGCAGAATGGCGGAGCGATATTTATCGTGATATATCTGCTGTGTCTGCTGCTTCTGGGATATCCTATCCTTACCTGTGAGTTTGCGATAGGCAGAGGGAGTGGCAAGAGCGTTGGTTCAGCGCTTAAGGAGCTTGCGCCGAAGGGCGGCAACTGGCATAAATTCAGCTGGTATGCCTATGCCGGCAACTATCTGCTGATGATGTTCTATACTATGGTAGCGGGCTGGATGGTATACTATGTGTACGTCATGGGATCAGGACAGCTTCATGGTGGGTCAGTAGAAGCAATAGAAGACAAATTTACAGGGATGCTTGCATCACCGGGACTTATGGTCGCGATCACACTTGCGGTCATCGTGTGCTGTATAGGTATATGTTCACTGGGACTTCAGAACGGAGTGGAGAGGGTGACAAAGATCATGATGCTTGCACTCATCGTTCTGATGATAGTCATGGCGGTGAACTCACTCATGCTCTCGGGCAACGAAGAAGGACTTAAGTTCTATCTTGTTCCAAGTATCGAGCGTGCAAATGCCAGAGGCTGGGGCAATGTACTATTTGACGCCATGACCCAGGCGTTCTTTACACTCAGTGTAGGTATGGGATCCATGGAGATATTTGGAAGTTATATAGGCAAGGAGAGAAAATTGTCTGGCGAGGCGAAGAGTGTTATGTACCTTGATACATTTGTGGCACTCATGGCCGGAGTCATCATATTGCCAGCATGCTTTGCGTACGGGATCAGCCCGGACAAGGGACCATCACTTCTGTTTATGACCCTGCCGAATGTGTTCAACCACATGCCGGGAGGAAGAGTGTGGGGAATTCTGTTCTTCATATTCATGTCATTTGCGGCGCTTTCCACGGTTATCGCGGTGTTTGAGAATATCATATCGATAAGTATAGATATGTTTGGATGGAAGAGAAAGAAGTCACTTATTATAAATCTGATCGGTATATCAGTGCTCTCCCTGCCGGCTGTGCTTGGATTCAATATGCTCTCAGGAATCACTCCGATGGGAGCGGGTACAAATATCATGGATCTGGAAGATTTTCTCGTATCGGGAAATATCCTCCCACTCGGATCATTACTTTTTGTCCTGTTCTGTACAAGAAAGAATGGATGGGGATTTGAAAACTTTGTCGCTGAGGCAGACAACGGTATCGGTAAGCCGTTTCCGCAGTACCTCAGAAAATACATGTCATACGTGCTGCCGCTTATAATTGTGGTAATCTATTTCAAGGGATACTATGATACATTTGCCCCGAAGGGACCAAAACTGCTGTGTATCTGGATGGGAGTTGCAGCATTGTTTGTTCTTTTCATAGGCTATCTGGCGTTTGGACATGGACGGAGCAGAAGAGAGCAGACAAAAGAGTAATTGCGATTTGGAAATGTCTCAAAAAAATTTATGAATTTAACGCAGACTCATTGTTTTATGAGACAAAATGTGATAATATATAAGTACCAACAGTAAGTCCTTCGATAGTGCGTTTATCTATGTAAGTGTTCTGTGTGAGCATCGCTCGGAGGCAATTGGTATTTTAAATATTTCAAAAAAGGGATTGAAACCGCGATATGGGTCGCAAGGTTCAATCCCTTTTTGATTATGTGAACAACGATCCAAAGTCCGTGTATGCACGGACTTTTAGCCCTAATTTCAATAATTATGGTTTAGTATGTCGAAACATATACTGAGATATGATATACTGTTGTAGTTGCCACCCCTAGATGGGCATAGAAAGGGGGGTAGAGCATGATAGATATCATATCTTCTTTGGTTATTTCTATTGTGGCAGGTATAGTGGCTTACTATATTTGCAAGTGGCTGGATAGAGATAGGTAGTGTGGTGATCAGCCCAGGGAATACGTCGCCTTGCCCAAAAGACGGAGAAAACCCCAGAGGGTGCAACCTCTGGGGTTTTCGTCAGCTTAGTGTATAGAGCTGATAGAAATATCTTCTTTAATTTCTGTGGTAATTATATCATATGCAAAATGAAAAAACAATATACATAATGAGAAAACAATTTATACTGGAAAAAATCAATATATTGTAAGAACAGAAAATTTGACAATTAATTTATGTCAATTCATAGACTCCTTTAAGTATCCCCAGTTCCCTCATAAGCTCCAGCTCATCAGTATAGTGTCCGGTCTGCAAGTGAGAATAGAACAGATTAGAAAATACATCCGCTATCTGCACAAATTTGTTGCAGGCCGAGTCAAAGTAGCTCACTGAGAAATTACCTGCGACCTGACCTGACAGTGAAAGCTCAGTGTTCAGGTAATTTTCAAGGAATGATTTGTTCTCCACCCGCTCATTCCTCTCGTCAAGCTGCAGAAAGCAGTCCTCGTCAGGAAGATATCCATTCTGTATGAAGTAGAGCAGGGCAGATTTGATGGAGAAGTTGAATGTCCTGGAGATGTTGTCGAAGAAGCGGTTCGGCAGATTTTCATTCTTCATCATGATATAGTACACGTCAAAGTGATGCTTTCTGGAGAAGTAATCCACAAATATGTGCTTCATGTCTCTGTCAAACTGTGCACCTTTTAGTTCACGGAATTTGCCGTCCCGGAACATTCTCCCGCCGTGCTTGGTGATCTTGCCGGTCATGTCATCGACCTTATCACTGTCCAGATCAAGAAGCATCTCATAGTTGGAAGAAATAAATCTCTTGTAAGCACGCTCAAGGGCGACGGGATCGAGGACATGGATCATAGACACCACGAAATACTGATCGTTTGTGGCATATTTATTGATAGAACCTGATTCGTCTATGTAAATGTTCACGATTCCCGCCTCCTTATATAATCGGATCACACTGTCCGTCCAATTGGGTGGGACAGACCGTCGGAACTGACGTCAAGTGTGAAAAGGTTCCTTCTAACATAAGTATCGTTACTATTAGTCCACTGACACAAGCTCTATCTTGAAGTTGAGCTCTTTGCCGGCCATCTCATGGTTTGCATCAAATGTGATGGATTCGTCATCTTTTTCAATGACCTTTACAAGGAACTGCTGTCCCATGGAATTGGCAAGGTATACCTGATTACCGACCTCAAGATTCTCAGCGCCAGGCATATCTGCAAGAGGAGCCTTGATGATGGCCTCCGGGTCAGGCATTCCGTATGCATCCTCAGGACGAAGATGTACATCGATGATATCGCCAACGTTCATGCCCTCAACTGCCTGATCAAATCCCGGAATCATCTGTCCTGCACCGCAAACGAACTCGATAGGCTCGCCTCTGTCATATGAAGAATCGAACTTTGTTCCGTCGTTGAATGTTCCTGTGTAGTGAACCTTACAGGTTCTTCCTGTGTTACTCATAAAAATTTGTCCTCCAATTGGGTAATATGTCATTAATTGTAACATGAAATAGAGGGAATGGATATAGGAAAAATTATGGCGTTCCAACCTCGATAAGATTGCCGTCAGGATCATAGAATCTGATGACTTTTTGTCCCCATGAATGAGTCATGAGACGATTGACATATTCAATGTCGTATGGCGACTCATCAAGTTTTTGTGCAAACTCCTCGATATTATTTTCTTCAAAATATAACTCCGAAGCATTGTTATGTGGAATTACAAGATTTTCAATGAATTCAGCCCAAATAGTTGCATCCTGAAGGACCAGCCCTCCCGTCAGGATCACATTTCCCTCGTTGTCCAAGATAACCTCAAGCCCGAAGATATCTTTGTAAAATTTTTTTGATCGTTCAATGTCATTTACGACGATTAGTACATTTTTTAATTGCATAGCGGTTTTCTCCCAAATGTATAATATAAGTTGGTTTCTGGTATTTAGTTTACCAAATGATTTGCGAACAGTCTACATAATATATGGTAAAATTAGAAAAAGCTATTTATTGATTGTAGCGGCAGCGTATTGTGCAGTCGGCGAGGATAGAGTAAACTGAAACCAGTTTAGAATGAATGGAGATAAATTATGTTGAAATTAGGATGTCATGTGGGTATGTCGGGCAAGGAGATGATGCTAGGCTCAGTGAAGGATGCTGTGGCATTTGGCGCAAATACATTTATGCTCTACACAGGCGCACCACAGAATACGAGACGCAAAGATATGTCGGAGCTTAGGATACAGGAGGCACATGAACTCATGGTTCAGAACGGCATAGAGGAGTTCGTGGTCCATGCGCCGTATATAATCAACCTTGCAAATACTGTGAATCCTGCAATCTATGAGATTGCAGTGGAATTTCTTGCAAAGGAGATTGACAGGGCGACAGCGATGGGATCACAGACCATAGTCCTTCATTCGGGCTCACATGTAGGAGAGGGCGTGGACAAGGGAATTGCAAGCATAGTAAAGGGCCTGAATGAAGTCCTGACCGCGGACACCGCATGCCACATAGCTCTGGAGACCATGGCGGGAAAGGGCAGTGAGATTGGAAGAAACTTTGAGGAGCTTGCGCGAATCTATGATGGAGTGAGTCATAATGACAAGCTTCGTGTGTGCTTTGACACTTGTCACACCAGCGATGCGGGCTACGACATCATACATGATTTCGATGGAGTCGTGGAGAAGTTCGACAGACTCATCGGCAAAGATCAGATAGCCGTGTTCCATATGAACGACAGCAAGAACGAACCGGGAGCGGCTAAAGACAGACACGAGAACTTTGGGTTTGGCAAGATCGGCTTTGAGCCACTCATGTACATCATGAACCATCCGGACTTCATGGAAGTCCCAAAGATCCTGGAATCCCCATACATCAAAGACCCGGAAAACAGCAAGAAAAGCTACGAGCCGTTCAAACGGGAGATAGCAATGATCCGAAATGGAAAATTCGATCCGAAGATGAGGGAGAAAGTGGTGGAAGATAACAGATAAAAAAGGAGTTCTACTTAGTAGAACTCCCTGAATGTTTTCTTTCGGCATCTCTGCCTATCCGGGTTTTGGTAAACAAACAACCCTTATGAAGCTCAGCCATGCACTGTTTCCCGGAACATCACACGCATCATCACTTTACAGCCTGCTACGACTATTAAGTTTACGTCAGTCTGATAGGCAACTCCTGTCACCTGCATAACAGCGCTTTCGCCCCGTTTCTAGTATTCATTATAAGCTGAGCCGCAAGAAAGGCAATAAACCTGTGGTTTATCATTGCATATCTAATGTTCAGTCAAAACACAGGTAATCAGCCATTCATCTGCTTCAAAAACTATAATAAAAGAGATGTATGTTGTGTATGGGCTATCGGTAGTGAAGACTGCCGAGCTTCAGGATTTTCCTGCCGAGCTGAAGACCGCAGCGCCCTTATCGCGGTCGTAAGCGAGTGCAAATGGAAAATTCTGAAGCGACAGCAGTCGAACGTGATAGCACATACACAACATACATCTCTTTTTTCATGAACTGAATACAGATGAAGGACTGATTACCGTCCGTCCCTTACTTCTCCGGATGCTCCGTCAGCCAATGCTCGATAACCTGCGCATCAGAGTGACACTGCACAAAAGTTCCGTTGATTCTCTGGGTACTCTCAATACCCTTTCCAGTCGTGATGACAAGCTCGCCAGGCTGAGCCTCGTCGAGGGCTCTTGTGAGAGCCTGCTCCCTGTCAACGATTATATAGCAAGGCTTTGTGATGTACTGCTTGATCTCCTTGCAGATCTCCTCACAGGACTCAAAGCCCGGATCCTCCATGGTGAGAACAACCTTGTCGGCATACTGCTCAGCAAGTCTTCCCATATCCTCACGGCGCTTCTTGTAACGCTCACCGCCACAGCCGAATACAACGGTTATAGACTTTGGCTTCATGGTCTTTTTAACCATCTCATACAGTCTGTACATGCTTATATAGTTGTGTGCGTAGTCGATCATAAATGTGCGATCCTTCCAGTGATATACCTGTAGTCTTCCCGGAACATATACATCTCTGATGCTGCTTCTGATCTGATCATTTGGAATGCCAATGAGAAGAGAGGAGATGATGGCGGCAACAATATTTTCAACATTGTAATCACCGATCAGGTTGGTGTTGTATGCTCTGTTCTCTCCTCCGTATATAAGCTCAAAGTAGCTGTTATGGTCTGTGAGATCTTCATTGTGGATGCTGGCGAAGTCAGTATCCTTTTCAAAGAAATCGTCATCCCTTGACATGAGCTTTTCAATTGATTCCTTGCTTCCGTATACAACAACGTGCTTGTCTCTTACTTCATTATATATAGTCTCAAAATATCTTGTGTCACTGTACAGCACAACGTTGTCGCACTGCTTCAGGAAGGATACCTTGCATCCGAGATAGTCCTCCATGGAGGCGTGCTCTGTCGGGCTGATGTGATCGTAGTCGATATTGGTAAATACTCCGACCTTGTAGTGCTCTCCGTAGATACGGTTCATCTTCATGGCCTGGGAAGAAACTTCCATTATACAGTGTGTACAGCCTTCATCTACAGCCATGTCGAAGTATGTCTGGAGTTCAATAGGCTCAGGTGTGGTGAGAGTGGTCTCAAAAACCTTTGTTCCAACATCAATCTCATGGGTTGAGAATGCTGAGCATCTGTTGTCGGTGTATTTGTCCAGTATATCCTTCATGACAAATGTAACTGTGGTCTTTCCCTTTGTTCCGGTGATTCCGACCTTGGTCATGTTATCGCCTGGATTGCCGAAGAACCATCTGGCAGCAAGAGCCATGGCCTTTCTTATATCATTTACAATAATATAAGGAATGTCCACGTCGTCGTACTTTTGCTGTGACAAATATACGATGGCGCCCTGTGCGATGGCTGATTTCAGGTAATCCTCCTTAAATGAGGCACCCTTGCACACGAAGAATGTACCTGGGACCACATCCTTGGAATTGATGGTTATATGGGAAGGAGTGATGTCTTTGCAATCCTCCGAATATTCAGTTATAAGATCCTGCCTGCTTAAAATATCCAATAAAGCTGTAAATTGTAAATTCTCTTTCATACTTTTCCCCTTGGAATGTGTCTTTTATTGTATTTGTACGGACTTATGATCCGTACGACTAAATGTATCACTTATTATGCTTTCTATAAATAATTATGTCAAATAAAAAATACTCAGATCATTCGTTCTGTTCTCTTCATATTTATCTCCATTTGCATACAAATATATCCAAGCTGGTACAACCATGCCTATTATAGCATAACCTCAGGTATTATAGCACTTAAATTGTCGAAATGCGAAGCATTTTGGCCCGGTATTGATAACTTCTATCATATGCAAAAACTTGTGTTGACAAAGTACGCCTGTTCAATTAAATTGTAGTCGCAATTTAAAAAAATGAACTAATGAAGAGGTTATACGAATATAGTATAGACAGAATACATATTATAAAGAGGTGATGAAATGTCAGAGTTCATAACATTATTTATACCATTTGCCGGAACAACACTGGGAGCGGCCATGGTTTTCCTTATGAAAGATAAGATATCCCCGCTTGTGGAGAAGGCTCTGCTCGGGTTTGCGGCGGGGGTCATGATCGCGGCGTCCATATGGTCACTGCTCATTCCGTCCATAGACATGGCGGAGGCACAGGGAAAGATAGCGTGGCTGCCGGCACTTATCGGATTTGCTCTTGGAATCATATTCCTGCTTGTCCTTGACACGGTGATACCTCACCTTCATCTGGAAAGTGACAAACCGGAGGGCGTCAGGTCAAAGCTTCAGAAGACGACCATGATGATATTTGCAGTCACGCTCCACAATATCCCCGAGGGCATGGCTGTGGGCGTTGTGTACGCCGGCGCAGCCATGGGCAATATGGGCGTGTCCATCACAGGTGCATTTGCACTTTCCATAGGAATCGCTATACAGAACTTCCCGGAAGGTGCAATTGTGTCCATGCCGCTTGTTGGCGAGGGCATGAGCAAGAAGAAGGCATTTCTGTATGGAACGCTGTCCGGAGCTGTGGAGCCGGTCGGAGGGTTCCTCACGGCACTGCTGGCTGTCCAGGTCACACCACTTCTTCCGTATTTCCTTGCATTTGCGGCGGGAGCCATGCTCTATGTGGTCATAGAGGAGCTGATACCTGAGTCTCAGGCGGGCGAGCATACCAATATAGGAACCATCGGTGCGGCGGTGGGCTTCGCTCTTATGATGGTGCTGGATGTGGCACTCGGATAATGACGAAAAATGCTAAATGATAAAATATGAGCAACTACTCATGTTGATTTTAAATGCAAGTTAGTTTAAACTAACATCGTAGATCATGTGAGCTCCTGTACCCTCTGTAAACTGCTGAATCGGAGGGTCAGCAGGGGTTATACTCGCGCGACGAAAGGAGAAATATAAAAATGATGAATTATCTTGAGATTGAAAAGGTAATAGGAAGAGAGATCCTTGATTCAAGAGGAAATCCAACAGTTGAGGCGGAGGTGTATCTGGCAGATGGAACAGTAGGTCGTGGTGCGGCGCCAAGTGGAGCTTCCACAGGTGAGTTTGAGGCACTTGAGCTTCGTGATGGAGACAAGTCAAGATACCTCGGCAAGGGTGTTCAGAAAGCAGTAGAGAATATAAATACTACTATAAATGACGTACTTACAGGAATGGATGCGTCTGATATATATGCAGTTGATGCAGCAATGATCAAGGCTGATGGAACAAAGGACAAGTCAAACCTTGGAGCAAATGCTGTCCTTGCAGTTTCAATCGCAGCAGCAAGAGCAGCTTCAATCTCACTTGACATTCCTCTTTATAGATTCCTCGGTGGAATCTCAGGAAACAAGCTTCCAGTTCCAATGATGAACATCGTAAACGGTGGATGTCATGCTCTGTCATCAGGGCTTGACGTTCAGGAGTTCATGATCATGCCAGTTGGCGCTCCATCATTCAAGGAGTGTCTGAGATGGTGTGCAGAGGTATTCCACGCACTTGCAGGAATCCTCAAGGAGAGAGGCCTTGCTACATCAGTAGGTGATGAGGGTGGATTTGCCCCGGCACTTAAGTCTGACGAGGAGGCTATCGAGACAATTCTCGAGGCTGTAAAGAAGGCTGGGTATGAGCCGGGTAAGGACTTCAAGATCGCTATGGATGCTGCTTCATCAGAGTGGAAGAGTGAGAAGGGCAAGGGCTGGTACAAGCTTCCAAAGGCTGGAACAGAGTATACAGCAGAGCAGCTCATCGAGCACTGGGCAAAGCTTGTTGAGAAGTATCCTATCATCTCAATCGAGGATGGTCTCGATGAGGAGGATTGGGAAGGATGGCAGAAGCTCACAGCAAGACTTGGCGACAAGGTCCAGCTTGTCGGTGATGATCTGTTTGTTACAAATACAGAGAGACTTGCAAAGGGTATCGAGATGGGATGCGCAAACTGTATCCTTATCAAGCTCAACCAGATCGGCTCAGTATCAGAGACACTAGAGGCTATCAAGATGGCTCATAAGGCTGGATACACAGCAATATCATCACACAGATCAGGTGAGACAGCTGATACAACTATCGCAGATCTCGCAGTAGCACTCAACACATGCCAGATCAAGACAGGTGCTCCTTCAAGATCAGAGAGAGTTGCAAAGTACAACCAGCTCCTCAGAATCGAAGAGCAGCTTGGCGACTCAGCTGTATATCCTGGAATCAAAGCTTTCAACGTAAAGCAGTAGGATAATAGCATTAGCCATACGAATGCATCTCCACTGGTGGAATCATCGGCGGAGGTGCTTTTTTTATACTTTAATTAAATAAAAAAATGACTAAAAATTGCCAGATAATATGTGTGTATTTTAACATTAAAAATATGGAATCACTTGACAGATAGTGTTAAACTATACATAGGCTTATCGGGAGGTAGGAATCATGGCTTCAAAAAGAGATTATTATGAAGTTCTCGGCGTATCAAAGACAGCCACAGACGCTGAGATAAAAAGAGCATATAGAACCCTGGCGAAGAAATACCACCCGGACACGAATCCTGGCGATGCGACGGCTGCAGAGAAGTTTAAGGAGGCCTCTGAGGCCTACGCGGTACTGTCTGATGCCGAGAAGAGGAAGATGTATGATCAGTTTGGAATGGCTGCATTCGATGGCTCCGGTGGAGCCGCCGGTGGTGATCCATTCGGAGGCGGAGGCTTCCACTTTGAGGGTGGAGACTTCGGTGATATGTTTGGCGATATATTTGGCTCGTTCTTTGGCGGCGGTGGCCGCTCACAGAGAGGTGGATTTGGCGGATTCGGTCAGGGAAGCTTCAATGCGCGGGGCAGAGATATGGAGGCAAGTGTCACGGTAGATTTTGATGATGCAGTATATGGTTGCGACAAGACTCTGTCGTTCAATGATGGACGGGGAGGAAGTTCCCAGTTCACTGTACACATTCCGGCGGGTATAGACAACGGCGGTGTGATAAGACTGGCTGGCAAGGGATATCCCGGAACCGGCAAGGGTCAGCCTGGAGATATGCTGCTGAAGGTCAATGTAAGAGATAAGGCAGGTTATGAGAGAAAGGGTCTGGATATATACACCACGGCTCTTGTGCCATTTGACACGGCAGTTCTCGGTGGAGAGATATTGGTCCACACCATGTTCGGTGATGTGAAGTGCAAGATAGCACCGGGTACTCAGTCGGGAAGCAAGATAAGGCTTCGTGGCAAGGGTGTTCAGGCAAGGGGTGGCAATACCCATGGAGATCACTATGTGACCGTGAGAATTGCAGTTCCAAGGAACATTTCACCAGAGGCGAAGGATGCGCTTAAGAAGTTCACAGAGCTTGTGAACAAGGGCTGATAATATTATGTTCACATAGAAACCAGGGCGGAAAGCTCACTTTATGAGCGGTCTGCCCTGGTTTTCTCAGCTAAAGCGGGAGATTCTTGACTTTGCAGACAAAAATACATATAAAGATTACTTTAAACAATTGATTTCAGGAGGGAAAATGTTATTAGATAAAGATATACGAGAACCCCTGTTTGATTTCCTTGAGGAGCGATATGGCAAGGTGCGTATCCTTGAGGAGAAGACCGTCGGAAACTCCCGTGCGGATGTGGTAATGGTCATTCCAGACAAGATAGTGGGAATCGAGATAAAAAGTGATGCGGATACATACACGCGGCTGGAGAGTCAGGTAGCAGACTATGATCTATATTTTGACCAGAATATCGTGGTGGTGGGAAGTACACATGCAGGTCATGTGGCAGAGCATGTGCCGGACTACTGGGGGATCATATCTGTTGAAGAATATGATACAGGCAGCAAGCCAGATGCAGAAGGCCTGGAGGATGGAGTGTCAGACAAGCTGACTCACAAGATCGATTTCTATGTGGTAAGGGAGATGCAGCCAAATCCGAAGGCTGATTTACTGCGCACGATCCGTGTGCTGTGGAGACCGGAGCTTGCGCACATCCAGGAGACATACAGCCTGCCGATGTATAAGGGAAAGAGCAAGGATTTTGTGAGAACCCTCATAGTTGACAGACTTCCGGCGGAGATCGTGCACCATGAGATAAGTGAGATCCTGTTCGAGAGGGATTATGCCGCCATGATCGAGCAGATACAGGAGTTCAGAAAGGCACAGGCGGCAAAGCGCGGCAAGACGGTCAGGAGAAAGAAAAAGAGATACAGAAGAAAAAAGAAAGATGCATAGAGGTGACAGCATGATAAAGAAGTATACATACGGAAAGCCATTTCAGACAGAATCAGTAGTGGTAGATATCGCAGCAGAAAAAGGACAGCCAGATCACGGCAATATAGACTTAACAGCCGGATTTTCGTACACATTTGGTCTTGAGGACAGTGATATAGTGTATGGCCTTGGCGAGGCGAACAGAGGAATCAACAAGAGAGGCTACAAGTACATAAGCAACAATGCAGACAATCCGCATCATCACGAGGATGTATACTCACTGTATGCATCACACAACTTTATTATAGTTTCAGGAGCGCAGACATTTGGCCTGTATTTTGACTATCCATCCACGATCACATTTGACGTGGGATATACGAAGTGCGATGAGCTGCACATTTTCTGTGACAGCGCAGATCTGGATATCTATGTGATAACAGGTGACAGCCCATATGATATCACGAAGCAGTTCAGGAAGATGATCGGAAGGAGTTATATCCCGCCAAAGTTTGCATTTGGATTTGGACAGAGCCGCTGGGGATACAAGACACCGGAGGACTTTGAGACGGTGGCGAGAAAATACAGAGAGAACCACATCCCGATCGATATGGTCTACATGGATATAGATTACATGGACAGCTATAAGGATTTCACCATAAATGACGACTTTGGCGATTTTTCGGAGTATGTGGAGAATCTGAAAAAGGATAATATACGCCTGATCCCGATCATCGATGCCGGAGTAAAGATTGAGGAAGGTTACGATGTGTATGAGGAGGGCGTGGCAAATAACTACTTCTGCAAGAGAGCAGATGGAAGTGATTTCGTTGCGGCGGTATGGCCGGGATATACACATTTTCCTGATGTGCTGAACCCTGAGGCGAGACGATGGTTCGGTGCAAAATACAAGATCCTCACGGATGCAGGTATAGAGGGCTTCTGGAATGACATGAATGAGCCGGCGATCTTCTTCACCCCGGAGGGCGTGAGCGAGCTGAAGAAAGCTATGAAGAAGTTCATTGAGAAGGACGAGACTGTGGACGATGTCTGGGGCATCTCGGGTATGGCGGCAGGTGTTGCCAACAATCCGAAGGATTACGCATCTATGTATCACAATGTGGATGGGGAGATGGTGCGTCACGACAAGGTTCACAACCTCTTTGGATATAACATGACAAGGGCGGCAGGCGAGGCGCTTCGCGAGATCTCACCGGATGAGAGACGACTTTTGTTCTCCAGATCGTCTTATATAGGGATGCATCGTTATGGCGGCGTCTGGATGGGCGATAACAAATCGTGGTGGTCACACATCCTGCTCAACATCAAGATGCTTCCGTCCATGAATATGTGCGGTTTCCTGTATACGGGCGCGGATCTCGGTGGATTTGGATGTGACACATCCAGAGACCTTCTTCTCAGATGGCTCGCACTCGGCGTGTTCACTCCGCTCATGCGCGACCATTCTTGTGAGGGTACAAGAGATCAGGAGTGCTATCAGTTTGAGCATATAGAGGATTTCAGGAATGTGATCGGTGTCCGTTACCGATTGCTTCCATATATATACAGCGAGTACATGAAGGCTGCCTTGACGGACGACATGATGTTCAAGCCGCTGGCATTTGAATATCCAGATGATAAGATCGCAGCCCATGTGGAGGATCAGCTCATGCTGGGAAATGAGATCATGATCGCGCCGGTTTACACGCAGAATGCCATCGGAAGATATGTGTATCTGCCGGAGGATATGATGCTTGTAAGGTTTACGGCAGACGGAGCAGTTGAGCAGACGGAGATGCCTGCAGGACATCACTTCGTGGAGGTTCCGGAAAATGAGGTCATCCTGTTTGTAAGAAACGGCAAATGTATACCTGTCGTGGATGTGGCGGAGTGCGTAGCGGATATCGACAAGACTACAATGCAGCTGATCGGCTACAGGAACAGCAGCTATATGCTGTACGATGATGACGGTTATACAAGAGAGTATGATCTGGAGAAGAACAGTGCGCTCTTATTTAAATAAGATGCATGGCAAGGGATAAGCTGGCAGAGGCATGGTTAATATATAATATTACCTAATAGACATCAGAGAATATAACATTAGAGAATCTACAAGGAAGAGAAGACATGAAGAACGTAAAATTAATAGCATCCGACATGGATCACACACTGCTTATGGAGAATGGAAAACTCCCGGATGGTTTCTTTGATTACATTGATAGGCTGGATGAGAAAGGGATTCGTTTTGTTGTAGCCAGCGGAAGACCTATGTACACCCTGAGGGACATGTTCGGAGACAAGATGGATAAGATGGTGGTCATCGGGGATAACGGTGCGGCTATTTCCAATTGCGGCAAGATCATATACAAGAGCCTGATGGATGTGGAAGAGTACCAGAGTATGATACGCTTTGTGGAAGACGAGACGGATGGTGTTGCTGTACTGTGTGCCCTATCCGGAGCATATGTCCTGAAAAAATATGAGAAGTATGCGAAGTTTTTCAAAGCATTTCTAAGTAATCTTGTGTTTGTTGATGATATGAGAAGCCTTGACGTCGAGTCCAATAAGTTTACGATATTTGCTCCGGATAAGGATGCCGCTGTGAAGTACAAAGAGATCTACACGCCACGTTTTGGAGATAACTTCTCAGTCACTGTGGGCGGAAGAGAATGGATCGACATCATGAATAAAGGTATCAATAAGGGAATGGCCATGAGAAAGATCGGAGAACTTTTAGGTATTGATACCAGTGAGATGATGGCATTCGGCGACAACTTCAACGATGCGGAGATGCTGAAGACGGTATATTACAGCTATATCGTGGCAAATGCGCAGCCTGGCATGGAGAAGTTTGCAAGATTCCGCGCCCCATCCAATGAGGAACGGGGAGTGCTACAGGTTATGGAGCAGGTGCTGGCAGCCAACTTGTAGGCGGAGTATAGAAACAGACATAAATAATGGATAGGAATCAAAGACTCAGTCTCTTATTAACAGGGGCTGGGTCTTTTAATATATTGATAATGTAAGCAGTGACCACTAAATCTTAATATTAAATGTAATAAGATTGTAAGATGTGGATGTTAGAATAAAACCATCAAGTAGATCAGACAAAGAAATGGCAGAAAATGAAAAAGGAATGAAAAGGAAGAGGTATCATGAATATATTATCAACCCACAATCTTACAAAGACATACGGAACAGGAGACAATGTCGTGCATGCGCTTACAGATGTGTCACTTGATATTGAAGAGGGAAAATTTGTATCTATCATAGGCGGTTCGGGAAGCGGAAAGTCAACACTTCTAAATCTCTTAGGAGGTCTCGACAGGCCAACATCAGGAGATGTTATACTGGACGGCAAAGCTATTTTTGAAATGGACGATGAGGCACTTACGATATTCAGAAGACGAAAGATAGGATTTGTCTTCCAGAATTACAATCTGGTGTCGATATTAAATGTGTACGAGAATATAGTGCTTCCGATCGAGCTGGATGGAACGAAGATAGACACTGTGTATGTAGATAAAATTATGGATGTGCTCGGCTTATCGGAAAAGAAATTTTCCATGCCTAACCAGCTGTCAGGAGGCCAGCAGCAGAGGGTTGCGATAGCCAGAGCGCTGGCAGCAAAACCTTCTATCATATTGGCTGATGAGCCGACAGGCAATCTGGACAGCAAGACCAGCATGGATGTCATTGCACTGTTAAAGCTGACTGGTAAAGAGTTTGCACAGACGATAGTGATGATTACTCATAATGAAGAGATCGCAACCATGGCAGACCAGATGATACGGATCGAAGATGGCAGGATCTTCTCAGCAGGAGTACCAGATGGGGCAAATGGGGGTGAGAAGGATGCTTAGAAACAATAACCAGGCGGCGGTGAGCAGGATATATCATCGAATGTTGAAGCAGAATAAAGTGCGAAATGTAATTGTTATTCTGGCGATCGTTCTCACAACATTTATGTTCACGGCTGTATTTACATTGGGATTTTCCATAGCTAAAAATCTTAACCAGATGCAGCTCAGACTTCAGGGAACAAGATCTTCTATATATATGGAGCATCCATCTGAAGGTCAGATAAATGATATAAAGTCCTGTCCGTCACTTCTTGCGGCGGGAATACAGATCGATGCACAGACGGTAAGCACGGAATCAGGCAAGTACAGTTATCTGCTTCAGTATGATGATGATACGGAATTTAATGAGAATCTGAAACCTGCCATAACCGATATAAATGGCAGTTATCCGAAGGATGAGAATGAGATAATGCTCACAAAGCAGATACTTGGCAATATGGGTATCACGTCGCCAAAGGTTGGTCAGAACGTTACTTTGGTGATGGATGGTGAGAGGAAAAATTTTGTGCTCTCAGGCTGGTACACAGGATTTGCCAAGAGCAGCGTATGCCTGGTGTCAAAGAAATATGTGGATTCCCAGGGAATAGATATGCAGAAAGATGGACGTGTCAGTATCTCCGCAAAGGAGGGCAAGGGTGATAAACTCCAAGATGAACTTGAAAAGAATGTTACTTTGAGGCATGACCAGAAGTTTGACGTGAAATATGATGTTCAGTCTGAAAATGGTTCAAACCGTGTTTTTATAGCTATAAGTATAGGCATTATAGCTCTTATGATACTCCTTAGTGGATATCTTCTTATATATAATGTAATGTATATATCTGTTACAAAGGATATAAGATTCTATGGAATGTTGAAAACCATCGGAGCCACGATGTCCCAGATACAGAAGATAGTGAAAAAACAGGCACTATATCTGGCTTGTATAGGAATTCCGATAGGTGTACTCCTTGGAACGGCGGTGTCATTTGGCGTTGTTCCTCTTGCTATGAACATGCTGTCGGTAGACAGGGAAGGTGCACTTTCATCGGCGGTCAGTTTCAATCCGGGAATATATGTATTCTCCGTGGTATTTGCATTTGTAACTGTATTTATAAGTGCAAGGAAACCGGCAAAATATGCCGGGAAGATATCTGCAATCGATGCGATGAAATATGCTGGAAATATATCGGGAACAAGATATAAGTCCACCAGTGGAGGAAGGCCCTGGAAGATGGCATGGAGGAATGTGTTTCGTGAAAAAAAGAGAAGTATACTTGTGTTCGCATCAATATTCATGGGTTCAGTTACATTTCTGTGTGTGAATACATTTATATCATGCATGGATGCGGACAGTTATATAGAGCACTATATTCACAATGATTATGTGCTATATGGCGACGGAGAATCAGATAACTCTAAGCCTCAGGCGACCATGGCAGACATCGCGGATCAGATGCGAAACATTCCAGGTATGGGTAATGTAGAGGTGGACAGAAGCGCAAATGTAAGACTGCCATTTGATGCTGAACTTTATGCACCGTTTATTGAGACCGAGGATGACCCGGAATCTCTTGCGACATTTTATGAGACAACGACCAACAGTGAGGCACAGTATGGGGCACCGCTGATATCGGTCAATTCAGATATGATAAAGCTCTACAACAAAACTGCCAGACAGAAGATTGATATAGATGCATTCGAAAAAGGAGAGGTATGTCTGATAGGTTATGTAGATTCCATATCAGCGTCGGAGCGGATGACGGATAAGACTCTGACACTTGTAAATGACCAGACGGGCAGGAAGAGACAGATCTCAGTCGGTGTAGCCATGATGAGAACAGAGCGGTCAGCAATCACCGCCGGATATTACTGGGTACTTGGTGGAGCTCCGGAGGCGATATTTGTGAGTGATGCGGTGATGGATGATCTGTTCCCGGATGCGGAGATCTCATGCATCATTGCGGATGCGGAGAAAGGAAAAGAATCAGAAGTGACACCATATGTACAGCGCATCGTAAAGGAAAATCCAGTCATAGCCGGGAGTGATATCAAGTCGGTGGAGGGCTCGGAATTCAAGAAGTCTATGCTGTCGCTTGAGGTGATAGGCGGTGGAATGTCGATCATATTGATACTTATCGGAGTGGTGAATTATATCAATGTCATGATCACCGGTGTATATACGAGAAAACTGGAACTGGCAGTGCTTGAGAGCGTTGGAATGACAAAGAGGCAGATACGTAATATGCTTATGTACGAGGGCATGTTTTATGGTATTATAACAACAGTACTTATTGTGACGCTTGGAAGTCTTATGATGTATGGAGCTGGCCGGCTAAGTGTGAATATAGCCGATTATGCAGTGTTTAATTATCCGTATGCACTTGTTGCCGGAGTCGTTGTTGTGCTGTTTGCTATATGCATTGTGGTTCCGGCGATGGTGTTCAGACTTGTGACAAAAGATACGGTGACAAGCCGGCTGAGAGAAGCATCATAGATATTGGGCAGATCGGGAGTCGTGAAAATGATATGGAATCAGCATGTAATTGATAGGAGAAAGTATGAAACGTATTTTGGTCGTGGAGGATGATGTGATCATATGTGGAGGTGTGAAGCTATTCCTTGAAAAGAGGGGATACGAAGTTGAAACTGCGTACTCATGCAAGGAGGCGGATGGCTGTCTGGAACATGGCTTCGATCTGATATTGCTTGACAGAAACCTTCCCGATGGAAGGGGCCTTGACTACTGCAGAGAACTGAGAAAAAGCACAAAGGTCCCGATCATCTTCCTCACGGCAAGAGATACGGAGGCTGATATGATAGAGGGGTTCCGGGCCGGCTGCGATGACTATATAGCGAAGCCGTTTTCCGTGGAACTTCTGTATCAGCGGATAGAGGCAGTCCTTCGAAGAAGTGAAAATGCACTGGATGGGGTAAAGCGCGAACGTTTTCATTATGGGGATATGAGTGTTGACTTTGAACGGATGCAGGTGTACATATCGGATGAACCTGTAAAGCTGTCCGTTACGGAATACAGG
>NZ_JBCPDQ010000004.1:222477-242706 GCF_040915325.1 Coprococcus sp. RTP21281st1_F1_RTP21281_210402
GGATGCAGGCAATCCGGAGTACGTGATCACGGTGTTTGGAATTGGATATACATTCGGAGAGACATAGGCAGGGGTAGCTAACAGAGATAATATGGATAAATATATTGAAAACTATGGTAAATATACAAAGAGAGTGAGGATGCTGTATGTATGCTCACTTCTTTTGTTTGTGTTTTTAGCAGTATTTGAGTATGTATGTTCAGGGAAAATACTTGCGGCCATAGGTCACTGGCGTGTGGTGTAGTTATGTTTGTTGTCATAAAGTTGCTGCAGAAGGCAGATGATGACTTTATTTCGGAGGTCGTGGCAGCTATGTCGGATCTTCTGGACAATCTCTCTGACCTGAAACGGCAGCAGGTATTTCCGGAAAATGATGACTCGCTGGTATCAAGGCTGCAGAGCAAGGTTGACAAGATAATCGATGCGCTGAAGCTTCAGAATTCCAGAGAGAGGCTGGAGCATGAGAATATTAAGGGGCTGGTATCGGATCTTTCCCATCAACTGAAGACGCCAATATCGAACCTGAGGATGTACACGGATTTTCTGAAAAATCCGGATATAAGTGATGATGAGCGTACTCAGTACTTGCAAGTCCTTGAACTGGCGGTGGAGCGCTTGTCATTTCTCTCGGAGAGTATGATAAAGGTATCCAGACTGGAAAGCGGACTTATCAATCTCGATGTGAAAAGCCAGAGTATAAATGACACTGTGCTGCAGGCAGTGAAAGATGTATATGTGAGTGCGAAAAACGCCGATATAACTATCAGATATGATGAACAGGTGAAATGTGATATACAGCATGACAGAAGATGGACTGCGGAAGCGTGTTTCAATCTTTTGGATAATGCGATAAAATACGGAAAAACTGGAAGTGAGATAGTCCTGTCGGTCAGAAAACTAGGGCTCACGGTTGAAATCAGTGTGACAGATGAGAATGAACCAATAGGAGAGGATGAGCGCACACATATATTTGAGAGGTTTTACCGTGGCAGAAATTCCGGTGACAAGGATGGCGTTGGAATAGGTCTTTATCTGTCAAGGGAGATCATAGAAAAACAGGGCGGAATGTTAAGTGTTATTTCCCAAAAGGACGGTAACAAGTTCGTGATCGTGCTGCAGAGCCGATGAATGGAATAATGGCATGATTATATATAAAGGAGTACATATGATTTACACATACCCGGATTATTATAAGAAATTCAGCTGCATAGCGGACAAATGCCCGGACACATGCTGCGGCAAATGGCAGATAGTGATAGATGACGATTCTCTTGAAAGGTATCAGGAGTATGATGGAGATTACAGACCGGAGCTTCACCGAAAAGTGAACTGGAAAGAGGGCGTTTTCAGGCATGGTAGAAGTGGAAAGTGTGCATTTCTGCGGGATGACATGTTGTGTGATCTGTATATACATATGGGTAAGGAAAGCCTTTGTACCACCTGCAGGGAGTATCCGAGACATACGGAGGAATTCGAGAACGTGCGCGAGGTTTCGTTATCACTTTCATGTCCTGAGGTGGCACGTATACTGATGAACATCACTGACAAGGTGACATTTGTGACTGAGGAAGATGACGAGGACGAGGTGTTCGATGACTTTGATTATTTCCTGTACTCCAATCTGGAGGATATCCGGGAGGCGATACTGAAAGTCATTCAGGACAGAAGTGTGGACATCCGGATCAGAATCGAGCGGGTGCTTCAGATCGGCGCGTCGGCACAGAGACACTATGACGAGGGCGACCTTGTCATGTGGGATGAGTGTGAGGAGCAGGATAAGCCGGAGATCCACGGAGAACATGAAGAGTATATGTTACTTCAAAAACAGGCTATGTTTCTCATCGAAGATCTTGAACTCCTGTATGATGACTGGGAGGATGTGCTCATTGAGTCGCAGGAGCTTTTGTTTGGACAGGGTGAGGAAGCTTTTGCCGGCAACAGGAAGAGGTTTGATGCATGGTGGAGAAATCACGGTGGGTGTGCCCCTCATATGACATTGGACATATTCCTTGAACAGATCATAGTCTACTTCATATCAACCTACATTCTCGGCGCAGTGTATGACGACAATATATCCGGCAAGGTGAACGCATGCGTGGGACATGCGGTTGAACTCTATATGCTACTCATGGCGAGATGGCTCAGAAATGGTGAGACTTTGTCGACGGATGATCTCATAGAACTCTCTTACAGATATTCCAGGGAGATAGAGCATTCGGACGAGAATCTGGAACAGGTTGAGGTGCTTGACTGGTTTAGTATATAAATATAAAAAAGCAAGCATCGTTATATTAGAATCAGATGCTTGCTTTTTACTTTGTAGGGGAATAGTTATATTTTCTCAAGATCCTTATACTGCTCCAGTGCAGGACTCTCGTCGCCTACGTACCAGTAGTCGCAGCAATCCCCGCCAAGAGCCTCGGTCTGTGTACGAATCAGGCGGGCGTGCATGACCTCCGCAAGGTAGTGGTCAGTCCTGCACAGATAAGGGAGCAGGTCCGCATAGCCGTGCTCCTTTGCATGCTTCGCTATAGGACATCCAATCAGATGGAAGCAGAACCCGTCAGTCCTTCCATCCGGGTTGATCTCAACCTTCCAACTATCCATCCATTCGCCTTTTGCCTGGTGTTCCTTCTGCATCCTGTTGAACTTCACATAGGTTTTTTCAAATAACTTATATGGCCAGTTGCTTTTGTTGCCATTCACTATTTTCCCAAGGAATTTCATCTTTTCAGCGGCATCCCGTTTGATGGTGAGAAGAACCTCGCCGTCAAGCCTGTGACCGCTTGCCTCATAGAATGATACGATGGTAAACCAGTCATACATATTGGTAGCCATCATATTTTGGCCGAGATCCGGCATGTCCCTGCGCATAAATTCCCTGTAATATTCATCAGCCTTTTTGAATATATCATCCGCTTCGGACGGAAGATTTTCTTTACAGTACTTTTCGTAAAGCTTTGCATAGCTCGATACTGAATATGCCCGTTTCATCTCATTTATCTCCCATAACCTGATGCCAGCCTATTAGAATCCGCAGTGGTGTGGCTGACAAATTTAATCTAATCATTGGGTTAGAATATACTAACTGAATAAATTTTATCATATATGTGATGGAAGCACAATTCGTAATTCGGGGGATGGAAAGTATGTTTTTGTAGATGCTGACTGTGAAGGGTGGGTAGTATGAGGGTGATTATTATATATGTAACAAAAATATTTTGTGGGAATAATGTATGGATTTCTTAGACTTAAAATGATATCATAGATAATGAAGGATAATAGGTAATTATCAAACACTTAAAAACTTAGAACCTAGCGCTTTTTCTATTATATTTAATTATCGGGAGGACTCATTATGAAATTCTGGTTAATATGTGATTATCGCGAAAATTATACTAATTATGCTAATCTGGGTACAAATACTATGTACAATGATCATCCTAGCATTAAAAATATTAATGAAATACTTACAGCCATCAACTCATTAGGATATGACTGTGATTATTTCGGTGGAATACCAGAACTAATCAATGCTATTGACACAAAGAGAACATTTGAAAATTGTATTTTTTTAAACTTTACAGATGGAATGGATCAACAGTATAGTCGTGTACAAGCCCCTGCTTTATTAGATATTTTAAATGTTCCTTACAGCGGATCAGGAGTATTTCAATCTGTAATAATGAACAACAAACACTTTTGCAAAAAAGCATTACTAAAATTAGGGATTGATATGCCTAAATCATGTGTTGTAAGTCATGATATGCCAATCAACTTAAAAATAGTAGAGGAAATGCATTTTCCTCTTTTTGTAAAACCCAACTGTTCTGGATCCTCGCTAGGTATTTCTGCCAGTTGTGTTTGTCATTCAAAAGATGAAGTACTACTTAAAACATCAGAATTACTCGATAATTTTGATGAAGTCATTATAGAAGAGTATGTTAAAGGAATTGATGTAACAAATTACTTAATAGGCAACACCAATTCCTACCTTGTAAATAACATTGTAACAGCGGAATTGTTTGACAATTCCCCTTATGCAATCTATGGTATTGAAGAAAAGCAAAATAAACTTAGAAAATTATATCTTGATAACGAATACTTACCGAAAGATATAGTTGAAAAAACAAAAAAACAATCAGTTATGATAGCACATACATTAGGAGTGCATGATATTTGCCGAATTGATTATCGTATAAATTTATCAACCCAAAATATAAGTTTTATTGAAATAAATTCTGCCCCTCGATTCAGTAGTACAAGTGAGATTGGATTTATTGCAAGTAAAAATAATGTAACTTTCTCTAACATGGTACAGTATTATATATCTACAGTTATGGATCGATTAAAGTAAATTAATCGTGAGCATACACTAAAAACCAAGGGTCAAAATCCAACGTATTTGAACATTTAGCATTCGGTTTTGAAACTGGACAATTTTTAGTATTGTGGGTTAATGCATAATATCGCCATTCGCTAGAAGTCCCTGCAACTATTGATTCACATAAATCAAAATAGGTTTTACTTTGCATTTCAAATCCCAGTTGCTTGCTTGCTATTGCTAAATTCATATATAATTTCCGTTTCATAATTATATCAGCATTAGGGTTTTTATTTACATAGCCATTTACATAGTCATAATAAGGTATAGCCTCTTGTTGTTGATTTAGGTTAATGCAACACATCATTAAATGATTTTGTAAGACGATATCTCCATAATCTGTTCTGTTCCATAGTAAAGCTTCTTGCAAAACATCCTTTGCCTCAATATATTTATTATTTAGCATATAACATATCGCTAAATTATTGGCGGCATATGAATACTCATGAATTCTCAGTACTTTTATTATTGATGCCGCATCTTCAAACATTTTTGTTGCATTATTAAGTTTATCGTTTTTAGCATATAGAAATCCTTTCGTTGTCTTTATATATGCAATTTCTAAATCATTACTTAAAATATTCTCTGCCTTATTTAATAATTTTATAGCGCTTTCATAAGGTATGAAATTGTGGCATCCTCGCATCGTATTTGCCCAAATGTCAGGATAAATATTTTCGTACTCATTTTTTATTTTAAAAAATATGTTTTTAGATAAATCGATTTTCTCATCAATTTCATAATAATACATATGTAGCATATTCAATGTCTGCACATATTCTCTACTGTCTATATCAACATGTTCAAGAGCTTTTTCAAGTAAATTGGCTGCACACATTGTATCACCTATATTATTATAGCTTTTACCCATATAATAAAAATAATAATATTGAGGCTTCTCAAAGCGCAATTGTTCTGGCGATATAGTTTTAAACTGACTAATTGCAAGTTTATAGTTACCAGTTTGATAGGAATTAATTGCAATAAATAATACTTGCATAATATGCATTTTATTAAGGTGATTACTTAATTTAAAAAACACCTTTTGAGCGTCATAATATTGTTTGTTATGGGATAACTCTTTTCCATATCTAAAATTAAGTCTTTCCCACCCATCAATTGATGCGTTATACGCAAGTCTACATCTTAGTTTTTGGCATTCTGCAACATCATTCCTATTTTTCAAAAAGTTAAAAGTATGATACGAAAATAAAGGCTTTAACCCTGACTCATCAAAAATATTTTGCAATTCTCTATAATCTATATCATGTTGGGGCGATATTGTATTGTCAGAATTATATGCTAAAATTTTATGATCAATTATTTTTTCTAACTCTTGTGAAAATTTTTCGTCATTATATGCGACGTATAAATTTATTTTTTTTGTTATATACAATGATATTTCTTTAAGTAAGCAATAATCTACTTTTTCATTTAAACATAAATATGAAAATATAATCCATTTTTGTGCTGTAGTAAAATCCTCAGAATTAAATACAATATTTTCTGATTGTAAAATTGAAAAAAGTTTTTTCTTGTCAATTACTGCTTTTGCATTATCATAAATTGATATACCATTTTTTTCTAATAATTTAGAAATTACGGTTGAAAGTTTTTTAGGACTTCCTTTACATTTTTTATATAGATATTCTATGTCTGAAGTATCAAAATTTTCCAATTCAAAAATAGGACTGAGAATTTCAGTAAAATATAAATAATTATTAAAATATTCTATTTTTATTTCTGTATAATTTAACTCCCGATATAGCATTTGCTGCATCTCAGCATTCAGTTCCTCAGATGTTGTAATAATGCAGCTTCGAAAATTTTCAAAGGTATAAAAATGTTTAAAAATGTTAATGATAATTTCCGCTGTTTCAATATCACATCTAGAAAAATTATCAATACAAATACATATTTTTCTATCTGATAGAATATTTCGGATGTATTCTACAATCATTTCCTGTGAACTTACTTGCTTATCACGTAATGTTACAGCAGTATATGCAATATCTAAAATAATTGTTATAACTTTGCTGATGTTAGATGATATTTCTCCGGTAACATCCTTGCTTTTTTTATATACAGTATTATAAAATTTTTTGTATTTTTTCTTAATCATAGATAAAAAATCAATATCACTATATTTTTGTAATTCAAGCACAAAAACTTGTAATATTTCGGCTGCCGTGCTCTCAGTTTTGACATTAATATAACATAAGGAATAATTATTCCAATTATTATAAACATAATTAAAAAACGCCGTCTTTCCTAAGCCACTTTCCCCTTTTATCCAAAGTGTTTTTCCAGTAATATTTTGAAAAAAGTTATTTATTATTTTTTGTTCTTTGCTTCGATCAACAAATTGAAAATTGAATAAATCTGAAGTTTTCATACTATGTTATTTTTAATCCTATCTTTAAATGTTTAATTGATAATTACCTATTATCCGTATAAATACCACCGCTGCCGAGATTGATTAAAGGTGCAAAATAAAAACAAAGCATATCCCCCGAAGGATAATATGCTTTGCTCACATAACTAAATATTAAAATTATTTCTCGGATGTTTAGTTGCCAAAATACTTCGCTGTTTAGCAAGAGCAACGTGAGTATAAATCTCGGTGATGTTGATAGAGCTGTGCCCCAGCATTTCCTGAATATAGCGGATGTCCACATCAGCTTCCAGCAGACTGGTTGCAAAAGTATGTCTGAACATATGTGGAGTTATGTGTAGATCGATTGCGGCAAGAGCGGTATATTTATTTATCATTCTGCGGACAGTCTGATCGGTCAGTGACCGACCGGATTGATTTGCAAAGAAGTGATTGCACTTCATTATCTCGGAATGAAAATCAACTTCATATTTGTTCAGTATACTTATGACAGACGGATTTCCTATCTGAAGTCGGCGCTCTTTATCACCCTTGCCATATATAAGGATGCTTCCATCGTACAGGTTGATATCGTTGACTTTCAGCGCACAGAGTTCAGAAATTCGCATGCCGGTTGCAAATAAAAGTTCAATAACGGCTGCGTCTCTCAGAGAATTCCTTCTTTGATAGATAGTTTTGGCACAATTAAGCTGTTCATAAATGGTGGACAAAATTGTTTCAACGGTGTGAAGTGGAATGGTCTTGGGTAATATTACGGGCTCTCGAAATTTGATCTGCAGTTTATTGAACGGATTTCTATCCAGGATTTCCTTGTATTCAAGATAGTGAAAAAATGCTTTTGCAGATGCAATTTTACGTTTTACGGTCTTGGGCTTGTATTTATTATGAAGTTCACCGATATAATCTTCCAATATACTGGTGGAAACGTCGGTGATGTCAGATGAGCAAAGATAGTCTGAGAATTGCTTTAGATCGATCTTATACGCTTTCAGAGTTTTTTCATCAAGGCATTTCTGTTTACCACAGTATTCCAAATAGTTTTTTATCAATGTTTGCATGTTGTCCATAGTTGATCTCCTTTGTATGTATTTGTCAGAATTATATGGTATAGGAAAAACGTAGGAAAGTAATTGAGACTGCTAAATATGGCGTAAATAATAAAAAATACGGGAATCAAGTAGTGCTTAAGGTGTAACTATGATAAAATTATTATGGTAATAAGGTAATAAAAAGAGCGATGATTGCAAGTGAGAATAGTGGACATAGGGTTTCTGACGATTTTGCTGAGGTCAGCAAAATCGTTGAAGCAGGAGTTACGTCGAAACCAACAAGAGATTACGAATTATCCCGATATGCATGTTATTTGGTAGTACAGAATGGAGATCCACGTAAGGAAGTCATAGCTTTAGGTCAGACATATTTTGCAATACAGACATACAGACAGGAAGTCGCTGATCATTTTAATGAGTTGGATGAGGATAATAGGAGACTGGTGGTTCGGGGCGATATCAAGCAGTGGAATCAGATGTTGGCAGAGACTGCTCATAATGCTGGAGTAATAACAAATGAAGAATTTGCTTTTTTCCAAAATGCAGGTTATATGGGTCTGTATGGAGGACTTGATGTAGACGATATCCATTCAAGAAAACAGTTAGAAGTTGGGCAAAAAATACTTGACTATATGGGAAGTACGGAGTTGATCGCAAACTTGTTTCGTATATCTCAGACAGAAGAAAAGTTGAGGAAAGACAAAATACAAGGCGCTGATAAGGCAACATCAGTTCATTATAATGTTGGAAAAGAAGTGCGCACTGCAATAGAAAAGATTGGTGGCACGATGCCTGAAGATCTTCCAACGCCAGAAAAAAGTATTCAACAGATCGAGAAAGAACAAATGGAACGATTAAAGTTGAAGGCGAAGAAAGGAAAGCTAATGCTTGATGAATGAGCGCTGGACTATTTGGCGATATTGGAAAGCACAAGCATTATATGTCCTGACCAGACATTTACTCAGAATTTACTTTCAGATGGTGTTGACATTTACAGAAATAAGACTAGTATATGTTCGATATGAAGTATGATATGGGAGGACAGATATGGGCAGTTATGTAATATCGGACATTCACGGATGCTATGATGAGCTGATCCGGATGCTTGAGAAGATAAATTTGGGAGACAGTGACACTCTGATATGTGCCGGGGATTATGTGGATAAGGGACCAAAGAACGCTGAGGTGCTGGAATGGATAATGAATGTTCCGCCAAATGTCATTCTGCTACGAGGCAATCATGATGAGGACTTTGCACAGAATATAGAGGCGATGAGGATCATCAGCTACAAAATGGATCTTGACAGGGATAGCCTGCAGGACACGAAAACTTTGTACCAGTCGATGAAAAAGCTTGCGAAAAAAGATGCCAGCGTAAAGTTTGACCGCTGTGAGACGGTATATGAGCTGATAGAATCCGGATATACTTTCTCGCAGTTATGTGCATGGGCGGACCGGATAAAGAACATGCCGTATCTATATGAAACGAAAGTGTCTGGCAGAACATGCATAATAGTCCATGCCGGATACATCAGGAGACTTGATACGCCGGAACTTAAGGCCATGTATAGCTCAAGGGAAGAGTTCTATATGAATGCCAGGGGTGATGGATTTACAAATGGCGGCATCATGCACGGCATGGTAGTGGCGGGGCATACTCCTACGACCAAAGAGAAAGAATTTGCATATAATGATGGATGGGTATTTCGAAGGTATGACAAAGAACGGGACTTTTTGTTCTATGACATAGACTGTGGATGCTGGATGAGAAGCATAGGAATAAAGAACGCAAGACTTGCATGTTTCAGGCTTGAGGATGAAAAGGTGTTTTATGTGTGAGGTTGTGAAGTCCTGAATTAGTGGACTTCACAAATTTTTCACAAAATTTATTAGCACTCTGTGTTGACGAGTGCTAACAGAAGTGGTATAACATAATCAGTCAAAGGAAAGAGCTTCTAAATAGAAATTAACGATAAGCCTTGAAGCGATCCTTTGAAAAGGAAACGAAATTATTAACATGTATATACCTGATGCGATAAAGGCAGAGGGGATAGATATTGGAAGGAGAGATGACTTATGTTAATGCCTAGTATTATTGGAGATAGCTTTTTAGATGATTTCTTTGGATATCCTGAGAGGACTTATACAGCACCAAAGCAGACGCAGATGAATGGATTTATGCAGGCTGATGTAGCCGAGAGCGAGGATGCCTACACAGTTGAGATGAATCTTCCAGGAGTTAAGAAAGAGAATGTGAAGATTGAGCTCAAGGATGGATATCTGATCGTGAACGCTTCTACAAAGAGTGAGACCACAGAGGAAGATAAGAAGACAAAGTATATCCGCAAGGAGCGTTACAGTGGCTCAGGTAGCAGAACTTTCTATGTTGGCAAGGATCTGACTCAGGAAGATATCAAGGCCAAGTTTGAGGACGGAGTGCTTAAGCTCACAGTTCCAAAGATTGAGAAGAAACCGGAAGAGCCAAAGTCAAAGTATATAACAATTGAATAAATATACGATAGATGATTACTTTCATTTGTATATAAAAGTCCGGCACAGGAACCTCCCTCCTGTGCCGGATTTTTTGTGGCGTCATTGTTGATTGACAACCTTAACTCACAGATTATAATGGGAATAAGCATAATTACAAATAAGACAAGGAGATGTATGACATGAGATACAAGGCAGCGATATTTGATATGGATGGAACAATACTCAATACTCTTGAGGACCTGACAGACAGTACAAACTATGCACTTGCTCATCATGGATTCCCTGAGAGAACTATAGATGAGGTTAGAAGATTTGTTGGGAATGGCATACGAAAGCTCATTGAGAGAGCTGTGCCGGCGGGAACTGATGTGGCAACGATAGATAAGGTGTTTGATACATTTGCTTCTTATTATAAGGAGCACAGTGCAATCAAGACCAGACCATATGACGGAATACATGATGCTATAGCAAAGCTCAGGGCAGCAGGTGTGAAGACTGCGGTTGTGTCCAACAAGGCAGATTTCGCTGTTCAGGATCTGTGCGTTGACTATTTCCCAGGAATGTTTGATTTCGCACTTGGTGAGAAGTCTGGCATAGCCAAGAAACCGGCACCTGACATGGTGGAGGAGTGCCTCAGAACGCTTGGTCTTGAGAAGAAGGATGTCGTATATATAGGTGACTCTGATGTGGATCTTGCCACAGCAAGAAATTCTGGAACGGATGTCATCATGGTCGGCTGGGGATTCAGAGACGAGGAGTTTATCATGAGCCTTGGCGCACCATTTGTCATACATGACACACAGAAGATCGTTGATATAGTATTGGGAGAGTAGTGGATGCTTACATATTCATTTGACGACAGAGGGATGGATTTCCTCTATGAGCATTTGTACAAAGAGATAAAAAATGACATATTGATAGGAAATCTTAAAGCCCATGAGAAGCTGCCGTCAAAGAGGGCACTTGCAGCTCATCTGAATGTGAGCGTGGTCACTGTGGAGAATGCCTACAGCCAGCTTCTTGCGGAGGGGTATATTTATTCCAAGCCGAAGAGCGGGTTCTATGTGTGTGACGTGAAGGCCGAGGATGCGGATGTTGTGGGAGTGCGCAATGCCTACTATGCCAGTGAATATAAGGGTGGTACAGAAGGTTCCGTAATGAAAGATAATGCAAGGCAGAACATGACCTCAGATGAATCGGACGTTGCATACTTGCGCGGAATACGATCGGAAGACCATGTGACAGAGCATTCTCATGTGATCAGGGAACACGCAGAATCCCCTGGCCAGAACAGGTTCTTTGCCGACTTTGTAAACAATTCCACCCTCAGTGAGAACTTCCCATTTTCGACATGGACGAAACTCATGAGGGAGACGATGATGGATGACCGGGAAAAGCTTATGAAGAGATCACCGTCTGGTGGTATATTTGAACTCAGAAAGGCCATTGCGGATTATCTCTATCAGTTCAGGGGGATGTCTGTAAGCCCGAACCAGATCATAGTCGGCGCGGGAACGGAATATCTGTATGGTCTTATCATACAGCTTCTCGGCAGGGACAGCGTATACGGTGTGGAGAATCCGGGATATCAGAAGATACAGCACATATACGATGCATATCAAGTGAAATGCTGTTATATAGACATGGATGAGAGCGGTGTCAACATAGATTCGCTAGAGCGGTCCGGGGCTGATGTGGTGCATATATCACCGTCACACCATTTCCCTACGGGAACTGTCACTCCGGCGAGTAGGAGATATGAACTGCTGGGCTGGGCGGCAAAGCAGGAGGGCAGATATATCATAGAGGATGAATATGACAGTGAATTCCGTCTGGTGGGCAATCCGATCCCAGCACTTCAGAGTATAGATGCCTCAGATAAGGTCATATACATGAATACATTTTCAAAAAGTTTGTCATCAACCATACGAATAAGCTACATGGTATTGCCAATACCGCTCATGGTAAGGTATAATCATGTACTAAGCTTTTATGCGTGTACGGTGTCGAATTTTGATCAGTATACACTCACAAGGTTTATCCAGGAGGGGTATCTGGAAAAGCACATCAACAGGATGAGAAAGTTTTATAGGAACAGCAGGGACAGGATACTTGGTTGTATCAGGAGTCACAGGCTGTATCCACAGGTAACGATAAAGGAAGAGAATGCAGGTCTTCATTTCCTTATGGAGATCGACACGTCATACACGGACAGAGAGATGGTGGACAGAGCTGCCGCGGCAGGAATCAACATATCCAGCCTTAGCCAGTACTGCCACGGAAAAGAGCAGGAGGACAGCCACACGCTGGTTATCAATTATTCGGGTATAGAAGAAGATATAATAGAGGAAGCCTGTGACAGACTTCTTGAGAGTGTGGTGCGCTTGACGACATAGCACGCAGACGCCGCGCGGAGCGTATTATATGCGTTTGCAGGATTTTTTCGTATTTTTCGTAAGGAGGACAACAGATGAAGATATCATTCGATTCCCTTGAGGAGCAGAATATTCAGAACTTTAAGGGTGGCGAAGGCGTATTCAAGCCACGCATGCACGTAGGCAATTACAACAAGATCATGAGGGCAACACTTCCAGCCGGAAGTTCTATAGGGCTTCACACACATGACATCAACAGCGAGATCATATTTATCATCTCAGGAGTTGGAACCATGGAGTATGACGACACCATGGAGATACTCAATCCGGGCGACTGCCATTATTGCCCGCCGGGACACAGCCATAGTCTGAAGAACAACGGCGATGAGGATCTGGTGTTCTATGCTGTAGTGCCAGAGCACAATTAGAAGAGAATAATATAAGAAAATAAAAAAGAGGTTCTCCCAATCAATGTAACTGGAATACATCTGGAATTCCGGGTGCGCATCAGAACGTGGAGACCTCTTTTTTATTTGTTATCAAGTGATTAACTTGATATATATGCGTTAATTCATGTCACATCTAGAAAAGCCTCTGATAAATGTAACAGTTTTAGTGAAGATTTCAGATACTTTTAATGTTTCGATAGATCAGTTGATACTTGGCAGAAACAGAGAGGTGGGGGCCTTGGATAGTAAACATGTAAGAGAGGGAGAACAGTGTAAAGAAGCAATAATTCATAGAATGCTAAAATTAAATTATTTTGATGGTGAAAAAAAGATAAGAAAGGTGCTAACTTTATAATACTATCACTGGATAGACTGTTTTAATGTAGTTTACATAAATTTTACGTGCCTGCATATTGAAAAATACGATACAAAATGCTAGTATAATAGCAAATTTATGGTGATGAAATTTAAGCCAGTAGATACACATGAAGTGTGTCTGCTGGCTTTTCTTGCTTTTTACATAGATTTTACATTTCGTTTACTGCATGTGGATAGCGGCCATTTCCTTATGTGGATATGCTTGTTTAAGATGAGATTTACATAAGGAGGAAAAAAACACAGTGGATGAAAGAGTTAAGATAGTATTTGGATTGCTGGGAGGACTTGCAATGTTCCTATATGGAATGAATAGCATGAGCGATGCACTCCAGAAGGCAGCAGGAGAGAAGATGAAGAGGATATTGGGATTCCTTACCAAGAATCCTTTGATGGGAGCTTTGGCGGGGGCACTTGTAACCGCAGTTCTCCAGAGCAGTTCGGCGACCACGGTCATGGTCATCGGATTTGTAAGTGCAGGACTCATGAGTCTGCCACAGGCTATATCAGTAATATTTGGAGCAAATATAGGAACGACCATGACGGCACAGCTTATGGCGTTCAAGATCAGTAATTACATATATCCGATCATATTCATAGGCTTCATTATGAACTTTGTGTTCAAGAAGGAAAAGATCAGAAATGTTGGTATGGTCATATTCTCATTTGGACTTCTCTTTGAAGGTATTGAGGTCATGGGTGGTGTTATGAAACCACTTGCCAGCAGTGCGATATTTGTGGATCTGATGGGCAAGGTGTCAGAGATACCGGTTCTCGGAGTTGTACTTGGTGCAGTCATGACCTTGGTTGTACAGAGTAGTTCGGCGACCATTGCGGTACTTCAGAACTTTGCGTCACAGCCTGGACCTGACGGAATACACAGTGTCATAGGTCTGGCAGGGGCGATACCTATCCTTTTTGGAGATAACATTGGAACAACCATCACAGCGCTTCTGGCATCCATAGGACAGTCCAAGAATGCCAAGAGAACAGCCATCGCGCACAGTACATTCAATATCACAGGAACCATACTTTTCATGTTCCTTATAAGACCGCTGGCTGCATTTGTGCAGTGGATATCACCGAAGGGCGATGAACTTGACATCATATCAAGACAGATAGCAAATGCGCATACCACGTTCAATGTGGCATGTACACTTATCTGGCTGCCTCTGATACCTGTTATGGTGAAGATAGTTAAGTTCATCATCAGGGGTGAGGACAAGAAAAATTCAGATGGCTTTGTAGCCAAATACCTCGATGATAAAGCTATGTCACAGCCGGCGGCAGCTATCTACATGGCCGCAAAAGAAATATCAAGATTGTCTGTTCATGCGGGTAAGATGATAGGTGCTATGAAAAATGCTATAGAGAAGAGAAATATTACAGATATCCGTGACAAATATGTGGATGAGCATGACAAGGTCAAGGAGCTTCAGAATATAATAGTTGATTTCATCACAAAGCTGATATCAAGTGGTAACCTTACCGAGAAACAGGCAGAGCAGGCGGCAGGCCTCATGGTGGTCAGCAACAATATAGAGCGTATAGCAGACAGGTGCGATGAGGTGGATGGCCTGTATAAAAAGATCCTGGACAATGGACAACTGCTGTCGGATGCTGCGATAGCTGACCTGACAGCATGTATGGATATGACAGAGAAACTTTTCGGTGAGTCAATGAATGCAATAATTACTGGGGACAGCGAAACTCCTGATAAGGTTGCCGCAGACAAGAAGAAGATAAGAAAGCTCCAGAGACAGGCAGGTAAGGCTCATCTCGCAAGAGTCAAGAAAAACACATGTGTGAGAAGCCTGACAGCGGATTATTCAGCACTCCTTTACAGCATGGACCGTATGGCGGACAACTGCATATCCATTGCGGAAGAGGCAATCGACGATTTCACATTTGACAAACTTGATATAGAGAATATGGATAGCGACAGTGAAGTCATGGTGAAGGCAGGTGCTCAGGCATGACAAAATACAAATGTGAAAGAACGTATATTGACAGTAATATAGACAGGAGCTGCAAAAGGGACAGATACTGGAAAATGATTGGCAAATTTCTTGCAATGACTGCACTGGGTTCTCTGTTACTCACAGGATGTGGCGCCAAAGTGGACGTTCCGGATATGTCATCCATGGGTACGATAAATGTGGTTTCCAGAGAGGAAGGTTCCGGTACTAAGACGGAATTTGACAATCTTGTAGGTACCGATGCTACGGGAACAAACACTGTTGCAGAATCCACAGATAAGGTCATATCGGAAGTTGCTTCTGACAAAAATGCGATAGGTTATATAGCTTACAGTGCGGAAAATAACAGTGGTGTAAAGGCGCTGGATGTCGATGGTGTAGCTCCGGATGCGGCATCTATAGAGAAGGACAAATATCCTCTGTGCAGGGATTATATATTGGTGTATAACGGAGAGTTGTCAGCTGTGGCAAAGGATTTCATGGCTTATGTGAAGTCAGCGGGGCAGGCAGTGGTTGCGGACTACTGTGTTCCGGTAAAAAAGAGCGAGACATTCCTGTCAGACAAGTCTGGTGGTACGGTGGAGATACATGGTTCTACATCGGCAGCTCCGATCGTATCTAAGCTGGCAGAGGAATACATGAAGATCAATCCGGCAGCGAAGATCTTGGTCACAGAGTCGGATTCGACACAGGGACTCAATGATGCGCTTCAGGGCAGATGTGACCTTGGAATGTCATCCAGAAGCCTTCAGCCGTACGAGAGCGAGCTGCTCACATCATATGTATTTGGACGTGATGCGATTGCTGTGATCGTAAACAGTGAGAATACGCTATCTGACATATCGGTGGATATGCTGAAGAAGATATATGATAAGAAGTATACTGCCTGGAGCGATTTGAGATGATTACCACAATAAGGAACAGCAACTCACATGGGTGCATATAATGAGTCTGCTCCTATGATGAGAGGGATAGTCATATGGCTATCCGTCTTGTTGTGTATGTATAGAATAAATGTGTATGTATAGAATAAAACAGATAGAAAGAGGACAGGCAATTGGTAAACTGGCTGATCAGACTGATAAGAAAAATAAAGAACAGAAAAGGAGAATATGAAGAAATGGCACAGGATACAAATATAAGTACAATAAAGGGCGTATACGTCAACAGAGAGATTTCATGGCTCAAGTTTAATGAGCGTGTGCTGGAGGAGGCACAGAATGAGAATTCACCGCTTTGCGAGAAATTGTCATTTCTGGCAATATATCAGTCAAATCTTGATGAATTCTTCATGGTGAGAGTTGGTTCTCTGGAGGATCAGAAACTTTTGACCGGAGATCAGAGGGAGAACAAGACAAAGCTCAGCCCACAGGAACAGATTGATGCGATCCTTGAGAATGTCACAAAGCTCAATGCGATCAAAGACAACATATATGAGAATCTCATGAAAGATGTTGAGACGGAGGGGTTTAGACTGGTAAGGTACGCAGACCTGTCGAAGGCTGACGCAAAGTATCTTGACAGTTATTTTGCGCAGGAGATACTTCCGCTGCTCTCAGTGATGATCGTTGGAAGAAAACAGCCATTCCCATTCCTCAAGAACAGAGAGATATATGCCCTTGCCATACTTGAGAGAAAGGGCAAGAAGAAACTCGGTATCATACCTTGTGAGAGTGGCATGCTTCCAAGACTTGTGGCACTTCCGGGCGTGCCGGGAACCTATATACTTTTGGAGGAGCTTATCCTTCACTATGCTCCAGGGCTTTTCAAGGGCTACAAGGTTCAGGAGAAGACTCTCATGAGGATCACCAGAAATGCCGATATCGACGTGAGCAAGGTGTATGATGAAGACCTCAACTACAGAGATCAGATGGAACAGGTTGTTAAGCTTAGAAAGAAACTTGCTCCGGTCAGAATAGAATTTACAAGAGATATATCACAGAAGATGGTGGGCGAGGTGTGTGATTACTGTGAGCTTGACGAGAAACATGTATTTTATTCAAAATCTCCGCTGGATCTGTCATTTGTATTCCAGATACAGGATAAGCTCAGGGACAGACAGGAGCTGTTCTTTGAGAAGAGGGTGTCACAGCAGTCACCGGATCTTGATGTGATGAAGCCACTTATACCTCAGATACTTGAGAAGGATGTGCTTCTCTCATATCCGTATGAGAGCATCAGACCGTTCCTGAATCTCCTTCAGGAGGCAGCAAGAGATCCAAAGGTAAATGCAATCAGGATGACTTTATATCGTCTTGCGAAGAACTCTAAGGTTGTGGAAGCACTTGTTGAAGCTGCAGAGAATGGTAAGCAGGTTGAGGTACTTGTGGAGCTCAAGGCAAGATTTGATGAGGAAAATAATATAGAGTGGAGCCGTACCCTCGAGGACGCGGGCTGTCATGTTGTGTATGGCGTTGACGGACTCAAGGTTCATTCAAAGCTCTGTCTCATAACCAGAAAAGACGGAGGTAAAATCCAGTACATAACACAGATAGGAACGGGAAATTACAATGAGAAGACATCCAGACTCTACACAGATCTGTCGCTCATGACTGCAAATGAGGCTATTGGCAAGGATGCCATGAAAGTGTTTCAGTCGATTCTTATTGGCAATACAGTCAGCCATGCTGATCACCTGCTTGTGGCTCCTGAATGCCTGCAGGCTCCGGTTCTCAAGATGATAGATGATGAGATTGCCATAGCAAAGGACGGTCAGCCTGCGTATATCGGTGTAAAGATCAATTCTCTCACTGACAAAAAGATCATCGACAAACTGGTTGAGGCATCAAAGGCGGGAGTGAAAGTTGAACTTATAGTCAGAGGAATATGCTGTCTACTGGCAGGGATTCCTGGTGAGACGGAGAATATACAGATAAGAAGTATTGTTGGACGTTTCCTTGAGCACTCAAGAATATACATCTTCGGAACACCTGACAGAGACAAGATATATATAGCTTCGGCGGATTTTATGACGCGTAACACTCTCCGCCGTGTGGAGGTTGCTACACCTATATATGATGATAAGATCAAGCAGCGTATCAGGGACATGTTTGGACTTATGATGAAGGACAACATGCAGGCGCGTATACAGCAGCCTGATGGAACCTACTTGAAACAGAACCGCGATGTTGAGGAGATAAACTCACAGGAACAGCAGTATGCAGATGCCTATGAGAGGGCACGTCAGTAGGCGCATTGCATAGTGAGACTGCGCAAAAGTAGCAAAGGCATTTGCTTTCTGAGGACAGATATGATAGAATCTGTAAAAATCAAAGATAAAAATAACGTGCAGATTACGGACCGAAAAGGATAACGACTGTGCATGCTTTGGCATGCCGGCTGTTATCCTTTTTGTGTTTTATGGTGATTGCGGATAAGGAGAAGTGCATGTATCTGATGATAGACAATTTGGATTCGTTTGTATATAACCTGAAGGCGTATTTTGAGGAAATGGGAAGATGTGTGACCGTGAAGAGGTGCGATCGGATATCTCTGCAGGATGTGGAAGATCTGGAGCCGGAGGGCATAATACTTTCACCGGGACCTGGGCGGCCATGGGAGGCAAAAATGTGTGTGGATGTTGTGAACATGTATAAGGGAAAGATTCCGATACTTGGAGTCTGCCTTGGACATCAGATACTTGGGTATTGTGCGGGCGCCATTGTTGAAAAAGGAAAGATGCCAATGCATGGAAAGGTGACAGAGATACATAACTGTGGAACAGGTCTGTTCGCGCGGCTGCCGGAAAGCTTTCATGTCACAAGGTACCACTCATTGGTAATAAATGGCAGCAGTCTGCCGGATGATTACCAGGTGGATGCTATATCCGAGGATGGTGCAGTTATGGGAATATCACACAGAAGGCTGCCGTTGTACGGGGTGCAGTTTCACCCGGAAGCGGTACTTACGGAGTATGGTCATGATGTATTGTATAATTTTTGTATAGCGGCGGAGAAGTTTAATTGCAGATAAGGAGTCATATATGAGCGGTATGAGGCGAGTGCTAAAAAAACTTGACAGATATGTGTGTGCAGCTGATGTTTTTGAAATATATGAGGATGAGACAGGAATAGCATTTCTTGACTCATCCCTTGTGAATAATCTGGGACACTATTCGATTATCGGGAGATGCCCGTATCTCAGGCTTGTTAAGAATGGGGATGCATTTGAGGTTAATGGAGATTCTGAAAAGAATATAACATTTGAAGAATATATGAGACAGTATCTTGTACAGCATATGGATAAGAGTTCGGAGGATTTGCCGATCGTATCAGGAGCGATAGGGTATGTATCCTACGATTATGGAATGGATAGGATGGGGCTTGATTCCATCAATGAAGATCTTGTGTCTGTTCCAGAGGCAGTCATGATCTTCTATGACTGTTTCGTTGTTGAAGATTGTCTAAAAAAAGAGACATATCTTGTGGCAAATGGGATGACAGGTGATGCACAGTCAAATATTGATGTAATGGAGAATGATATAGAGAAGTATTGTGGCAGGGATGATCGGGAAAATGGCAATATAATTGACAGGACGAGTGAAGATGTACAAAAGAGGAAGAAGTATAACTTGAATGTGTACGAAGAATGCAGCAGGGAAGAGTATGAGCACTCTATAAGAAGACTGAAGGATTATATAACCGAGGGGGATGTATATGTTGCAAATATGACAAGGCATATAATTGTCGACAGCGATAAAAAGCCTCTGGACGTGTTCCATGACCTGAGAG